>NZ_OBDX01000016.1:0-173854 GCF_900215185.1 Pseudomonas sp. LAMO17WK12:I10 | reverse complement strand
AAAGGTGCCTCGATTGCGCCAGTCGCGAAAGCGTTGATAGACCGTCGACCAAGGGCCGAAACGCTCAGGCATATCGCGCCATGCGGCGCCTGAGCAGAGCACCCATAGGATGCCGTTGAGCATCAAGCGGTCGTCGTTTCTTGGGCGTCCCGTTTTCTGATCCTGGGTGATGAGATCTTCAATCATTTCCCAGGACGCATCGCTGAGTTCGTATCGCTTGGCCATCAGGGGCTCCTGCCGTTGATGGCGGCGATTTTACCCATTTCGATGTTTCAAGGGTTTTCGTACAGAACCTAGTGGCTATCGCTATTTAATAAACTGAGAGGCTCTATGCCATGACTAAAGTTTTCGTCGGTCGCAGGGGGGGAGAACATTCATATGTTTTACATCCCTGTCCGACACTGTCATGGCGAGCCCTCTCAGACAAAACGCGATTCACTTCTCGGGCAGGGCCCAGGCGATGATGCTGTCACCCAGCTTGGTTGGAATCCGGTCATGACCGCCGACCACGGCCACGACGTACTGTCGGCCTTGGCTCATGTAGGTCAAGGGTGAAGCCTGATTGCCTGCGGGGAGGCGTTCCTCCCACAGCAGCTCTCCACTTTCACTGTTATAAGCCCGCATGAAACGATCGATGGCGGCACCGATAAATGTCACGCCTCCGGCTGTCGTCACGCCCGTCGCATCGCTCGGCGTACCGATTTCGAAGCGCATCCGAGAGGCGATTCCCCAAGGCCCGCTGTCATACCCCGTACCGAATGGGCGGCTCCAGACGACATCGCGCGTGCGCAGGTCGATACCGGCAATGAAGCCCCAGGGTGGCGCAATGCACGGCTGGTCAAGGGAGGACATCCATGGATCTTTGATGGCGCCGTAAGGCAGCCCGGCCTGGACGCGGAAGCCTTGGCTGTTGCCCGGCGATTCCTGGAACGACTTGGCATTGAGGGCGTCGAGTTGTTCGCGGGGAACCAGCCCCTGCATATAAGGGAGCCGCTGGTTGTTGATGATCAGCAGGCCTCGCTTGAGGTCGACCATCACGCCTCCCCAGTTCAAACCGCCGTGATGGCCAGGGAAAATCAGGCTTTGCTGGCCTACGACCGGCGGGGTGAAGATCCCTTCGTAGCGTGCCTGGCGAAACTCGAGGCGACATTGCATCTGATCGAAAGGCGTCAGCCCCCAGGCATCGGCCTCGGTCAGTACTTCCGGGGTTTTCGATGGGCGCCCCATGGTGCTCGGCATATCGGGCGAAAGTGGCTGGGTGGCCGCGGTGTAGTCTCCGGGCGCGGTTCCCTGGGGCACGGGAGATTGCACGACATCCACCAGCGGTTCGCCGGTGGCGCGGTCAAGCACGAACAATTGGCCGGATTTGGTGGCTTGAATGACGGCCGGGCGTGGCCCCGTGGCGGTAGGGAAGTCAATCAGGCTGGGTTGAGGGCTCAGGTCGTAGTCCCACAGATCGTGGTGAACGGTCTGGAAATGCCATTTGACCTTGCCAGTGGCCGCATCCAGCGCGACCAGGGAGGAGCTGAACTTGTCCTCTTGTTCGGTGCGAGTACCGCCATAGAAGTCGCCGGCTGCGTTGCCGGTGGTGATATACACCAAGCCGAGTTCATCGTCGGCGGAAAGCGGTGCCCAGGAGTTGGGTGTGCTGAGGGTGTAGGTCTCGTCGTCGCGAGCGGGAGCATGGATGTCCGGGCGACCCAGGTCCCAGGCCCATTTCTGTTTGCCGGTGACAGCGTCGTAGCCGCGTACCACGCCCGAGGGGGCAGGGCGTACATCGGAGTCAAGGACTCGGCCTCCGGTGATCACCACTCCGCGAATGATGGTGGGGGCGGAGGTGATACCCGTCGAGCCTTTCCTGAAGGTACCCAGGCCGTCTTTCAAATCCGCAAAACCAGCGTTGCCGAAGTCGGGGCACGCCTGGCCCGTCAAGGCGTCTACCGCGCCCAGGCGAATATCGTTGGTGCCCCAGATGATGCGTGAGGCGCACAGGCCGCTGGCATTGGGCACTTCGAAATAGGAGACGCCACGGCAGTAGGCACCGCCATTGGCGAAGTAATCCGGGTCGACTTTGGAGTCGAACCGCCAGTTCTCCTTCCCGGTGGTGGCATCCAGGGAAATGATGATTTGCTTCGGGGTGCAGGTGTAGAGCGAGTTGCCCACCTTGATCGGCGTGGCCTCGTTCAGGTACTTGGTCTTTTCGCCGGGTTGCTTCACATCGCCGTGGTGGTACTCCCAGGCCTTCACCAGGCCCGACACATTCGAGGGGGTGATTTGCGATGCGGCGGAATAGTGGTTGCCCAGGTTGGAGCCTGCATAGGCGGTCCAGTTGGTCTCGTCGTGTGACGCGGCAATATTGCCGTCCGGTGAGGTCACCGTATTGCGACTGAAGGCTTGTCCGGGGCGCGTCGTGGCGAGCGTCGAGTCGGCAAGGTGAACGGTGTCCGGGAAGAACAGCGGCACCAGGATCGTGCCGCCCATGAGGATCGGCAACAGGCCCATGATGGTGAAGTAATGACTTCTGCTGACGTTGGCAAAGTCACGCCGCACCACCGGCCAGAAAGCCAGGAACGGAACGCTGAGAACGGCCAGCCAGGCCAGGCGTGGAATGAAGGCCCAGCCGTTGTACCCGGACTCCCAGATCGCCCAGGCGTAGGTGGCCAGAGCAGCTGCGCCATACAGGTAGAGGCCGAGGGGTTTTTTCAGGCCGATGAGGAGGGCCGATAGCAACAGGGCGGTGCCCATCATGGCGTAATAGGGTGATCCGCCAGCACTCACCAGGGCGCCGCCTTTATAGGCCAGTGTCACTCCAAGCAGGGCAACCAATACGGTGTACCCCCCGAACAGAAGGTTCGAGACTCCCGCCCCTCTACCCAACGTCCTTTCGTTCATTGCAATCATCCCTGTGTGATTCGATATGGCTACGTTTCCGAGCGGCGCGCATAATTGCTCATTGTGATAATGAAATACAATATGCGACGAAAAATTTAGCTGAATCGTCGGGATGAGCGATATTTTTGTATTTTGTATTGAGTTAAAACAATCGTGGTAAGCTGGCCGGCGGATGATTGGAGCGCTCCGACAAAGCCTCGATCAGTCATCGGGTGTCAGGGGTGCGCTCTATATCCCCTCATCTGGCATGACGTCCTGTTGAGTCTTGAGACGACCTACTTCGTCCAGATGCTTCCAGAGAAATTGCGCGGCTTCTTCGCGCCGATCAGATTCGATGAGGTCGAGCAAATGGATGTGTTCCTGGCATTGCGCCATAAGACGGGTGCGATCGACGTTGGCCTTGTAGCCGATGAAGCGCCTGAGCTGATTTTGCTGGCGTATGGCATCGATGAAAAAGACATTGCCGGAGCACTGCACGATCAGTTCGTGAAACTGGGCGCCCACCTGGAACAGCTGGGCACGGGACAAGGTCTGGATATCCCCGTCGAGCATGGCCTGCTGTTGTTGCCTGGCCTGGGCGAACGCGGCGTGATTGACCTGATAGCCAGGCTCGAGCAGGGCAGCCGGTTCGATGGCCATGCGAAAGCGGTAGCTCTGGATGTGCGCCTGGGCGTTATGCACGAAGTCCTTCAGACCCCATCCTTGCCCCGGCCTGCGTTCCACCATGGCTTCGCTGGCCAGCCTGTTCAAGACCTTGAGCAATTGCCCGCGCGGTACTTCGTAACGGCGCAGCAGCTGGGCTTCGAAAAAGTGCTCAGGTATCTCGCCACCCAGAATGTCGTCGACCACGCGAAGGTAAAAGTCTTCGAAAGGATCGCTGGCGAGCGGGAAGGTCGTTTCTTGAATCTGCCCGGCGTCTTGTTTCAGAAAGTAGCCTCGGTTGGGTTCCTGGATGGCGAGGTCCCATTCAGCGAGCAAGGCAAACACTCGCCGCACCGGCGAGCGCGAAACTCCCAGCGCTTGGGCAAACGTCTGCTCGCGCAACGGCTCACCGGCTTTCATCGAGCGCGCGCGAATCATCTCGATAACGCGGGGGGCCAACTGCAAGGCGAGGTCTTTCTTGATCACAGGCTCTCTCTCGGATGATTGATGTCAGTCCGTTTGCGCTGGGGCGGGTGCCCCCACCGGACTGGAGTTGGAAAATACCATACGAAGGTGTGGGGATCTGCACAAAGCGCACTGGCGGATGGGGCGAACAACCTGGTCGAGGTACATGAGCATGAAGGCTCCACGTATTTTCCTGATCCACGCGACTGCACTGGCGATCGATCCGATCGCGACGGCCTTTGCCCGGCATTGGCCCCAGGCACAGGTGATCAATCTGCTCGAAGACTCGTTGTCCCGGGACCGCGTGGAAGAGGGCGAATTGACCGCGAGCATGAAGGCGCGCTTTCTGACGCTGTCCCATTACGCCGTACAAAGCGCAGCGGACGCGATCCTGTTTACCTGCTCGGCTTTTGGCGATGCCATCGACCTGTGCAAGCCCGAGATTGCCATTCCACTACTCAAGCCGAACGAAGCCATGATCAACCTGGCTCTCACGCAAGCATCGCGTATTGCGGTGCTGGCGACGTTCGAGCCGACCATCCCCTCGATCATGGCCGAGTTCAGGCAAGCGGCTGAGCGCAGTGGCCGAGCGCCGGAGGTGGTGCCCTATTTTGTTCCAGGGGCAATGCAGGCGTTGAGTGAAGGGGACAAGGAAGGTCACGATAGCGCCATTGCACAAATGGCCGCTCAGGTCGACGCCTGCGACCTGATCTGTTTCGCCCAGTTTTCAATGACCAGTGCCGCAGGGCAGGCACAGGCCCGCTCGGGTCTGCCGGTACTGACCACGCCCGACAGTGCAGTGCTGGAGATGCGCAGGATGCTCCAGGCTGATGATTTCATTTCTTCCCAGGACGGATGTTTACCCCATGCTCAAGTTTAATGCTCATCTCGGTTTCCAATTCAATGAATGGCCTTTTCTGCAGCGCATCGAGGCCGCCGCCGCGGCGGGGTTTCGGGCGGTGGAGTTTCCGTCGCCCTATGAGTTCGATGCCAGTCTCTTGGCCGACCACTTGGCTCAGCACAGCCTGTCGCTGATTCAGTTCGCCGCACCGGCTGGGGTGACCAAAGGCATTGCTGCCTTGCAGGGCAAGGAAGAAGAATTTCGCGACGGCTTACGCCAGGCTGTGAGCTACGCCAAGGCGTTGGCTTGTTCGGATGTCCACATCATGTCAGGAGTGACGACACAGGATGAGGCGGCGCTTACCTTCGGGAGCAACCTGGAGTACGCAGTCAAATACTTCGAAGACCAGGGGGTACGGCCGCTTATCGAAGTGATCAGTGCGCAGGCGATGCCGGACTACTACATGTCTGACTTCAACAAGGCGCAGCAGGTGCTGGAGAGCTTTCCGAGTGTCGGGCTGATTCTCGATCTTTACCATGCCCAGCTTCTGACCGGAGATGCAGCCGAGGTTCTGGCCCGGTTTTATGACAGGACCGTCCATGTGCAAATCGCCGACTGCCCGGGCCGTCACGAGCCGGGAACGGGGAGCATGGATTTTGCTGTCTTGTTCGCGGCGCTGGAGCAGCGTGGCTACCCAGGATGGATCGGCTGTGAATACCGCCCCTCCGGCGCGACTGTCGCGAGCCTTGACTGGATCAAGCAGCTAAGTGCCTAGGTTCTGTACGAAACCCTTTGAAAAGCTGCATGGGTAGAATCGCCGCCATCAAAGGCAGAAGCCCCCGATGGCCGAGCGACACGAACCCAGCGAAGCGTCCTGGAAAATGAAATATCGAAGGCCAATCGCATCCAGCTCTACGTGGCGGAGCATCGCTTGATTTACGAAGCGATCGTCTCTGGCGACGAAGAGGCTGCGGCTTTCTACGTTGAAAACCACCTCAAGCGGGTGCAGCGCGGTATCAATACCCGCGAGTGACAGGCGGCTGATCGCAATCAGCCGCTTGCGCACGGAAGCACCCCCTCCCGCCTACCCGATATCCGCGAATGCACCGCTGGTCATCGCAAGATCGGCCGGCCAATTCAGTAACTAGACTCATCGGGATACCCCGGCGCGGCGTGCACTGCAGCTGTCGCTACCGACAATCGGATTCTTCTGTGCGAAGCAGGTGTGCGGCGAACCTTGTCATGTGCCTGGAAAGCCTGTCCCGGCCTCTCGCGGCGCCCCTGCGGCAGCCACCTTCCAACCGCCCACTATGGCGCTAAAAGCCCGTGCCAGAGCTCTCCGGCCTCCAAGCCAAGGGGCTCTTGCGCGTGCTCGCGCGCCGGGCCGTTGCCGGGGGCATGCCGGTTGTCCGGGGCGAACCGGCCAATGGCTGCGCGCAGCTGTCTGGCGTGATCTAAGCTCCACAAAGGCTGGCCTTTCGAGCAGAGGTTTCAATGCAAAGCACACCTGAAAACAGTCTGAAAAATGCGTTGAAGGTCTGTAGAGACAGCTTTGTTTTCGTCGGCTTTTTCAGTTTCTTCATCAATGCGCTGATGCTGGTCCCGACCTTCTACATGCTCCAGGTGTATGGGCGGGTGATGACCAGCGGCAGCCTGACCACCCTGGCCATGTTGACGTTGATCATGACCCTGCTGGTGATCACCCTCGGCTCCCTGGAATGGGTTCGTTCGCGCATCATGGTCCGGGTCAGTACCCGGCTGGATGTGCTGCTCAGTCGCCAGGTCTACAAGGCCAGTTTCAAACGGGCCCTGGACAGCGGCGGCATGGATGCCTCGGCCCAGTCGCTCAACGACCTGACGGGCTTGCGCCAGTTTCTTTCCAGCAGCGGTCTGTTCGCCTTTTTCGACGCGCCCTGGTTGCCGATCTATATCGCCGTGATGTTCCTGTTCCACCCCTGGTTCGGCTGGGTCGCGACGGGCAGCGCGCTGCTGTTGATAGTGCTCGCCTTCGTCAACGAGAAGCTCACGGGGCCGGTACTGGCCCAGGCCAACAGGGAACATATCGGCGCGACCCTCCATACCACCAAGAACCTGCGCAACGCCGAAGTCATCGAGTCCATGGGCATGCTGGACACCCTGATGGATCGCTGGGGACGCCGGCAGAGAAGCGTTCTGCTGCTGCAGTCCCTGGCGAGCGACCGGGGCGGCGTTGTCACCACGCTTTCGCGGACTTTCCGCCTGCTGGTGCAATCGCTGGTGCTGGGCCTGGGGGCCTACCTGGCGGTGGACCATCAGGTGGGGGCCGGCCTGGTGTTCGCCGGGGCCGTGCTGCTGGGCCGGGCACTGGCGCCCATCGACCTGATGATCGGCAGCTGGAAAGGCTTTATCGCCGCCCGTTCGCAGTACAACCGCCTGAACGACATCCTCGGCAAACAGCAGGCGCAACCCGAGCGTCTGTCCTTGCCGGCGCCTGAGGGCCAGGTGCAGGTCGAGAACCTGATTGTCACGGCACCTGGCTCGAGCACTCCAATCCTCAAGAACATCAGCTTCAGCGTACCGGCCGGTTGCGTGGTGGGCATCATCGGCCCGAGCGCCTCGGGCAAGTCGACCCTGGCCCGGGCGCTGATCGGCGTCTGGCCGCCGCAGCATGGGGTGGTCCGGCTGGATGGCGCGGACATCAGCACCTGGGACAAGCATGAGCTTGGCCCGTATATCGGTTACCTGCCCCAGGACATCGAATTGTTCGAGGGCAGCATCGGCGAGAACATCGCCCGCTTCGCCGAGATCGATTCGGCGAAGGTCATCCAGGCCGCCAGGATAGCTGGCGTCCACGAAATGATCCTGCTGTTGCCCGATGGCTACGACACCGTCATCGGCAGCGAGGGCTTCATGCTCTCGGCAGGGCAGCGCCAGCGCATCGGGCTGGCCCGTGCGCTGTACGGCAACCCGCGGCTGATCATTCTCGACGAACCCAATTCCAATCTCGACGAAGTCGGTGATCGCGCCCTGGCGGCCGCCATCGGGCAGATCAAGCACACCGGCGCGACCCTGTTCGTGATTACCCACCGCACCAATATCGTGTCGCAACTCGACCGGTTGCTGGTGATGAAAGCCGGGATGGTCGGCCTCTACGGGCCGCGCGAGGAAGTGCTGGCCGAACTCAGCGGGCAGCAACCGCCGGTACCGAAACACGCCGGGCCAGTACCGGTGGCTACCAATGTGGCGTCGATCGATGCCCGCAAGGACGATGGCGGTGAATCCTATGCCTAGTCGTCAAATCGAGAGCTTTTCCGACCTGCCGGTATCCGATCGCAAGGCCCACCGCCTGGGCATGGGCATTGTCGGCGTGACCTTCGGCCTGTTCGGCACCTGGGCGGCACTCGCGCCCCTGGATGGTGCCGCTTACGCGCCGGGGGTGGTCACCGTGCAGGCGTACCGCAAGACGGTCCAGCACCTGGAAGGCGGCATCGTCAAGTCGGTGCTGGCCCATGATGGTGACATCGTCAAGCGTGATGACCCGCTGATCATTCTGGACGATGCCCAGTTGCGCTCCGAATACGAGGCGACCCAAAGCCAGCTGATTGCGGCCAGGGCCATGGAGTCCAGGTTGATTGCCGAGCGCGATGGCTTGCCGGCGATCGACTTCGGGCCGGCGATCGATCCCGCCAGTGTGCGGGGAGAGGAAGCGCGCCAGGGCGAGACCCAGGTGTTCAACGCGCGGCGCGGCTCGCGGCTGGGCCAGATATCGGTGCTGCGCGAGCGTATCGGCCAATTGCACCAGCAGATCAAGGGCCTGGAGTCGATGATCGCGGTCAAGGTGCAACTCGAGAAATCCTACAGCGGTGAAATCGGCGATTTGTCCGACATGCTCAAGCAGGGGTTCGTCGACAAGCAACGCCTGCTCGAGCAGGACCGCAAGCTGGGGATGCTCAGGTCGGAGGTGGCCGACCATCGCTCCACCATCGACAGGACGCACCTGCAGATCAACGAAACCCAGCTGCAGATCCTCCAGGTCGATAAGGATTTCAACTCCGACGTGGCCAAGCAGCTGGCCGAGGTACAGACCAAGATCTTCGACCTGCAAGAGAAGACCTCGGCCCTGGAAGACCGCCTCAGCCGCATTGTCATCCGCGCCCCCGACGCGGGCATGGTGATTGGCATGACGGTGCACACCATTGGCGGTGTCGTGCGTTCGGCGACGCCCTTGCTGGACATCGTGCCCTCGGTGTCCGAACTGGTCATCGAGGCCCAGGTGGCGCCGGTGGACATCGATCGTGTCGCCATCGGCAAGCGCGCCGATATCCGTTTTGGCGCGTTCAAGAGCTCGACCACGCCGGTGATCGAAGGCGAGGTCAGCAGCGTCTCGGCCGACCGCCTGACCAACGAAAAGACCGGGGCTGGCTATTACCTGGCGCGGGTCCGGGTCACCGAGCACGGCGTGCGTACCTTGGGGGAGCGCAAGTTATTGCCGGGGATGCCGGCAGATGTGTTGATCGTCACCGGGCAGCGCACGCTGTTGCAGTACTTGATGCAGCCAGCCCGGGATGTGATGTCTCAATCAATGATCGAGGAGTGACTGTGGGAGCGTCGTCAGTTCTGCTAGGGAGTGCATTCATGCTTGCAGCGGGGGCCGCCTTGGCGCAAACCGCTGCAGGAACGTCAACCGGGGTCAGCGCCTCGACCTATTCCACCGACCTCATGCAGTTGTATCGCGAGGCACGGCTGGAAGATCCACAGGTCCTGGCTTCTTATGCGCAAGCGCAGGCCGGCAAGGAGCATCAACGCGAGGCCCTGGGGTCGCTGTTGCCGCAACTGTCGCTGAATGCCGGGGCGAATCGGATCCACCAGGAAAACGACCTGATACAGGAGCGCAGTTTCGATAGCGAAAGCTACAGCCTGGTGCTGCGCCAGTACCTCTACAACAAGGCTGCGTGGGAGAACTACCAGAAGTTCAAGAGCCTGGCCAAGCAGTCCGAGTCCGAAGCGCTGGATACCCAGGCCGAGGCCGCGGTGGAACTGGCGCGGCGTTACTTCACCGCGCTGGCGGCCGAAGATGAGCTGGAGCTGGTGCGGGCCGAGCGGCGAACCACGCAAAAGAGCCTGGACCGGGTCAATGCGCTGTACGCAAAACAGATGGCATTGATTACCGACCAGCTCGACCTCAAGGCCCGCGTGGACCTGCTCGCGGCCCAGGAACTGGATGCCCGCAACCAGGCCCGCATCAGCCGCGAGGCGCTGGCGGAACTCGTCGGCCGGCCGGTCAAGGAGAAGCTCAACCGGATTCGCGATGGCGCGCAACTGCGGGTTTCGGCGCAGAGCCTGGAGTCCTGGGTGCGCGATGGCATGGAGCTGAACCCGACCCTCAAGGCCAGCGAAAGCGGCGCCGAAGCCGCGAACGCAGCGTTGCGCAGTGGCAAGGGCGGGCACTATCCGACGGTGAGCCTGAACCTCAGCGCGCAACAGACCAACGAGGGCTACAACAATACCCTGGCGCCCCGCACCGACAGCTATGTCGCCGGCATCGGCGTCCAGGTGCCGCTGTACAGCGGCGGCTCGACCTCGGCGCGGGTCCGTGGGCTCTACCAGGACCAGCTGGTCGCCGAGCAGCAGCTGGAAGCGATCCGGCGCCGGGTGGTCAAGGAGATCACCAGCGCCTACCTGACCGCCAATTCGAACGGCGAGAAGATCGACGCCAGTCGTTCGGCCCTGGCCTCGGCCCAGCTGTCCCGGGTGGCGGCGGAGAAGGGGCTGAGCTACGGCATGGTCAATGCCGTCGATGTACTGACCAGCGTGCGCAACGAGTTCCGTGCCCGGCGCGACCTGCTCAAGACGCAGTACGAGTTCCTCAGCAATGTCTTCACCCTCAATCGTTGGGCGGGCAAACCGCCGGTGGAAAGTATCGAGAATGTGAATGCCTGGTTGAGTCCCGGTAGCGCCAGCCAGGCCATGGGCGGTGGCGTCGAGGACCAGGAGTAACGGTCGCCTGGCGATTCGACTGTCGCGCTCTGCAGCCCCGGAGCCGGCGTCGAGCCGCTGGTTTCATGGCACGGCCGGCTTCGTCGGTAAATTGACGTTCTTGTTCAGCACTGATTTATTCGCGCGCCACTCGTCTGTTAATTGACGAGCCTGGTTGGATCCGAGTCTGCCCGCAGGTGCCCACAGCGCGCCTAAGACTTTGATTTGCGGGGGGCAGGGCGCCTTGGGGGAGCATCGATCACGCGACCCACATCCGGCTTGAGTCGAAGACCGACGGATGGGTTGGCAGGCAGCACAGTGGGCTGGCCTAGACTCAATTGAGGGCTCGCGGATGCCCTGCAGCACATGCAAACTATTGATAGTTATTCTTATTTGTGCAGTTTCAATAGCTTTGCCCGGCTTCGGGAAACCTCCGCAACATCTGCCTGTACCCCGGGTCGCCAAGATCCGGGAAGGCACTTTCAGAGCCTGTCGGCGCTCGCATCCGTCCTTCAAGAGCGAGTGGCCGATCAAGGAAGGCCAACGCGTATGAAGGTCATCGTTTTTCAAGGGGAGGCAGCAAGATCATGCCAGACCAGAAAAAAACGATACGCGTGATGCTGATCGATTGCCGTCCCCTCGTTCTTATGGGGCTTCATGACTTGATCAATGCGAGGAAGCCCCGGATGGAGGTGAGTGGCCAGGCCACCACCTACACCAATGCGCTGGACCTTGCCGATCAGCTGCGTCCCAACGTGATTTTTTTCAGTTTCTTTCCGGATGCGCTGAACCCCCTGGAGGTCGTCGCGGGGCTGACCCGCAGCCCGGAAATGAAACTGCTGGTGCTCAAGGGCCTGTACGAGTCCGTTCCGGTTGCCCAGGCGATCGAGGCGGGCGCGCGCGGCATCGTGCTGGCGGAAGACCCGACGGACTCGATCGTCCGGGCCATCATCAAGGTCCACGATTACGATGTCGGACTGGACCGAGCCTGGTCCGGTGGGCTTTCCGGCTATGCCGCGACCCGGCATGTACCCGTGCGATGCAACCTGGAGCAGGCCAAGCAGGCGCGGCTGACGCTGCGCGAGCGGGAGCTGATTCGCGCCATCGTCGGCGACCCGTCCGCCAAATACATGAGCATCGCCGAGCGCCTGGGCATCAGTGAGCACACCGTGCACAACCACCTCAGCAACATTTATCAGAAGCTCAACCTGATCAACCGCATCGACTTGCTGATGTACGCGCTCAAGCACGGGCTCACCGACAACGAAGAACCGCCCGACTCCACGTGGGTGGAACTGAAATGAGCTGATCAAGACAAGCCAGCCCTGTGGCTGCCCTTGTCGCTGTCCAGGCTGCCCGGATCGAGGGTGATGCCGTTCTCGTCGTTTCCTGCCCCATGAATGCGCAGGCATGTCGCCGTGCTCTGTGAGCCTTGGGCTGCCTGGGCGTTTGTCGCGCGAGCGAGTGAGAGCGTTTCGGACGGTAGCGGCAAAAAAAAGCGAGGGTGGTTTCCAGGCCACCCTCGCTTTCATTCGCATGCGCGAGGTTTCAGACGCTGCCCATCACAATGTCGGTATTGAGCAGATCGACCCCGACCAGGGTAATGGTGGTTATCTGTCCACCGGTCTCGGCTACCGTGACGATGCTGTCGGCGCCGGCGTTGTTGATCGACTGCACAACGGCGCCCGCGTCACCAATGAGCACCAGCGCATCGTGCTGGCCTGCTCCAGCATCGAAACCGCTGACCTGGTACTTGTTCTCGGCGCCCGACAGGTCGATGTTGAAGGCATCGCGCTGACCCGTGGTGCCCACCAGCCTGAAGTCGAAGAGGGCATCGGTCGTGTCGTTGGCGAACAGGTTGGCGTTGAACGCACTGCTTGCCGTGTCGCCATCCTTGTCCGTCACCGTCGCGTTGAACGCCAGCTTGACGTCGCTGGCCAGGCTCTCGGTCTCGTGGCTGAACTCGATCGTCGGGATCTTGATCTCGCCCCGGGCCATCGTCAGCTGGACCGCATCGATCAACGATGTAGCCGATTGCTCGACGGTGAAGGACACCTGTCCACCGGCCTCTGGCGTCAGGGTGTTGACCTCGATCAGGTTGGAGAAGGTGCCATCTTCGTAGAAGACCCTGTAGTACAGGTCCTCGGTGGCCGTGTTGTAACCGCCCACGGAGTTGTCGATAAACACCTTCATGCTCGTCAGCAGGCTTTCAGGGTTGACCACGAAGCTTTCATCGGCTGCGCCGATTGCCGCCTGGTTGTCGCCCTGGAGCAGGTTGTTGGCGATGCCGATGCCAGCCGTGCTGACGTTCAAGGCCGCCGAGCCGATGTAGGACGGCAGCGGGTTGGTCTGCAACTGCGCTTCGGTAGGGTCGGACGCGCCAAGCCCGATGCCGGTCTGAATGCTGTTCGCGCCGCTTGCAGGAGCCAGCGGGTTGGCGCCGAAGAACACGATATGCTCGCTACCGATGGTCAGCGTACGCACCGGATCCGGGCCACCGGCATCCAGCGAGCCGTCGGCACTGCTGAGGACGATGGTCGAACGGAAGCCTTCCTCCAGGTCCAGGGCATAGGTGCCATTGGCGTTGGCGGTCAGCGTGTAGTGCACGGTGGTATTGGCCGTTGCCGCGTTGTTGTCGAAGTCACCGGTCAAGGTTCCTGCGAACTGATACGCACCATTGGCGTCCGGTGACGGCGACTGCTCGACCAGCGTACCGGTGCCGGTGGTGGTCGTGTCGTCCGGCCGGACCAGGGTGAACTGACCGTTCACTAGCGAGATGTCCAGCCCGGCCGCACCCAGCCCGTCGGCGCCGGCCGCCATGTCCCAGTAGCCTTGTTGCGCGTGGTCGGTCCCCGTACCGATCAGGTTGCCGAAGGCCAGGGTTGGCGTGTCGTCATCGACGATGATCACCAGCTTGTCGGCTGCGGCGGTCACTGTGTCGCCGTCCTTGTCGGTGGCCTGCAGCATCGTGCCCAGGTTGAGGGTGAGGTCGTTTTCGTCATTGCCCGCCGCGTGATCCAGGTGCTGGAGCAGGCTGAAGGTGTAGGCACCCGCTACCGTCAGGCTGAGGGTGAACACGTCAGTCGCGCCGGCCTTGGCGGTCAGGGTGTTGCCCAGGACGCTGTAGGTCAGTGCCACTCCACCGGAGCTCAGGGCTGGCAAGCCGCTGGTGTTGCTCGACAAGGAGTAGCTCAGCGGTACGTCGGCCCCGGACTGGAAGAGGCCGCTGACGTTGCCGCTGACCGTGGTGACCTCGCCAGGTACGTCGCCGATGCCACCGGCGATGCCGTTGGCCAGGCCGTCCTCGTCGACAGTGCCGGTCACGGCAGTGCCATTCGCCGTTGGCGTGTCGTCATCGACGGTGATCACCAGCTTGTTGGGCGCGGCGGTTACCGAGTCGCCGTCCCTGTCGGTGGCTTTCAGCAAGGTACCCAGGTTGAGGGTGATGTCGTTTTCATCGTTACCGGCTGGATGGTCCAGCGGCTGCAGCAGGCTGAAACTGTAGTCACCCGCAGCATTGAGGCTGAAGGTGAACACATCGACTGCGCCGGCCTTGGCCGTCAGGGTATCGCCCGCCACGCTGTAGACCAACGCCACCCCGCCCGAACTCAGGGCCGGCAGGCCACTGGTATCACTCGACAAGGAGTAAGTCAGCGGTACATCGGCACCCGATTGGAAGATACCGCTGATGCTGCCACTGGTCGTGGTGGCTTCACCGGGCACGTCACCGATACCACCGGCAATGCCGTTGGCCAGGCCGTCCTCATCGACGGTACCGGCCGCGGCGGTGCCATTTGCCGTTGGCGTGTCGTCATCGACCGTGATGACCAGTTTTTCCGCGGTGGCGGTTACCGAGTCGCCGTCCCTGTCGGTAGCCTTCAGCAAGCTTCCCAGGTTGAGGGTGATGTCGTTTTCATCATTGCCGGCTGGGTGATCCAGCGGCTGCAACAGGGTGAAGCTGTAGTCACCGGCGGCGCTGAGGCTGAAGGTGAAGACATCGACTGCGCCCGCTTTAGCCGTCAGGGTATCTCCCAGAACGCTGTAGACCAGCGCCACTCCGCCCGAACTCAGGACTGGCAAGCCGCTGGTGTCACTCGACAAGGCGTAAGTCAGCGGCACGTCGGCTCCCGACTGGAAGACACCGCTGACGCTGCCATTGGCCACGGTGGCTTCACCGGCCACGTCGCCGACACCACCGGCAATACCATTGGCCAGGCCATCTTCATCGACGGTGCCGGCCACCGCGGTGCCATTCGCGGTGGGCGTGTCGTCATCGACGGTAATCACCAGTTTCTCGGCGGCAGCCGTCACCGTATCGCCGTCCTTGTCGGTGGCTTTGAGCAAGGTACCCAGGTTGAGGGTGAGGTCGTTTTCGTCACTGTCGGCTGCGTGATCCAGTGGTCGCAGCAGGGTGAAGCTGTAGTCACCCGCGGCGCTGAGGCTGAAGGTGAAGACATCGACGGCACCGGCCTTGGCGGTCAGGGTATCGCCCGCAACGCTATACACCAGCGCCACCCCACCCGAACTCAGGGCCGGTAGGCCGCTGGTGTCACTCGACAAGCTATAGGTCAGCGGTACATCGGCACCGGACTGGAAGATACCGCTGACACTGCCGCTGGCCGTCGTTGCTTCGCCGGGTACATCGCCGACACCGCCGGCAATGCCATTGATCACCCCGTCTTCGTCGACAGTGCCGCTCACGGCGGTGCCATTCGCGGTGGGTGTGTCGTCATCGACGGTGATCACCAGTTTCTCGGCGGCAGCCGTCACCGTGTCGCCGTCCTTGTCGGTGGCCTTCAGCAGCGTGCCCAGGTTAAGGGTGAGGTCGTTCTCGTCGTTACCGGCCGGGTGATCCAGCGGCTGCAGCAGGGTGAAGCTGTAGTCCCCCGCGGCGCTGAGGCTGAAGGTGAAGACATCGACGGCACCCGCCTTGGCGGTGAGGGTATCGCCCGCCACGCTGTAGACCAGCGCCACCCCTCCCGAACTCAGGGCTGGCAGACCGCTGGTGTCACTCGACAAGCTATAGCTCAGCGGTACATCGGCACCGGACTGGAAGATACCGCTGACGCTGCCGCTGGCAGTCGTTGCTTCGCCGGGTACATCGCCGACACCACCGGCAATGCCATTGATCACCCCGTCTTCGTCGACGGTGCCGCTCACGGCGGTGCCGGTTGCGGTGGGTGTGTCGTCATCGACGGTAATCACCAGCTTGTTGGCGGCGGCCGTTACCGTGTCGCCGTCCTTGTCGGTGGCTTTCAGCAGGGTGCCCAGGTTGAGGGTGATGTCGTTCTCGTCGTTACCGGCCGGATGATCCAGCGGCTGCAGCAGGGTGAAGTTGTAGTCACCTGTAGCACTGAGGCTGAAGGTGAAGACATCGACGGCACCCGCCTTGGCGGTCAGGGTGTCGCCGGCGACGCTGTACACCAGCGCCACTCC
Organism: Pseudomonas sp. LAMO17WK12:I10; assembly: GCF_900215185.1. Taxonomy (NCBI): domain Bacteria; kingdom Pseudomonadati; phylum Pseudomonadota; class Gammaproteobacteria; order Pseudomonadales; family Pseudomonadaceae; genus Pseudomonas; species Pseudomonas sp. LAMO17WK12:I10. The sequence goes on along the minus strand of NZ_OBDX01000016.1, from coordinate 157,623 downwards.
GCCAGACGTCAGCGCAGGCAAGCCACTGGTATCACTCGACACGGAGTAAGTCAGCGGTACATCGGCACCGGACTGGAAGATACCCGTCACGCTACCGCTGGCCGTGGTGGCTTCGCCCGGTACGTCGCCGACACCACCAGCGATGCCGTTGGCCAGGCCGTCTTCATCGACGGTTCCGGCCGCAGCGGTTCCGGTTGCGGTGGGCGTATCGTCATCGACCGTGATCACCAGCTTCTCAGCCGCGGCGGTCACGGTGTCGCCGTCCTTATCCGTAGCCTGCAGCAGGGTGCCCAGGTTGAGGGTGATGTCGTTTTCATCGTTACCGGCCGGATGATCCAGCGGTTGCAGCAGGGTGAAGTTGTAGTCACCGGCGGCACTGAGGCTGAAGGTGAATACCTCGGCGCCACCCACGCCCGCATTGGCGGTCAGGGTATCGCCCACCACGCTGTAGGCCAGTGCGACTCCACCCGAGCTCAGGGCTGGCAGGCCACTGGTGTCGCTCGACAAGGCGTAAGTCAGCGGTACATCGGCCCCGGACTGGAAGATGCCGCTGACGCTGCCGCTGGCCGTGGTGGCTTCGCCAGGTACATCACCGACGCCACCGGCAATACCATTGGCCAGGCCGTCTTCATCGACGGTGCCCGCCTCGGCGGCTCCGGTTGCGGTGGGCGTGTCGTCATCGATGGTAATCACCAGTTTCTCGGCGGCAGCCGTCACGGTGTCGCCGTCTTTATCCGTGGCTTGCAGCAGGGTGCCCAGGTTGAGGGTGAGGTCGTTTTCATCGTTGCCGGCTGGGTGATCCAGCGGTTGCAACAGGGTGAAACTGTAGTCACCCGCGGCGTTGAGGCTGAAGGTGAAGACATCGACGGCACCCGCCTTGGCAGTCAGGGTATCGCCGGCCACGCTATAGACCAGCGCCACTCCACCGGACGACAGGGCCGGCAGGCCACTGGTATCGCTCGACAAGGCGTAAGTCAGCGGTACATCGGCACCGGACTGGAAGACGCCCGTCACACTACCGCTGGCCGTTGTGGCTTCGCCAGCCACGTCACCGACGCCCCCGGCGATGCCGTTGGCCAGGCCGTCTTCATCGACGGTGCCCGCCGCAGCGGTTCCGGTGGCGGTGGGCGTGTCGTCATCGACGGTGATCACCAGTTTCTCGGCGGTAGCCGTCACTGTATCGCCATCTTTATCCGTGGCTTGGAGCATTGTGCCCAGGTTGAGGGTGATGTCGTTTTCATCGTTACCGGCCGGGTGATCCAGCGGTTGCAACAGAGTGAAGCTGTAGGCACCGGTGGCACTGAAGCTGAAGGTGAATACCTCGGCGCCACCCACGCCCGCATTGGCGGTCAGGGTGTCACCTACGACGCTGTAGACCAGCGCCACTCCACCCGAACTCAGGGCTGGCAGGCCACTGGTATCGCTCGACAGGGAGTAAGTCAGTGGCACGTCGGCACCGGACTGGAAGATTGCCGTCACATTGCCGCTGGCCGTGGTGGCTTCTCCGGGCACATCGCCGATACCGCCGGCGATGCCATTGGCCAGGCCGTCTTCATCGACGGTGCCAGCCTCGGCGGTGCCGGTGGCGGTGGGCGTGTCGTCATCGACGGTAATCACCAGCTTGTTGGCGGCGGCCGTTACCGTGTCGCCGTCCTTGTCGGTGGCTTGCAGCATTGCACCCAGGTTAAGGCTGATATCGTTTTCATCGTTGCCGGCCGGATGATCCAGTGGTTGCAGCAGGGTAAAGCTGTAGTCACCGGCAGCATTGAGGCTGAAGGTGAAGACATCGACGCCGCCGGCCTTGGCGGTCAGGGTATCGCCGGTGACGCTGTAGACCAGCGCCACTCCGCCAGACGTCAGCGCAGGCAGGCCGCTGGTATCACTCGACAGGGCATAGCTCAGCGGTACATCGGCACCGGACTGGAAGACGCCCGTCACGCTGCCGCTGGCCGTTGTCGCTTCGCCCGGTACGTCGCCGACACCGCCGGCAATGCCGTTGGCCAGGCCGTCCTCGTCGACGGTTCCGGCCGCGGCGGTGCCATTCGCGGTGGGGGTATCGTCATCGACGGTAATCACCAGTTTCTCGGCGGCGGCGGTCACCGTATCGCCATCTTTATCCGTGGCCTTCAGCAAGGTGCCGAGGTTGAGGCTGATGTCGTTCTCGTCATTGCCCGCAGGATGATCCAGCGGTTGCAGCAGGGTAAAGCTGTAGGCGCCCGCCGCGCTGAGGCTGAAGGTGAACACATCGACGGCGCCGGCCTTGGCGGTCAGGGTGTCACCTACGACGCTATAGACCAGCGCCACTCCACCCGAACTCAATGCTGGCAGAGCGCTGGTGTCACTCGACACGGAGTAAGTCAGCGGTACATCGGCACCGGACTGGAAGACGCCCGTCACGCTGCCACTGGCCGTTGTCGCTTCGCCCGGCACGTCGCCGACACCACCGGCAATACCGTTGGCCAGGCCGTCTTCGTCGACAGTTCCGCTGGCAGCGGTTCCGGTCGCGGTGGGCGTATCGTCGTCGACGGTGATCACCAGCTTGTCGGCGGCGGCCGTCACCGAATCGCCGTCCTTGTCGGTGGCTTTCAGCAAGGTGCCCAGGTTGAGAGTGATGTCGTTTTCGTCGTTACCGGCTGGATGGTCCAGTGGCTGCAGCAGGGTAAAGCTGTAGGCACCCGTGGCGCTGAGGCTGAAGGTGAACACATCGACGGCGCCGGCCTTGGCGGTGAGGGTGTCGCCGACCACGCTATACACCAGCGCGACGCCACCGGAAGTCAGGGCAGGCAAGCCGCTGGTGTCGCTCGACAGGGAGTAAGTCAGCGGTACGTCGGCACCGGACTGGAAGATCCCGGTGACATTGCCGCTGGCCGTGGTGACCTCGCCAGGTACGTCGCCGACACCGCCGGCAATACCATTGGCCAGGCCATCCTCGTCGACAGTACCGCTGGCAGCGACGCCGGTCGCGGTGGGCGTATCGTCGTCGACGGTAATCACCAGTTTTTCGGCCGCAGCCGTCACCGAATCGCCATCCTTGTCGGTGGCTTTCAGCAAGGTCCCGAGGTTGAGGGTGATGTCGTTTTCGTCGTTACCGGCTGGGTGATCCAGCGGTTGCAGCAGGGTAAAGCTGTAGGCGCCCGTGGCGCTGAGGCTGAAGGTGAACACATCGACGGCGCCCGCCTTGGCGGTCAGGGTGTCGCCCACCACGCTGTAGACCAGCGCGACGCCGCCGGAAGTCAGGGCAGGCAGGCCGCTGGTATCACTCGACAAGGAGTACGTCAGCGGCACATCGACGCCGGACTGGAAGATAGCGGTCACGTTGCCGCTGACGCTGGTGACCTCGCCAGGTACGTCGCCGACACCGCCGGGAATACCATTGGCCAGGCCGTCCTCATCGACGATACCGGTCGCAGGGGCTCCGGCCGCGGTCGGTCCATCGTCCTCGAAGATCATCTTCGAGCCGATTTCGGTGGTGATCGTGGAGGGGTGGCGCAGCGAGAAACCACCGATGTCGAAGTCGGCGTGGTTATCGCCCCTGGCGTTGACGGCGGCTCCGTTTTCGATCAGCACACGGTTGTGATCGGCGCTGGTGGTGTATTCGATCTGGTAGCCGGCCTTGACGCCGGTGATGGTGGCCACGCCACCCGAGAAGCTGATGGCAATGTTCGGATCATTCACCGAGCCGTCGGAGTTCTCGATCACCAGCCCGGTGCTTTTATCGAAGATGCGCACATTGGTGATGGCCACCGATGCATCGTTCGCATAGCCGTTGATGAAATTCACGCCGCTTTCAACCGCCGTGCTGTAGGCACTGATTTTGACCATCGCGGTCTTGCCGCCTTGCAGCTGCACGACATCGAAACTGGCGGTCATCGTATTGAACATCGCGGTGTAGTTGATGTTGGCTTCGACATCGGCTTCGTTCTGGCTCAGGTTGGGCACGGTCACATCCAGCCGGGCGCCGGTGACGAAGGTCAGGCGGATGCCTTCCTGTTCCACGATCATCTGGTTGTTGGTACCAATGGTGGTCGGGCCACCGCCCTGGCTGGTGTTGATGGTGTCACCGGTGTTGATGTTGGCGCCCGATGACTGGTCCGCAGGGGCTTTACCGGTGGCGATGATCGTCGGATCGCTGACCCGCAACACACCGCCGTCGTTGACCACCGTCGGGTTCGACCCCGTGAACATCAGGAACAGGTTCTGCCCGGAGGGGGCGTTGGTCAGGTCGAATCCGTCCTTGAGGGTGCTGATGAACACCTTGTTCAGCAGGCTGAGGGCATCGTCCGGGTTACTGGCGTCCGGGTGTTTGAGCGGTTGGTATTCCACGGTCCAGATCTTGCCGCCGCTGACCGGCGATCCGGTTTCCTCGATATAGGCCGCGAACACGATCGCGCCGGCAGGGCCACCGGCCCGACCCACAAGGATGTTGTTGTTGGTATCGGTGTACAGCAGGATGCTGGTGCCATCGAGGGTATCCAGACCGCTGTCCAGGCCGTTGAGCGCCGCGCCCAGGCTGTCGGTGAACTTGATATCGAGGATGTTGGTGCCGGGCGTCAGGTTGAGGGTGAAGGCATTGCTGCCCGTGTTGCCCGGAGCACCGGTGTAGCCACTCAAGGCCGCGTCCATGGCGGTACCTGCCCCAAGGGCGGTCAACCGGGTGGCGAAGGCCGAGGGCAGGGCGGACAACAGGATGTCATTGTCGTTAGCGTCTCCCGCGGGGCTTGGCGTGGCGGTGGCGTTCTGCAACCCGCTGGTTTCGTCCAGGGTCACGCTATCGCCGAACACCAGGAAGGGGGGATCGCAGTCCGAATGGGCGGTGGTCAGGTCGTTCGTGGGGGATGCGGTTTTTCTTAGAATAGCCATGACATTCTCCTGAGCAATTCCAGTCGTAGAGACCGGGGCGTGAGCCCTCCGCGGGCATATTTCATAACTATGGAGATGCCACGCAGATTGCGCATTGGCCGATACTCCCAGGCCGGATGGGAGTTTCAGCCCATGCGGCAGGGGACGCGGGAGGAGGTAAGACAGCGATCGCGCAAAGGCCCTCGGGGGGACATTTGGGTTAGCCCGCGTTGGCCGGCGACAGGCCGTCGTCGAGCGGTTCGACGGGCTGCTTGAGCGTTCGCCGCAGCGCTTGTATCGATGCGCAAAAAAAAGCGAGGGTGGTTTCCAGGCCACCCTCGCTTTCATTCGCCTGCGCGAGGTTTCAGACGCTGGCCATCACAATGTCGGTATTGAGCAGGTCGACCCCGAGCAGGGTGATGGTCGTCAGTTGGCCGCCGGTCTCGGCAATCGTCACGATGCTGTCGGCGCCGGCGTTGTTGATCGACTGCACAGTGGCGCCGGGGTCACCAATGAGCACCACCGCATCGCGCTGGCCTGCACCCGCATCGAAGCCGCTGACCTGGTACTGGTTCTCGGCCACCGACAGGTCGATATTGAAGGCATCCCGTTCACCGGCGGTGCCCACCAGCCTGAAATCGAAGGTCTGGTCGCTCGGGTCGTTGGCGAACAGGTTGGCGTCGAACGCGCTGGTGGCGGTATCCCCATCCTTGTCCGTGGTCGTGGCGTTGAACGACAGCTGGATATCGCTGGCCAGGTTCTGGGTCTCCTGAATGAACTGGATCACCGGGATCTTGACCGTGCCCTTGCCCATGGTGAGCTGGACCGCATCGATCAGGTGGGAATCGTCCCACTCCACGAGGAAGGACTTCTGTCCTCCCGCTTCCGCGTGCAGGTCGGCGGCCAGCACCTTGATGGGCGCGCCCGAGGTCGTGCCGTTGTCGTAGTAGATCGTGTAGTACAGCTCTTCCGTGGCCGGGTCGTAGCCCTGCACCGAGTTGTCGATAAAGATCTTCATGGCCGTCAGCAGCGTCTCGGGGTTGACCACGAAACTCTCGTCACCGGCGTTGATGCCCGCCGTGGTGTTGCCCTCCAGGTTGTTGTTGGCGATACCGATGCCCGAGGTGCTGACGTTCATGGCCGCCGAGCCGATGAACGACGGCAGGGGGTTGGTCTGCAACTGCGCTTCGGTAGGGTCGGGCGCGCCGAGCCCGATACCGGTCAGGATGCTGTTATCGCCGGTCTGCGGTGCCAGCGGATTGGCGGCGAAGAACACCACATCCTCGGTGCCGATCATCAGCGTGCGCACCGGGTCCGGACCGCCGGCAGCCAGCGAGCCATCGGCACTGCTGAGGACCACGGTCGAGCGGAAGCCTTCCTGCAGGTCCAGGGCATAGGTGCCGTTGGCATAGGCGCTCAGGGTGTAATGGACGGTGGTATCGGCAGTTGCCGCGTTGTTGTCGAAGTCACCGGTCAGGGTGCCGGCGAACTGGTAGGCGCCATTGCCATCCGGCGAAGGCGACTGCTCGACCAGCGTGCCGGTCCCGGTGGTGGTCGTATCGTCCGGCCGGACCAGGGTGAACTGGTCGTTCACCAGCGAGATGTCCAGGCCGTTGGCACCCAGCCCGTCGGCGCCAGGCCCCAGGTTCCAGTAGCCTTGTTGCGCCAGCTGGGTCCCGGTGCCGATCAGGTTGCCGAAGGCCAGGGTCGGGGTGTCGTCATCGACAGTGATCACCAGTTTGTCGGCCGCGGCGGTCACCGTGTCGCCGTCCTTGTCGGTGGCTTGCAGCAAGCTACCCAGGTTAAGGGTGAGGTCGTTCTCGTCGTTGCCCGCCGCATGATCCAGGGGCTGCAGCAAGGTGAAAGCGTAGGCCCCCACGGCATTGAGGCTGAAGGTGAACACATTGACCGCGCCGGCCTTGGCGGTGAGGGTATCGCCGGCAACACTGTAGGTCAGCGCCACCCCGCCCGAACTCAGGGCCGGCAGGCCGCTGGTATCGCTCGACAAGGCGTAAGTCAGCGGTACGTCGGCACCGGACTGGAAGATCCCGGTCACGCTGCCATTGGCGGTGGTGGACTCACCCGCCACATCCCCGACACCTCCGGCAATGCCATTGGCCAGGCCGTCCTCATCGACGGTTCCGGCCGCGGCGCTGCCATTGGCGGTAGGCGTGTCGTCATCGACGGTGATCACCAGCTTCTCGGGCGCGGCGGTTACCGTGTCGCCATCTTTATCCGTGGCTTGCAGCAGGGTGCCGAGGTTGAGGGTGATGTCGTTTTCATCATTGCCGGCCGGATGGTCCAGCGGTTGCAGCAGGGTGAAGCTGTAGGCACCGGCGGCGCTAAGGCTGAAGGTGAATACATCGACGGCGCCGGCCTTGGCGGTCAGGGTATCGCCGGCGACGCTATAGACCAGCGCCACCCCGCCCGAACTGAGGGCCGGCAGGCCACTGGTGTCACTCGACAGGGAATAGCTCAGCGGTACATCGGCACCCGACTGGAAGATCCCCGTGACGCTGCCGCTGGCGGTGGTGGCTTCGCCCGCCACATCACCGACACCACCGGCAATACCATTGGCCAATCCGTCTTCATCGACGGTTCCGGCCGCGGCGGTTCCGGTTGCGGTGGGTGTGTCGTCATCGACGGTAATCACCAGTTTCTCGGCGGCGGCCGTTACCGTATCGCCGTCCTTGTCGGTGGCTTGCAGCAAGGTGCCCAGGTTGATCGTGATGTCGTTCTCGTCGTTGCCGGCTGGATGATCCAGCGGCTGGAGCAGGGTGAAGCTGTAGTCACCTGCGGCATTGAGGCTGAAGGTGAAGACATCGACGGCGCCGGCCTTGGCGGTGAGGGTGTCACCCGCGACGCTGTAGACCAGCGCCACTCCGCCCGAACTGAGGGCCGGCAGGCCGCTGGTGTCACTCGACAAGGCGTAAGTCAGCGGCACGTCGGCACCGGACTGGAAGATGCCCGTGACGTTGCCGCCGGCAGTAGTGAGTTCCCCCGGCACATCGCCGACACCACCGGCAATACCATTGGCCAGGCCATCCTCGTCGACGGTGCCGGCCCCAGCGGTGCCATTTGCGGTGGGCGTGTCGTCATCGACGGTGATCACCAGCTTCTCGGCGGCGGCCGTCACTGTGTCGCCGTCCTTGTCGGTGGCCTGCAGCAGGCTACCCAGATTGATCGTGATGTCGTTTTCATCGTTGCCAGCTGGATGGTCCAGCGGTTGCAGCAGGGTAAAGCTGTAGGCGCCCGTGGCACTGAGGCTGAAGGTGAACACATCGACCGCGCCGGCCTTGGCGGTGAGGGTATCGCCGACCACGCTGTAGACCAGCGCCACTCCGCCCGAGCTCAATGCCGGCAGGCCGCTGGTGTCGGTGGACAAGGCATAGCTCAGCGGTACATCGACGCCGGACTGGAAGATGCCCGTCACGTTGCCGCTGGCGGTGGTGGATTCGCCAGGCACGTCGCCGACACCGCCGGGGATGCCATTGGCCAGGCCGTCTTCGTCGACGGTGCCGGCCTCAGCGGTTCCGGCCGCGGCCGGCCCATCGTCCTCGAAGATCATCTTCGAGCCGATTTCGGCGGTCGCGGTGGAGGCCTGGCGCAGGGTGAAGGCACCAATGTCGAAGTCGGCGTGGTTATCGCCCCTGGCGTCCACGGCTGCGCCATTCTCGACCAGCACGCGGTTGTGGTCCGCACTGGTGGTGTATTCGATCTGGTAGCCGGCCTTGACGCCGGTGACAGTGGCCACGCCGCCATCAAAGCTGATGGCAATGTTGGCATCGTTCACCGAGCCGTCGGAGTTTTCGATCACCAGCCCGGTGCTTTTATCGATGACCTGGACATTGGTGATCGCTACCGAGGTGTCGTTCGCATAGCCGTTGATGAAGTCCGCGCCGCTTTCAACCGCGGTGTTGAAGGCACTGATCTTGACCACGGCAGTCTTGCCGCCTTGCAGTTGCACCACATCGAAACTGGCCGTCGTCGCATTAAAGACCGCGGTGTAGTCGATATTGGCTTCGACGTCCGCTTCGTTCTGATCCAGGTTGGGCACGGTCACGTCCTGCCGGGCGCCGGTGACGAAGGTAAATCGAATGCCTTCCTGTTCCACGATCATCTGGTTGTTGGTGCCGAAGGTGGTCGGGCCACCGCCCTGGCTGGTGTTGATGGTGTCACCGGTATTGATATTGACCCCCGTCGACTGGTCGGCGGGGTCCTTGCCGGTGGCGATGATCGTCGGATCGCTGATCCGCAGGACACCGCCGTCATCGACCACCATCGGGTTGGCCTTGGTGAACATCAGGAACAGGTTCTGCCCGGAAGGCGCATTGGTCAGGCTGAACGTCAAGTCCTGGCTGGCGCCGATAAACACCTTGTCCAGCAGGTTGAGGGCATCGTCCGGGTTACTGGCGTCCGGATGCTGGAGCGGTTGGTATTCCACGGTCCAGATCTTGCCGCCCGACAGCGGCGACCCGGTTTCCTCGATATAGGCGGCGAACACGATCGCGCCATCAGGGCCGCCGGCCCGGCCCAGCAGGATGTTGTTGTCGGTATCGGTATACAGAAGGATGTCGATGCCATCGAGGGTATCCAGGCCGCTGTCCAGGCCATCGAGCGGAGCGCCCAGGCTGTCGGTGAAGCCGATATCGACATTGATCGCGCCGGGCGCCAGGTTGAGGGTGAAGGCATTGCTGCCGGTGTCGCCCACGGCACCGGTGTAGCCACTCAAGGCGGCGTCCGTCGCGGTGCCGGCGCCGAGGGCGGTCAAGCGGGTGGCGAAGGTCGAGGGCAGGGCGGCCAGCAGGATGTCATTGTCGTCGGCGTCTCCCGCAGGGGCTGGTGTGGCGGTAGCGTTCTGCAGCCCGGTGGTTTCGTCCAGCGCAACGTTGACGCCGGTTGCTACCACGAGCGGGTCGCTCGTGAGGGATAGGTTTTCTTGCAGGGTGGTCATGACATTCTCCTGGGCAGTTCCAGTCATTGGGGCCGCACCCGGACCCTCTGCTGGCAGATGTCACAACTATGGGGATGCCTGGGAGGTTGCGCATTGGCCGATACTCCCGGGCGGCCTGGGAGTTTCAGCCTATCTGGGAGGGAAATTGGGGGGAGGCGAAGGCGCCGATACATTGCGTGTTCTTCAAACCCTGTGCGCTTGAGCGTTCGGCGCGGCAAAAAAAGCGAGGGTGGTTTCCAGGCCACCCTCGCACGGGTTTGATGCGCCAGGTTTCAGACGCTGGCCATCACAATGTCGGTATTGAGCAGGTCGACCCCGAGCAGGGTGATGGTCGTCAGTTGGCCGCCGGTCTCGGCAATCGTCACGATGCTGTCGGCGCCGGCGTTGTTGATCGACTGCACAGTGGCGCCGGGGTCACCAATGAGCACCACCGCATCGCGCTGGCCTGCACCCGCATCGAAGCCGCTGACCTGGTACTGGTTCTCGGCCACCGACAGGTCGATGTTGAAGGCATCCCGTTCACCGGCGGTGCCCACCAGCCTGAAATCGAAGCTCTGGTCGCTCGGGTCGTTGGCGAACAGGTTGGCGTCGAACGCGCTGGTGGCGGTATCCCCATCCTTGTCCGTGGTCGTGGCGTTGAACGACAGCTGGATATCGTTGGCCAGGCTCTGGGTCTCCTTGATGAACTGGATCACCGGGATCTTGACCGTGCCCAGTCCCATCGTCAGCTGGACGGCATCGATCAAGTGACTGCCATCCCACTGGACGGTGAAGGATTTCTGGCCACCCGTCTCTGTGTGCAGGTCGGCGGCCTGCACCTTGATGGGCGTGCCCGAGGTCGTGCCGTTGTCGTAGTAGATCGTGTAGTACAGCTCTTCGGTGGCCGGGTTGTAGCCCTGCACCGAGTTGTCGATAAAGATCTTCATGCTGGTCAACAAGGTCTCGGGGTTGACCACGAAACTCTCGTCGCCGGCATTGATGCCGGCGGTGGTGTTGCCCTCCAGGTTGTTGTTGGCGATGCCGATGCCGGAGGTGCTGACGTTCATGGCCGCCGAGCCGATGTAGGACGGCAGGGGGTTGGTCTGCAACTGCGCTTCGGTAGGGTCGGGCGCGCCGAGCCCGATACCGGTCAGGATGCTGTTATCGCCGGTCTGCGGTGCCAGCGGATTGGCGGCGAAGAACACCACATCCTCGCTGCCGATCATCAGTGTGCGCACCGGGTCCGGGCCGCCGGCAGCCAGCGAGCCGTCGGCACTGCTGAGGACCACGGTCGAGCGGAAGCCTTCTTCCAGGTCCAGGGCATAGGTGCCGTTGGCGTAGGCGCTCAGGGTGTAATGGACGGTGGTATCGGCAGTTGCCGCGTTGTTGTCGAAGTCACCGGTCAGGGTGCCGGCGAACTGGTAGGCGCCATTGCCATCCGGCGAAGGCGACTGCTCGACCAGCGTACCGGTGCCGATGGTGGTGGTGTTGTCCGGCCGGACCAGGGTGAACTGGTCGTTCACCAGCGAGATATCCAGGCCGTTGGCATCCAGCCCGTCGGCGCCAGCCCCCATGTTCCAGTAGCCTTGTTGCGCCAGTTGGGTCCCGGTGCCGATCAGGTTGCCGAAGGCGAGGGTCGGTCCATCGTCCTCGAAGATCATCTGCGAGCCGATTTCGGCGGTCGTGGTGGAGGCCTGGCGCAAGGTGAAGCCACCGATATCGAAGTCGGCGTGGGTATTGCCCTTGGCGTCGAGCGCCGCGCCGTTCTCGACCAGTACGCGGTTGTGGTCCGAGGCCGTGGTGTATTCGATCTTGTAGCCGGCCTTGATGCCGGTGACGGTGGCCACGCCGCTGGCAAAGCTGATGACAATGCTCGGATCATTCACCGAGCCGTCCGAATTTTCGATCACCAGCCCGGTGGCGTTGTTGATCACGCGAACATTGGTAATGGCCACCGACGTATCGTTCGCATAGCCATTGACGAAACTCGCGCCACTTTCAACCGCGGTGTTGAAGGCACTGATCTTGACCACCGCACTCTTGCCGCTTTGCAGCTGCACCACATCGAAATTGGCGGCCTTGGCATTGAACATCGCGGTGAAGTCGATGTTGGCTTCGACATCGGCTTCGTTCTGATCCAGGTTGGGAATGGTCATGTCCTGCCGGGCGCCGGTGACGAAGGTAAAACGGATGCCTTCCTGTTCCGTGATCATCTGGCTGTTGGTGCCGAAGGTGGTCGGGCCACCGGCCTGGCTGGTGTTGATGGTATCGCCGGTGTTGATGCTGGCGCCCGATGACTGGTCGGCGGGGTCCTTGCCGGTGGCGATGATCGTCGGGTCGCTGATCCGCAGGACACCACCGTCGTTGACCACCGTCGGGCTGGTCTTGGTGAACATCAGGAACAGGTTCTGCCCGGAAGGCGCATTGGCCAGGTTGAACGTCAGGTCCTGGCTGGTGCCGATGAATACTTTATTCAGCAGGTTGAGGACATCGTCCGGGTTGTTGGCGTCCGGATGCTTGAGTGGCTGGTATTCCACGGTCCAGATCTTGCCGCCGCTGACCGGCGATCCGGTTTCCTCGATGTAGGCGGCGAACACAATCGCGCCGGCAGGGCCTCCGGCCCGGCCCAGCAGGATGTTGTTGTTGGTATCGGTATACAGCAGGATGTCGATGCCATCGAGGGTATCCAGCCCGCTGTCCAGGCCATTGAGCGCCGCGCCCAGGCTGTCGGTGAAGCTGATATCGACATTGATCGCGCCAGGCGCCAGGTTGAGGGTGAAGGCATTGCTGCCGGTGTCGCCCACGGCACCGGTGTAGCCACTCAAGGCCGCGTCTGTCGCGGTACCGGCGCCGAGGGCGGTCAAGCGGGTGGCGAAGGTCGAGGGCAGGGCGGTCAGCAGGATGTCATTGTCATCGGCGTCCCCCGTTGGGCTGGCCGTGGCCGTCGCGTTCTGCAATCCGCTGGTTTCGTCCAGGGCAACGTTGGTGCCGGTCGCTCCCACGAGTGGAGCGCCATCCGCCAGGGCGGTGAGGGTCAGTGTGTCGTTGCTGGGGAAGACGGGGTACAGATCGGGAGGGGTATCAGCGGTCAGGTCGGTGGTGGGGGATTGGGGTGTGGTCATGACAGGCTCCTAGGCAGTTCCAGTCGTTGAGGCCGCACCTGGGCCCCTCTGCTGGCAGATGTCACAACTATGGGGATGCGCAGGAGGTTGCGCATTGGCCGATACTCCCAGGCGGCCTGGGAGTTTCAGCCTATACGGCAGGAGAAACGCCTGTCGTTTTACCTGTCCTCGGCGAATGCTTTCTCGATGAAGGCCTCCAGCTCCGCCTCTTCAAGCAGCTCGATGGAGAAATGCCCAAAGCGTTTCGGCAGCCAGAGGATGCGTGTGCCGCTGGGGGACTGGAGATTGTCGCGCGACAGGGGGTTGCCGTTCTCGTCTTCCGGCTGCACTCCCGCGGCCAGCAACTCGTCGTAGGCGGCCTCGATGTCCGGGGTGCTATAGCAGTGACGGTAGATCGTGCCTTCGCCGTTGCTGTCCATCAGCGCCTTGAGATTTCCGGCAAAGGGTTGCACCAGCATCAGGCGCTCCGTGCCAAACCTGACGATCGCATAACGCACATGCAGACCGTCGCGCTGCCAATCCAGGGTCCTGGAAATCCTTGCGCTGAAGACCCGGGCGTAATACGCACACGCTTGCTCGAGGTCTTTGACGAGCACATCCACGTGGCTGAACTTTAATTTCAATGGTTTCTCCTGACGAAAAAGGCAGCAGGTGCTGCACCGATTTTGAGAATCCTCTGATTTATCCCTTGTAGTTGCCCCACATAGACTGCCGCCCCACGCCGATTCCCAGCCAAGGAAGTTGCGACGCCACTGCGAACTCATATCGAGGGGAAATGCTTTGAAGATTCAACAACCGGCGGGGCTGCTGGCACTGACCCTGGGATGCATCATGGGAACTTCTGCCTACGCAGCAAGTTACTGCGGCAGGACTAACTTAGACGATCCATTGAACCCGTCGATCATTACCAGTCTTCCCGCCATTACAACCTTGAAATACGCCTCCATGGGTGGGGTAATGACGTCCTACGACGTAGCGGTCGGACGCCGTTCTGGAGGATGGGCATGGTGCGGTGACTCTCAATGGGGATTGACCGAAGTGGTTACCAGCCTTGTATCAAGAGGCAGTCCAGGGCTTTACGACTCTGGTGTGCCTGGGGTCGGCATTCGTATTGGACACCTTGCCACCAGTAACTGGTACACCCCCAGTTATCCACCTTTTACCATAACCGGAGTATTCGGGAGCACCCTCTATTTTTCCGATAAATTGAGGATAGAGTTTGTGCGTACCGACATCGGTGTCGGAAAGGGCGATATGCCTTCCTTCAACTACAAGATAAGTTTTTTTATTGACACCGATTACACCACTCCGGCACGAGCGGTTTTCCCCATCGAAGGCACGGGCCTTAAAACCAGGTTTGAACATAATGCCTTCTTCACCACTTGCCACACACCCAAGAACAGTACCGAGGTCAATATGGGGCGTCCCGCGGTAGAGCAAGTAAAACGCGGGTCGGTCCAGGAATTTCCATTCGCCCTGGATGTTGTGTGCGAAGGCCTCAATCCCACGGTCAAGCCACCGGTGAAGGTCTACTTCGAGGGCAACTCCGTTCGTGATGGCTTGTTGAATCTGAACGGTTCCGGACAATCTGGCGTCGCCAAAGGCGTTGCCATCTCGCTGACCAGCGACAAAAACGTGGCACTCCCCTTCAGCAAAGCCAAGGCGGTGGCCCTGGATTGGCAAGCCAGTGGCCCCAGCATCGAGATGTACCGCTTTGCCGCAAAGGCACGCTACGTCACTACAGGCGCAGAAGTCGTCGCCGGCAAAGCCGATGCCACGCTGACCTATGTACTGGAATACAACTGATCACGTTTCCTGCCCTGGGACGCAGAAAAAAGCCACTCAATCAGTGGCTTTTTTTGTGCCCGGAATTTGCGTCCTGCAGCGCATCAACCAGGCTGCGAGGCCGCATCGGCTCAAGGTTTTGGCGGTGGGGTAAAGGTGTCTGGGCAATAGGCCGCCTCCCCATAGCCCTGGGTTCGCTTGACGACTTCAGCCAGGTCCGCCTGAACAAGAACCTCGCCATGGCGGCGCGATGACCGGTGTCGTGGTCGGGGCGGCGCGCGCTACCCCATCGGCAATCCCGAAGGATCGCCGCCATTCGGGGTAGCAGGCTCAACGTATGTAAAACCACCAGACACCCGCAACGACAGCCAGCCAGATCAATACGATGAGCGCTGCCGCGACTCTGTTCACGGGGCGCTTCGCATGGTTTTTCTCCCATTCGTTGGCCTTCAGATGACATTCCTCAAGCACCAAGGGGGGCATCAATCGAATAGCCAGCAGAATACCCAGCGGCAAGATGATGACGTCGTCCAGATATCCCAGAACCGGAATGAAATCTGGAATGAGGTCGATCGGGCTCAGCGCATAAGCAACGACAACGACGGAAACCCACTTGGGCAGCCATGGCGTTTGTGGATGCCGATAACAAAACCAGAGGACCATGGTTTGCCGCTTGAGATGCTTGGCCCAGCGACGTAGCTGTTCGAGGATGCCTTTCATTCGGTGCTCTTGCCTAGGGTGGTGAGTAGGGACCGTGTGTGCGTGCGGTGGGTCAATTTTGTGGTCGCTGGAAGATCACCCAACATCGGGAAACTGCAAGGTGAAGCGGCTGCCTCCATTGGGGTTGGGCGCATGCCGAACATCCCACCCCAGGTGATCTGCAACACGTTTGACGATGGACAGGCCCAAGCCCGAGCCGCCATTAAAATCATCATCACCCCGGACAAACCGGTCAAAGAGCCGGGCTTGTACCGCATCGGGTAACCCCGTACCGCTGTCCTCCACAACAATTTTCGAGGCGTTCAAGTATAGGGTGATGATGCCTTGCTCCGTGTGCTGACAAGCATTACGCAGTAGGTTGCTGACGGCGATAGTGACCAGCTCGGGTATCGCCTTGATGGTCACGTCATGGCTGGCGACAAGTCTGAGCTCGAGAGGCTTGCCTCGGAGCAATGGCTGGCAGCGCGCCACTTCATGTTCAATAAGCGGTCTCAAATCGACTAAGACGTGGTTGGTATTTTCCGGGGCTCGTGCCAATCGCAACAAGGCGCCGACCTGTTGCGCGGTTTCAGCAGCGTTACGCCTGATGCGCTCAGTCATCACGAGAAGATCTGGACGGTCCTGCAGTCGACTGGTGAGCACTTCCGCCGCGCCCAGCATGATCGTAAGAGGGGTTCGCAACTCATGACTGACGTCGGCGGTGAACCAACGTTCCCGTTGGAGTGCGAGACTCAATTGATTCGTTCGGTCATCAATGGCCCTTGCCAATACACCAATTTCGTCAGTCGCATCCAAGCCAGGCAACGAGCCTGCCACAGGCTCGTTCTGAACGGAGGAGGCTAGCTTGGTCAATGGCAGAATGACCCGGTTTGCAGTGGCCCTACCCATCAGGATGGCCAAGCCGATTCCTCCCAGGAATGCGATGCCTAGGGTGATGTAGGAGGATGACTCGATAGACTCGAAGTCGCTTTGGTCATCAACCACCGCATAACGTTCTCCATTGGCCTCGCCCAGCAGGACATGCAGCGCTCGCCCATTCAATTTCAGCTCGTGAGTACCAGGCTCCAACAGTTGGAGGGGAGGAGGAATCAGGGAACCTTTGAAAAAACTGAGGTCCAGGGTTTGTGACTGGACGGCGCTGTACGAGTCTGCTGCCCATAACTGCGCGGCGTGGGCCAATCGCTTATCGATAAGCTCCTTCTCGATTTTTCCGACAACGAAGAAAGCTGCCCCGGCAAAAAAACCTACGATGATGACGGCAAGCAGCACATAGGCTGCGACCATTCGACCGCGTAACGAATCACTGTGAAACATGATGGTCGACCAGGCGGTATCCGATGCCGGATACGGTCAGCAACATCGGCGGGGAAAGAGGAAAGGATTTGTCGATGACTTGCCTCAGCGCATGAATATGACTGCGTAAAGCGTCGCTGAGCGGAGGGTCATCCTTCCAGAGCTCCTGCTCAAGTTCCTCCCGAGTGACCAACCTTGGCGCAGCCCTAAGTAACGCCGCCAGCATCTTGTAACCAAAGGGGGTGAGTTCCAGCCGTTGTCCTGCTCGGCGAGCCTCGAAGGTGCCGGTGTCGAACTCCAACTCACCAAAACGCAGGATCTGGCCAGTAGCCGATGCTCCGGCTCGCCTGACCAAGGCATGCAGGCGGGCTTCCAGTTCGATCAAGGAGTAAGGCTTGACCAAATAATCATCAGCCCCCGCTTGCAGGCCGTCGACTTTGTCATGAACGGTATCGCGTGCGGTAAGCATCAGCACTGGAGTCTCACATCGAATCTCCTCGCGTAAGCGTCGGCACACTTCCAGGCCATCCAGGCCGGGCAGCCTGCCATCCAGCACGATGACGTCAAAGCGTTGTTCCGCGATGCGAGCCAGGCCGCCGTGTCCGGTACGCGCTTTATCCAGTTCATGGCCAAGAGGTTCAAAATACTCATACAGATTGGCCACGATGTCTGGGTTGTCTTCGATGATCAGGATTCGCATGGCCTTTTTACCTATTGCGCACAGGGCCGCTGTAGAACAGCTGGCATAGTGAATTTCCCTGGAGTACCCATTCTTTGTGTCGACTTACTTGGAGGCTGTATCGCTGCTGCATTTAGGCTCCATGGTGAAGGTCCGTGAGGCATCCACCGCCCCCAGGTTCTCCAAGGTACGCCGTCCGATAAGCACGGGATAATTCATCTTGCCTCGGTTTTTCAGTGAAAACTGTTCGCTATAGATATGGTTGCCGATGCATATGCTCATCACCACCACAGGCCGTCGCTCTGCACCCCCCGCACCTCGAACCTTGATTCTGCGTTCAACCTTACGTTCGAACGCTGTACTGACCTGCTTTCCCGTTTCAGTGTCTTTAACCTCGACATTGAATCGAACCCACTTCTCACCATCCTTTTCAAAGGACTCAAGATCCTTGGCGTCCAAAGAGGAGGTCAGTGCCCCCGTGTCGAGCTTGAGCTTCACCGAGATGTTCTCAGGCACCAGCACGCCTTCTTCAACCCATCCAAATACCTGCGTCGGGGTTTCAGGTCTCGACGCCGAGAAAGCGGGTTGTATCAGTAGTAGCCCAAGAAAACCTGCTGCCAGCCATTTTTCGATTGAGTGAGCCATGCCGCTGTCCTCCAGAATTCGAGGA
The DNA here is from genome assembly GCF_900215185.1 of Pseudomonas sp. LAMO17WK12:I10. Taxonomy (NCBI): domain Bacteria; kingdom Pseudomonadati; phylum Pseudomonadota; class Gammaproteobacteria; order Pseudomonadales; family Pseudomonadaceae; genus Pseudomonas; species Pseudomonas sp. LAMO17WK12:I10. The sequence continues at coordinate 139,582 of NZ_OBDX01000016.1, read as the reverse complement.
CCCAGTCTGTATCAAGCGCCGTCAAGAACCCGTTAACCCCGCTTTTGACAGTTCATCGTCCTAAGGCAACGGTTTCTTCACGCCGCTTAGGGCAAGCTCAATCTGGAGTGAGCAAGGCACTGACCCTGATCTGACGGCATGTGCTTGTTGGTGGCATTGCTGTTCAACCTGACGGTTATTTTTACCGCGTTCTCATTCATATTTTAATGCTGTTGAAGCGTGTGCCTGGCCATCAAGTCGACAGCATGAAGTTGTTCATACTTTAAATGCTTGGCAGTTTAAAAGCTGCTTGGGAGCAATGCGCCTGTGGAAAAGAGCTTCAATGCCTCTCAGAAAAAATTGCGAGTCCAGATAACAGGGTTGGTTGGCGTAAAAAGCCTCTTGATTGTTATGGTCTTGATCCTGTTGTTTCTTATTGGGTACGTTATATTCAGAGCGCCCAGAGTCCCCGGTTTTGCTCACGGCTCAGCCTTGGAAGTTGCACAGCTAAAGTCAGAGTGGGCGAGCGGAAACCTGATCATTCTTGTTCGCCACGCCGAACGGTGTGACCAGTCGACAGCGGTCTGTCTAGATGCTCTGGATGGAATAACAGAGAGGGGGAAAGAGGTCGCTGTTAACCTGGGTGCTCAATATAAGAAGCTTGGGCTGAATGAAACAGATATTTTTACCAGCCCTCTTACAAGAACCCAACAAACGGCAGACTATATGTTCAGCCGGAAAGTGAAAGATCAGGAATGGTTAGCCAACTGCAAAGACACTATGTTGCAAAGCGCGATCAGCCACAAAGCCAATGGGCGCAACCTTATACTTGTTACACACAGTGACTGCATGAAGGACCTTGAGAAGAGCATGTTTTTCTCAACATCAAAAAAACCAGGCTACAGCTCGTCTCTTATCATTTCCCTTGATAAAAGAACGCAGGCTCCCCAACTGCTTGGAATCATTAATTCTGAGGATTGGCAGGGACTACTGTAAAACCACTCTCGCCTAATCAAGGCGGAATGGTTCAGGCTCCAGGAGGGGCATTACTCATGCTCCAGTGTCTCGATAAGCCGATACAACGCTGACCTATGTACTGAAATACAACTGATCGCGTTTCCCGCCCCGGGACGCAGAAAAAAGCCACTCGATCAGTGGCTTTTTTTGTGCCCGGAAATTGCGTCCTGCAGCGCATCAACCACGCTGCGAGGCCGCATCGGCTCAAGGTTTTGGCGGTGGGGTAAAGGTGCCTGGGCAATAGGCCGCCTCCCCATAGCCCTGGGTTCGCCTGACGACTTCAACCAGGTCCGCCTGGCTGTTGAAGTCATAGGCATAGATCCCCAGCTCGGGGTCGAAGAAGAACAGGTTGGTGGTGTTCTTGTAGATGCCTATCGCATGCCCGCCGGCGGTCACACTCTGGCCCTGGGCGGAAACGAAGAGGAAGTTCCCGGTCTTCAGGGCCTTCAGCGAATCCACGGTGGTCGGCACCGGGTTGAAGGGGGAGAAGCTCGAGGTGGAAAGCAGCAGGGGAGGCAGCAGAAAAACGAACGTCTCGCCGTCTTCCACCTGATCCTGCAGGTCGTCGCATTGCTGTGGTGTCAGCTTCATGGCCTGGGCCAGGCCGTTGTTGTCGATCGCCGCCAGCCACTTCATCACGGCCGCCTCGCAGACACCCTTGGGGTGCCGGTCGGTTCTGTTGACCCATTTGACTAATAGTTTTCCGCTCATGACCGCTCCTTGGTGATGCCACTGTCCAGTTGTCCGGTTGGTTGAATACCTGGCTTGCCATGCAGGCGGCGAAGCCCGGGTTGTTTGCGCCGTTACAAATAGCCTGTTGAGGTATAGATCGGCTCTTTTGCCTTAACAAGAACCTCGCCATGGCGGCGCGATGACCGGTGTCGCGGCCGGGGCGGCGCGCGGTTGTCAGGGCGCGCGCTGCGCCAACGCCGGGTTTGACTCCGCCTTCCAGGACCCGCCCAGCGCGGTGTACAGGTTGACCTCGGCGATCAGTTGCGCCAGCCGGTCGTTGATCAGCCCCTGTTGCGCGCTGAACAGCGAGCGTTGCGCGTCGAGGAACGTAAGGTTGCTGTCGACGCCGGTGCGGTAGCGGTGTTCCGCCATCCGGTAATAGTCCTGGGTGGCTGCCACCAGGCTGCGCTGGGCATCGAGCTGATCGCTGTAGGTCTGGCGCGCGGCGAGGCCGTCGGCGACTTCCTGGAAGGCGGTCTGGATCGACTTTTCGTACTGGGCGATGGTGATGTCCTTCTGCAGCTTCGCGTAGTCGAGGCTGGCCCGCAGGCTGCCGGCATTGAAGATCGGCAGGTTGATCTGCGGCTGGAAGGTCCAGCTGCCGGAGCCGCCCTTGAACAGCACGGCCAGTTCCAGGCTGGAGGTGCCGGCGTTGGCCGTCAGGCTGACGCTGGGGAAGAAGGCGGCGCGCGCCGCGCCGATATTGGCGTTGGCGGCCTTGAGCTGGTACTCGGCCTGGAGAATGTCCGGGCGCCGTTGCAGCAGGTCCGAGGGCAACCCGGCCGGGACCTGGGCGATCAGGTCGCTGGCCAGCGGCCGGGCCGGCAGCGAGTCGGCGACCTGGGTGCCCACCAGCAGGGTCAGGTTGTTGAGGTCCTGGGCCACCTGGCGCTGGTAGCGGGCCAGGTTGGCGCGGGCGGTTTCGACGCTGGTCCGGGCCTGGCTCACATCCAGGGCCGAGACCTTGCCCGCCTCGGCGCTGCGGGCGGTCAGGCGCAGGCTTTCTTCGTCGGCGACCAGGGTCTTGGCGGTCAGCGCCAGCAGTTCCTGGTCGGCGCGCCAGGTCAGGTAGGCGCCCGCGACGTTCGCCACCAGGCTGAGCTGGGCGCTGCGCCGGGCTTCTTCGGTGGCCAGGTAGCTCATCATGGTCTGCTCCGTGAGGCTGCGCACCCGGCCGAAGAAGTCCAGTTCATAGGCGCTGACCCCCAGGGTCGCCGAGTAGGACGACTTGATCGCCCCCTTGCCGGTGCCGGTCACATTCCCCGGCACGCGCTGGCGTGAGCCGGCGGCGGTGGCGGACACCGCGGGAAACAGGTCGGCGCGCTGGATCCGGTACTGGGCCTGGAAGGCCTCGACATTCAAGGCCGCGACCCGCAGGTCGCGGTTGTTGACCAGGGCGCTGCGGATCAGTGTTTGCAGCTCCGGGTCATGGAACAGGCTTTGCCAGTCCGCTCCCTGTTCTGCAGATTGTTGGGTTGGTGTGGCATAGCCCGGGCCCTGTGGGTACTGGGAGCCAACCGGCGCCGCGGGCTGCTGGTAGTCCGGTATCAGCGAGCAACCGCCCAGTACCAACGCAAGGCTCACCAGGGACAGCGGGGACTTACTCATTGAACAGCCTCATGTGCAAAAGCCACGGCGGCGTCGCCCCGGGCGGGTTGAAAAGCGGGCAGGGCGCAGCTCAGGCGCCGACCATCCATTTCGCCAGGCCGTGCCGGCCGCTGACCCCGAGCTTGGCGGCGGCGCGCTTGAGGTAGGTTTCCACCGAGCTGTTCTTGACGCTGAGGCGCTCGGCCACTTCCGGCACCGTGCCGCCGGTCAGCAGGCCCAGGCAAACCTCTTTCTCCCGCGCCGACAAGGTGATGTCGCCCAGGCACAGCCGCTCGTTGAATTCCCGTTGCAGTGGCGATTGCTCGACCGCCGTCAGCGGGCTGGCGGGTACGTGGCCGAGGTTGTTCTGGCAGGCCTGGCGGTCGATCTGGGCATGGCGCTCCACCAGCGGCAGCAGGGTTTCCGAGAGACTCTTGAGAAACGACAGCTCGGCCAGGGAAAAGGGCCGTTGCGCAGGGGGGCGCAGGAAGGTGATGACACAGCGGCGATTGGCTTTGCGTGACACCAGATGGCACTGGTGGGAGAGGTAACGCGGGTGTTTGCTGGTGCTCTGGGCGTTCATCTGGATCAGCAGCGAGTCGTTCATTTCGATCATCTTTTCCAACAGCGGATGATCGTCCTGGTACTGCGAGGGCTGGGCGGGCGGCAGTTCCTCCTCGAGCCCGACACTGCCCAGCGGCTTGATCTCGAGAGTGCTCGCCTGGCGTTCGTCGAGGGTCCATTCGGCGAGTTCGACTCGCTGCACAGGCACCAGCTTGTCCACCAGATGCAGCATCTTCGCCGCAAACAACCCATGGCCGGTGCTGGAAATCAGCTCGCCCAATTGGTTGTAGAAATGCGCACTGTCTATGTTTCGAATACTGCTGGTCAGACTCATATCCCTATCATCCCTGATGTAGACAGATCGTCGAACGGTTGGCGTCGGCGGCCACCACCCGTCCTTGCAACGAATGTCCGTGGCCGAGATTTTTCATTTAATCCCGCGGGTTTACCCAGCGTCTGTAGCTGAAAGCGGGGACACAAGCTGCCATAAAGTCCGCGTTGTTAATTTGGCGAATTTCGCCCAAAAGGGCGGTTTTGCCAGAGGTACGGATGCTCGGATTTTTAAGATAGTTCTTTGATATTCATAGGATTTATCTGATCTTGCGGTACTTTTTACCCTGGGCGCCGTCCGGAACCTGTGGTGGATTTCCTACACACTTTTAAGTTTTTGAATCGAGAATTATTAGCTAGTACGTGCGCGCAGATCGGTCCCGGAACTGGCGGGAAGTCAATTTTCGACTACCCAATCATCCCGGCCTGAACCACTCGGTCGCGGGGTGGGCTGTCCGGGTTTCAGGTGACATACAGGTCGCCAGGGCGATGGTTAAATCCGTGGATGCCTCCGATAACAGGCGCTGCCGGGCTCTGCTCAGGGCATGGTTCAAGGTATGGACACCTCACATGAGAAGGATCTTATGAAGCTTTTTTTCGCAGCCGCCCCGGGCGCGTTTGTCGCGATCGAGAACCCTTGCCGCCAGCCCGGCCGCTCGACTGCCGCGTGCGTCCGGGAGGGCCGGCCATGAACCCGTCCAAGCTTGCGCCGCCGGCCTTTGCCCTGACCGCCGCCCAGCGCGATATCTGGCTCGACCAGCTGAGCCGGGGCGATTCGCCGCTGTACAACATCGGCGGCTACGTCGAACTCGCCGGGCCTTTCAGCGCCGAGCTGATACAGCAGGCCATCGAGTTGCTGGTGCGCAAGCACGACGCCCTGCGCACCGTGCTGCTGGCCGACGCCGGTAGCGATGGCCTGCCTTTGCAGCGCTTTGCCCAGAGCATGCCGGTCGAGGTTCCGCTGGAGGACCTCAGCGCCCACCCTGAGCCGCTGGCGGCCGCCCAAGCCTTGATCCGGCAACGCATGGAACAGCCGTACCGCTTCGATGGCGGCCCGTTGTTCCGGTTTTTCCTGGTCCGTCTGGATGCTCGCCATCACCTGCTGGGCACCCAGGCCCACCACCTGATTATCGACGGCTGGGGGTTTGGCCAGATGCTGCAATCCCTGGGTGGGATCTACAGCGCGCTGCAGGCCGGGCGCCGCCCCGAACTGTCGGCGCCGTCCTATGTCGAGTTCATTCGCGACGATGTCCGTTACCACGATTCGCCGCGTTACCTGCGCGACCGGGCGTACTGGCAGGACAAATACCGCACGCTGCCCGAACCGCTGCTGATGCCGCGTTATCGCGAACGCTTCGCCAGGGAGGCCGCGGCGAGCGGTGACACTCCGAGCAGTAATCTGGTACAGCCGTTCCCCACGCATTTGCACGAGCGCATGAAACAGTGGGCGAAAACCTGCCAGGCCTCGGCCTTCCACGTGCTGCTGGCGGCCCTGTACCTGTATTTCACCCGCACCGCGCAGCGCGACGAGTGGGTGGTGGGGCTGCCGATTCTCAACCGTTCCAATGCCCGCTTCAAAAACACCCTGGGGCTGTTCACCCAGGTCAGCGCGGTGCGTTTCTGTTTCAGCCAGGACCTGCCGTTCGGCGAGCTGGTGCGGGCGGTGCGCGATGTGCTCAAGCAGGATTTCCGCCATCAGCGCTTCCCGCTGAGCGAGATGAACCGCTCCCTCGGCCTGCTGCGCGAGGACCGCGGGCAGTTGTTCGACCTGTCGCTGTCCTACGAGCAGGACGATCACGATTACCGCTACGGCGAGGCGCTGGGGCATTCGGTCAAGGTCTGCAACGGGCACGAGCCGCTGCCCCTGGCCATCCACCTGCGCAGCAACAGCTACAACGACAAGGCGTGGATGCATTACCTCTACAACGAGGCGTATTTCCAGGGCGGGGAAATAGAGGCCCTGGCCGAGCGCCTGGTGCATGTGCTGGAACAGGGGCTGGCCGACACCCGCCTGCCGATCGCCGAGTTCTCGCTGCTCAGCGCCCGCGACACGGCCCGGTTGCAAGAATGGAACGCCAGCGGCCGGGCGCCGGACTGCACCCAGCCGTTGCATGCGCGTATCGAAGCCCAGGCGGCCACGCGGCCCCAGGCATTGGCGGCGATCTGCCTGGGGCAGTCGCTGACCTATGCCGAGTTGAACCGCAAGGCCAACGCTTTGGCCCATCACTTGCGGTCGCTGGGTGTGCAGCCCGATGACCGGGTGGCCGTCGTCGCCCGTCGTGGCCTCGACACCCTGGTCGGCCTGCTGGCGATCCTCAAGGCCGGGGCCGCCTATGTGCCGATCGACCCGGCCCATCCCGCCGAACGCCTGAACTATCTGCTGGAGGACTGCGCGCCGCTGGCGGTGCTGACCCAGGCTGAGTTGCTGGTGCGTCTGCCGACCCTGAGCGTGCCAGTGATCGATCTTGGCTCGGGCGACTGGCGGGAGCAGCCGCAGAGCAATCCGCAGGTCCCCGGGCTGACCCCGGCGCACTTGGCCTATGTGATCTACACCTCAGGTTCCACCGGCTTGCCCAAGGGGGTGATGGTCGAGCACCGGACCCTGGCCAACCTGGTGGACTGGCACTGTGCTGCCTTCGACCTGGGGCCGGGCGGCCAGACCAGCAGCCTCGCCGGCTTCGGTTTCGACGCCATGGCCTGGGAGGTCTGGCCGGCCCTGTGCAGCGGCGCGACCCTGCACCTGCCGCCGGCCCACGACGGCAACGAGGACATCGAGGCGCTGCTCGACTGGTGGCGCGCCCAGCCTCTGGACGTGAGCTTTCTGCCGACCCCGGTGGCCGAGTACGCCTTCAACCAGCGCCGGGGCCATCCGACCCTGCGCACCTTGCTGATTGGCGGCGATCGCCTGCGCCAGTTCGCCGAGGATCCGGGGTTTGCCGTGATCAACAACTACGGCCCCACCGAAGCCACGGTGGTCGCCACCTCGGGGCGGGTCGCGGTCGGGCAGGGCCTGCATATCGGCCGCCCCATCGACCACACCCGGGTCTATCTGTTGGATGAGCAGCGGCGCCCGGTGCCGGTAGGCGTGGCGGGGGAGCTGTATGTGGCCGGCGCCGGGGTGGCGCGGGGGTATCTGAACCGTCCCGAGCTGACCGCCGAACGTTTCCTCGATGATCCATTCAGTGACGAGCCGGTCATTGCAGGGCAGCGCGCGCGCATGTACCGCACCGGCGACCTGGCGCGCCGGCTGGCGGACGGCAGCCTCGAGTACCTGGGGCGCAACGACGACCAGGTGAAGATCCGCGGCATGCGTATAGAATTGGGGGAGATCGAAAGCGCCCTGGCGGCCCTGAGCGGCGTGCAAGAGGCCGTGGTCCAGGCCCGCGACGGACGCCTGCTGGCGTATTTCACCGAGCAGTCCACCTCGCCGCAACCGCTGGAAACCAACCTGCTGCATGCCCAGCTGCAAAGCCGCCTGCCGGACTACATGCTGCCCGCGGCCTATGTGCGGCTGGCGGCGCTGCCGCTGACCGCCAATGGCAAGCTCGACCGCCGGGCCTTGCCGGTGCCGGGGCAGGAGGCCTTTATCAGTCGTGGCTACGAGGCGCCCCAGGACGCGGTGGAAACCCGGCTGGCCGCGATCTGGGCTGAACTGCTGCAGGTCGAGCGGGTCGGGCGCCAGGATCATTTCTTCGAGCTGGGCGGGCATTCGCTGTTGGCGGTGACCCTGGTGGAACTCATGCGCCAGGCCGGGTTGCAGGCCGATGTGCGGGTGCTGTTCGATCAGCCGACCCTGGCCAGTCTCGCGGCGGCGGTCGGCGGCACCCGGGAAGTCGAGGTGCCGGCCAACCGCATCGTCCCGGACTGCCTGCGCATCACCCCGGATATGCTGGTGTTGGCGCAGCTGGAGCAGGCGAGCATCGAGCGCATAGTCGCCACGGTGCCCGGCGGCGCGGCCAATGTGCAGGAGATCTATGCCCTGGCGCCGTTGCAGGAAGGGCTGCTCTATCACCATATGACCGAGGCGCGCGATCCCTACCAGCAGCATGCAATGTTCGCCTTCGACAGCCTGCAGCGCCTGGATGCCTTTGCCCAGGCCCTGCAACAGGTGATCGCGCGGCACGACATCCTGCGCACCAGCCTGGTCTGGGACTGGCTAGAGCAACCCATGCAAGTGGTCTGGCGCCAGGCCCGGCTGCAACTCGAGGAAGTGCTGCTGGACTCGCAGGCCGGCGATATCGCCGAGCAGTTGCGTGAACGCCTGGACCCGGGCCTGCGTCCGCTGGACCTGGGGCGGGCGCCGATGATGGCCCTGGCCTACAGCGAAGACCCGCGGAACCAGCGTTGGGTCGGCATGCTGCGCTTCCATCATCTGGTCAACGACGCCACCTCCACCGGCGTGCTGCTGGAGGAAATCCACGCTCATTTGCAGGGGCGGGCCGAGCAGTTGCCGGAGGCGGTGCCTTATCGCCGTTATGTGGCGCAGACCCGCCTGGGCAGCCGCCACGAGGAGCACGAAGCCTTCTTCCGCGAATGGCTGGCGGACGTCGACGAGCCGAGCCTGGCCTTCGGCCGGCTGGAGCGCAAGACCGTGGGCGACGAGCACGAAAAAGTCGAGTGCCTGCTGGCGCCGACCCTGGCCCGGCGCCTGCGCGGCCAGGCCCGGGCCCGGGGGGTGAGCGCGGCGAGTGTCTTCCACCTGGCCTGGGCGCTGGTCCTGGGGCGCCTGTGCGGGCGCGAGGATGTGGTGTTCGGCACGGTGCTGCTGGGGCGCTTGCAGGCCGGTGCCGGGGCGGACCGCGCCCTGGGCATGTTTATCAATACCTTGCCGCTGCGCCTCGACCTGGCCGGGCAGAATGCGGCGGATGCCGTCCGCGAAACCCACAGGCGCTTGAGCGCCTTGCTCGCCCACGAACACGCGCCGCTGGCGCTGGCCCAGCGGTGCAGTGGCGTGGCCGCGCCGACGCCGCTGTTCAACAGCCTGCTCAATTACCGTCATGCGCCGGCTGCGGATGGACAGGACTTACTACGCGATTTGCCAGGCATCCAGTTGCTCGGCAGCGAAGACATCCTCAGCTACCCGCTGATGTTGTCGGTGGACGACCTGGACGAGGGTTTCAAGCTGAGCGCCATGGCGCCCCGCAGCCTGGGGCCGCAGCGCTTGCTGGACGCCCTGCGGACCGTGCTCGATGGCCTGGTGCAGGCCCTGGAGCAATCGCCACAGAGTGCGTTGCGCCAACTGCCGGTATTGCCGCCGGCCCAGCTGCACCAGTTGCTGGTGGAGTTCAACGCCACCGAGGTTGACTACCCGCGCGAACAGACTTTGCACGGGCTGTTCGAGGCGCAAGTGCGGCGTACGCCGGACGCCGTGGCCTTGCAGGCCGGCGAACAACAATTGACCTATGCCCAGCTCAACCAGCGCGCCAATCAGCTGGCCCATCACCTGCGCGAACGCGGCGTGCAGCCCGATACCCGGGTCGGCATCTGCGTCGAGCGCAGCCTGGAACTAGTGATAGGCCTGTTGGCGATTCTCAAGGCTGGCGGCGCCTATGTGCCGCTGGCCCCGGGTTATCCGCAGGAACGCCTCCACTACATGCTGCAGGACAGCGCGCCGCTGGCGGTGCTGGTGCATGGCGCGACCCGCGAGCTGCTGGCCGGGGTGCCGGCCGAGCTGATCGACTTCGACCGCTGCACCTGGCAACAGCAACCCGCGGACAATCCGCAGGTGCCCGGGCTCAACGTCGGGCACCTGGCCTACGTGATCTACACCTCCGGCTCCACCGGCCTGCCCAAGGGCGTGATGATCGAGCACCGCGGCCTCGGCAACCTGATGCACTGGGGCTCGCAGATCTGCCCGAATGCGCAGCGCGGAGTGTTGTTGCAGCGCGCGCCGTTCAGCTTCGACGGTTCGGTCTGGGAGCTGTTCTGGCCGCTGACCACGGGCATGCGCCTGGTGCTGGCGCGGCCCGACGGGCACCGCGAGCCGGCCTACCTGGCGCAGACCATCCGCGAACAGGGCATCACGGTGATCCAGTTCGTCCCGGCGCTGCTCCAGCAGTTCCTCGAACTCGACGAGGTCAGCCAGTGCAGCAGCCTGACCGACGTGTTCAGCGGTGGCGGCGAACTCACCGCGGCCATGGCTCGGCGCTTCCAGCAACGGTTGCCACAGGCGCGGCTGCACAACGTCTATGGTCCCACCGAAGCCACGGTGGACAGCACCGCCTGGACCCTCGAACCCGGGGCGCCGGTGCCGGACATCCAGCTGCCGATCGGCCGGCCCATCGGCAACACCCGGCTCTACGTACTGGACGCGCACGACCAGCCGGTGCCGCTGGGCGTCAGCGGCCACCTGCATATCGGCGGGGTGGGGGTGGCCCGGGGTTACCTGGGGCTGCCACAACTGCAGGCCGAGCGGTTTATCGACAGCCCCTTCGTCGCCGGCGACCGCCTGTATCGCTGCGGCGACCTGGCGCGCTACCGCGCCGACGGCTGCCTGGAGTTCCTCGGGCGCAACGACTTCCAGGTCAAGCTGCGCGGCCTGCGGGTCGAGCTGGGGGAGGTCGAGGCGCGCCTGGCCAGCCACTCGGCCCTGCGTGAAGTGGTGGTGCTGATGCGCGACGAGCGCCTGGTGGCTTACTTCACCCTGCGCGATGCCGCGACGGCGCCGGGCATCGAAGGCCTGCGCGGGCATCTGCTGGCCCAGGTGCCGGAGTACATGGTGCCCTCGGCCTTCGTCCAGCTCGACCGCCTGCCGTTGAGCCCCAACGGCAAGCTGGACCGCAAGGCCCTGCCGGCGCCTGGGCAGGACGCGGTGCTTAGCCGCAGCTTCGAGGCGCCCCAGGGCGAAGTGGAGACCGCCCTGGCGCAGATCTGGGCCGAGGTGTTGAAGATCGAGCGGGTGGGGCGCCATGACCACTTCTTCGAACTCGGCGGGCATTCGTTGCTGGCGGTCAGCTTGGTGGCGCGCATGCGCCAGGCCGGCCTCGATGCCGACGCGCGGGTGCTGTTCAGCCGGCCGACCCTGGCGGAGCTGGCGGCCAGGACCGTGGGCCATGTGCAGCGGCTGGCCATTCCGGCGACCACCATCCCCACCCTCAATCGCAAGCGCCGTCTCTGACGGCGAAACATTTCCTCAAACCAGAACGCGGCGGCCCGAGGGCCGCCGCTGTTGCTTGCGCCAGGCCCAGGGCCGCGGCCTCGGGCCTTGTCCCGGCTTCCCGTGTCAGACAGCCCCGAGCGGATGTTTTAGCTTTCCAGGCCTGCGGCACAGCGCCGTCGGGCTCGCTGCCCCTGTCACTTCTGAACATGCCGGCAGAGCCGTCACAGCGCTGGATCCTGGTGGACGTAGCGGGCCGTCGTGCGGGCGTCAGGTTGCAGCTGAAACCGGATTTTCTCATCAACCGTTTCCGAATTTGAAAGCAGGTCACTTACATGCAGTTCAGCGAATTGATGGCAATTATTTCCACCCAGCCGATCCGTCTCCAACAGGAAGAAGGCGACCTGGTCGTGCTGGGTGACGATGAGGGGCTGGACGACGCGCTGTGGGACAGCCTGGTCAAGCACAAGTCGCGCCTGCTGGAACTGGTGGCCCGCCATGACGGCGACTGGTTGAGCCCGGCCTACCGCATCACCCCGGACATGCTGCCGCTGGTCAAGCTCGACCAACCGGCCATCGAGCGCATAGTCGCCAGCGTGCCGGGCGGCGCGGCCAACGTGCAGGACATCTACCCGCTGGCGCCCCTGCAGGAAGGCATGCTCTACCACCACCTGTCGGCCCGGCAGGGCGACCCCTACGTGCTGCACGCGCAGTTCGCCTTCGCCAGCCGCGAGCGCCTGCAGGGCTTTGCCGAGGCCCTGCAATGGGTGATCGAACGCCACGATATCCTGCGCACCGCGATGTTCTGGGAGCGTCTCGACGAGCCAGTGCAGGTGGTCTGGCGCCAGGCCCGGCTGGCCTGCGAAGAGCTGAGCTTCGATACCGCCGACGGCGACGTGCTGGCGCAATTGCAGGCGCGCTTCGATGCCCGCCATTATCGCCTCGACCTGCGCCAGGCACCGCTGCTGCGCCTGGTCTTCGCCGAAGACCCAAGCCAGCAGCGGGTAGTGGGCATGCTGCTGTTTCATCACACGGTCATGGACCATACCGCGCTGGATCTGGTGCGCGAGGAAATCCAGGCGCACCTGCTCGGCCAATGCCAGCAGGTGGCGCCGGCGGTGCCGTTTCGCGATTACCTGGCCCAGGCGCGGCTGGGGGCCGACGAGCAGGCGCACGAGGTGTTCTTCCGCCAGATGCTCGGCGATATCGACGAGCCGACCCTGCCGTTCGGCCTGCGGGATGTGCAGGGCGACGGCCGCGGTATCGAGGAGCTGCGCATCGATCTCGACGATGCCCTGAGCCTGAGCCTGCGTGGCCAGTCCCGGCAGCTGGGGGTGAGCGCCGCGAGCCTGATGCACCTGGCGCTGGCCCTGGTCCTGGGCAAGGCCTCGGGGCGCCGCGCGGTGGTGTTCGGCACCGTGCTGCTGGGAAGGATGGACGCCGGCGAAGGGGCCGAGCGCGCCCTGGGCATGTTTATCAATACCTTGCCGCTGCGGGTGGATGTCGACGGGCAAAGCGTGCGCGCCGCGGTGCAGGCCACCCACCAGCGCCTGACCGCACTGCTCGGGCATGAACAGGCCTCGCTGGCCCTGGCCCAGCGCTGCAGCGCGGTGAGCGCGCCGACGCCGCTGTTCAGCGCCATGCTCAACTACCGGCACAGCGCCGCCGGCGACGCCGCGGCGGTGATCGATATCGCCGAGGGCATCCAGGTGCTGGGCGCCGAGGAGCGCACCAACTACCCGCTGACGGTCAACGTCGACGACCTTGGCCAAGGTTTGCGCCTGACCCTGATGGTCGCCGCCGAGATCGGCGCCGTGCGCCTGGGCGGTTACCTGCAAACGGCCCTGGAAAGCCTGGTTGCGGCCCTGGAACACAACCCGCAAGCGTCGCTGCAAAACCTGAACATTCTGCCGGCGGCCGAACGCCAGCAACTGCTGTTCGGCCTGAACCCGGTCCGGCAACCATTCCCCGACAACGAATTGATCCACCAGCAGGTGGAGGCCCAGGCCGTGGCTCAACCCGACGCCACGGCGCTGATCTATGAGGGGCGGCAACTGAGCTACGGCGAGTTGAACCGCCGCGCCAACCAGCTGGCGCACCGCCTGATGGCCCTGGGCGTGCGCCCGGACGACCGGGTGGCGATCTGTGTCGAGCGCGGCCTGGAAATGATCGTCGGCCTGCTGGGCATCCTCAAGGCGGGCGCCGGTTATGTGCCCATCGACCCGGCCTATCCCCAGGAGCGCATCAGCTACACCCTGCGCGACAGCGAACCGCTGGTTCTGCTGGCCCAGGCCGGTACCCGGCAGCTACTGGGCGAACTGGCGGTGCCGCTGCTCGACCTCGACGACCCAGAGCTGAATCGGCAGCCCTCGGGCAATCCCCAGGTGCCGGGGCTGAGCAGCGCGAACCTGGCCTATGTGATCTACACCTCAGGCTCCACCGGCCTGCCCAAGGGCGTGATGATCGAGCACCGCAACGTGGCGCGGCTGTTCTCGGCGACCCAGGACTGGTTCGCCTTCAACCGCCAGGACGTGTGGGCGCTGTTCCATTCCTTCGCCTTCGACTTCTCGGTCTGGGAAATCTGGGGCGCGCTGATCCACGGCGGCCGGTTGCTGGTGGTGCCGCAACTGGTCAGCCGTTCGCCGGACGACTGCTATGTATTGCTGTGCGAGGCTTCGGTGAGCATTCTCAACCAGACCCCGAGCGCCTTCCGCCAGTTGATCGCGGCCCAGGAGCGCAGCCTGCTCAAGCACTCCCTGCGCCAGGTGATCTTTGGTGGCGAAGCCTTGGAGCCGGGCATTCTCAAGCCCTGGTATGGCCGCGTGGAAAACGCCGGCACGCGCCTGGTGAACATGTACGGCATCACCGAGACCACGGTGCACGTGACCTACCGCGCCCTGCAGGCACAGGATGCCCAGCGCCTGGGGGCCAGCCCGATTGGCGGGGCGATTCCCGACCTGCAGCTGTATGTGCTGGATGAGCGGCACGAGCCGCTGCCGCTGGGAGTGGTGGGCGAGCTGTATGTCGGCGGCGCCGGGGTGGCGCGGGGTTACCTGAACCGCGAGGCACTGACCGCCGAGCGCTTCATTGACGATCCGTTTCGCGCGGACAGCGGGCAGCGCCTGTACAAGACCGGCGACCTGGCGCGCTGGAACGCTCAGGGCGAGCTGGAGTACCTGGGGCGTAACGACGATCAGGTGAAGATCCGCGGGTTCCGTATCGAACTGGGGGAAATCGAGGCGCGGCTGGCGGCCTGCGCCGGCGTGCGCGAGGCGATGGTGATCGCCCGCGAGGACGAGCCCGGCGACCAGCGTCTGGTGGCCTACCTGATCGGCTCCGAAGGAGTCGAGCTGCAGGTCGCGGCGCTGCGTGACCAGTTGCTGCTGTCCCTGGCCGACTACATGGTGCCCAGCGCCTTCGTGCAGCTCGACGCCTTGCCGCTGACCACCCACGGCAAGCTCGACCGCAAGGCGCTGCCGGCACCGGACAGCACCGCCCTGGCTCGCCGTGGTTTCGAGGCGCCGCAGGGCGAGGTGGAACAACGCATCGCGGCGATCTGGCAGGAGCTGCTCAAGGTCGAGCGGGTCGGCCGTCACGACAACTTCTTCGAGTTGGGCGGGCATTCGCTGCTGGCGGTGAAGCTGATCGAGCGCATGCGTCAGCTGGAACTGGGCGCCGATGTGCGGGTGCTGTTCGGCCAGCCGACCCTGGCGGCGCTGGCCGCCGCGGTCGATGGCCAGCATCAGGTAGCGGTGCCGGCCAATCGTATCGGCGTTGATTGCTGCCATATCACCCCGGACCTGCTGCCGCTGGCGGACCTCGACCAGACGGCCATCGAGCGCATAGTCGCCGAGATCCCCGGTGGCGTCGCCAATGTGCAGGACATCTACGGCCTGGCGCCGTTGCAGGCGGGCATCCTCTATCACCACCTGGCCAGCGCCGAAGGCGATCCCTATGTGCTGCAGGTGCAGTGCGGCTTCAGCGACCTGTCGCGGGTCGAGGCCTTTGTCCGCGCCCTCGACAGCGTGATCGCGCGCCACGACATCCTGCGCAGCAGCGTGCATTGGCAGGGCCTCGACGAGCCGGTGCAGGTGGTCTGGCGCCAGGCGCCGCTGAGGGTGGAGCAGGTGGACGTCGAAACCGCGGACGGCGATGTGCTGCAACAATTGCAGCAACGCTTCGACCCACGGCATTACCGGCTGGACCTGAACCGCGCCGCGCTGATGCGCTTTGCCTACGCCCGGGACGAGCGCAACCAGCGCTGGCTGGGCATCCTGCTGCTGCACCATATCCTCCTGGACCACACCGCGCTGGCCGGGCTGGTGGCGGAAATGAGCGCCAGCCTGAGCGGGCTTGCCCGCTCCCTGGATGCAGCCGGCCACGTCCAGCCCCTGGGCGAGGCCGTGCAGTACCGCAACTACGTGGCCCAGGCCCGGCTCGGGGTCAGTGAGCAGGAACACGAAGCCTTCTTCCGCGAGATGCTCGGCGACATCGACGAGCCGACCCTGGCCTTCGGCCTGAGGGACGTCAACCGTGACGGCAGTGGCGTGGAAGAGGCGCGCCTGCCCCTGGACGCGGCCCTGGCCCGGCGCCTGCGCGAACACGCGCGCCAGCTCGGGGTCAGCGCCGCCAGCCTGGTGCACCTGGCCTGGGCCCAGGTACTGGGACAGGTCTCGGGCCGCGAGGAGGTGGTGTTCGGCACCGTGCTGCTGGGGCGGATGCAGGGCGGCGAGGGTGCCGACCGCGCCCTGGGCATGTTTATCAATACCTTGCCGCTGCGGGTCAGCCTCGGTGCCGTGGGCGTGCGCGACGCGGTGCGCGCCACCCACGGGCGGCTCTCGCAGTTGCTCGGGCATGAACACGCGTCCCTGTCCCTGGCCCAGCGTTGCAGCAGCGTTCCGGCTTCGCTGCCGCTGTTCAGCAGCCTGCTCAACTACCGCCACAGCGCCGGCGAAGAAGTGGCCGCGGTGGACGATATGGCCTGGGATGGCATCCAGATTCTCAGCTCGCAGGAGCGCAGCAACTACCCGCTGGTGCTCAACGTCGACGACCGTGGCGAAGCCTTCGAACTGGTGGTGCAGACCCTGGCCGAGGTCGGTGGCCAGCGGGTCGCCGGTTATATGCAGAGCGCCTTGCGGGGCCTGGTGGAGGCCCTGGAGCAGGCGCCGGCCCGGCCGTTGCTCGAGCTGAGCATCCTGCCGGCGGAAGAACGCCAGCGCCTGTTGGTGACCTTCAATGCCACCCAGCGCGACTATCCCCACACCCAGACCCTGCACGCCTTGTTCGAGACCCAGGCGCGGCAGCACCCGCAGGCCACGGCGGCGGTGCAGGGCGGCCGTGGCCTGAGTTACGACGCCTTGAACCGCCGCGCCAACCAGCTGGCCCACCACCTGATCGGCCTGGGAGTGAATCCGGGGGACAGCGTGGCGATCCTCCTGGAGCGTTCCCTGGACCTGCTGGCCAGCCAGTTGGCGGTGAGCAAGTGCGCAGCGGTCTATGTGCCGCTGGATATCAATGCGCCGGCCGAGCGCCAGGCGTTCATGGTCGAAGACAGCGCCGCGCGGGTGCTGCTCAGCGACAGCCGCCAGGCAACTTCTCACAGTGTCGCGCGGGTCGATCTGGATCGCCTGACCTTCGACGGCTTGCCGGAGCAAGACCCACAGCTGGCGCAGTCCTCCGAGGCGCTGGCGTACATCATGTACACCTCCGGCTCCACCGGTACGCCCAAGGGCGTGCTGGTGCCGCACCGGGCGATCACACGGCTGGTGATCAACAACGGCTATGCCGATTTCAACCGCGACGACCGGGTGGCCTTTGCCTCGAACCCGGCGTTCGACGCCAGCACCCTGGAGGTCTGGGCGCCCTTGCTCAACGGCGGCTGCGTGGTGGTGGTCGAGCAGGACGTGCTGCTGTCCCGCGAGGCCTTTGGCCAACTGTTGCAGGCACAGCAGGTCAGCGTGCTGTGGCTGACCGCCGGGCTGTTCCACCAGTACGCCGATGGCCTGATGCCGACGTTCAGCCGCCTGCGTTACCTGATCGTCGGCGGCGACGTGCTCGACCCGGCGGTAATCGGCCGGGTCCTGCGCCAGGGCGCGCCGCGGCACCTGCTCAACGGCTATGGCCCGACCGAGGCCACGACCTTCTCCACCACCTTCGAAATCACTGAGGCAGGCGAGGGCGGCATCCCCATCGGCCGGCCGGTCGGCAACAGCCGGGCCTATGTGCTCGATGCCCAACAGCGCCCGCTGCCGATCAGCGCGGTAGGCGAGCTGTATATCGGCGGTGCCGGGGTGGCCAAGGGGTACCTGAACCAGCCAGAGCTGACCGCCCAGGCGTTTATCGCCGATCCCTTCACTGATCATGCTGCCGGCGAACCCCAGGCCCTGCTGTATCGCACCGGCGACCTGGCGTCCTGGCGCGCTGACGGCACCTTGCTGTACCAGGGTCGCAACGACCAGCAGGTGAAGCTGCGTGGCTTCCGCATCGAGCTGGGCGAAATCGAGACCCGGCTGGCGGCCTGCCCGGGCGTCCAGGACACGGTGGTGCTGGCCCGCGAGGATGAGCCCGGCGACAAGCGCCTGGTGGCTTACTTCACCGCCACGGCCGATGAGTCGGCGCCGGAGCTCGACAGCCTGCGCGCCCAGCTGCAAGGCCAGCTCCCTGATTACATGGTGCCGTCGGCCTATGTTCGGCTCGACCGCCTGCCGCTGACCGCCAACGGCAAGGTGGACCGCAAGGCCTTGCCGGTACCGGATCAGGCGGCCTTGCTCAGCCGTGGTTTCGAGGCGCCGCAGGGGGAGGTGGAAATCGCCCTGGCGCGGATCTGGAGCGAGCTGCTCAAGGTCGAGCAGGTTGGCCGCCATGATCATTTCTTCGAGCTGGGCGGGCATTCGCTGCTGGCGGTGAGCCTGATCGAGCGCATGCGCCAGATTGGCCTGAGCGCCGATGTGCGGGCGTTGTTCAGCCAGCCAAGCCTGGCAGCCCTGGCCGCGGCGGTGGGCAGCGGCCGGGAGATCCAGGTGCCGGCCAACCGCATTGGCGCGGGCTGCCAGCGCATCACCCCGGACCTGTTGCCGTTGGTGGAACTGCAGCAGGCCGAGATCGACCGGATAGTCGCCCAGGTGCCCGGCGGCGTGGCCAATGTGCAGGACATCTACCCGCTGGCGCCATTGCAGGAGGGCATTCTTTATCACCACCTGAGTGCCGGGCAGGGCGACCCCTACCTGCTGCAATCGCGCATGGCCTTCGACAGCCTGGAGCGTTTGCAGGCCTTTGCCGGCGCCTTGCGGCAGGTGATCGAGCGCCACGACATCTTGCGCACTGCTGTGCTCTGGGAAGGCTTGAAACAGCCGGTGCAGGTGGTGTTGCGTAGGGCCGATCTGGTGCTGCAACAGGTGCCGCTGAATGCGGCCGACGGCGAGGTGCTGGAGCAGTTGCACGCTTGCTTCGATGCCCGCCACTACCGCCTCGACCTGACCCAGGCGCCGCTGCTGCGCATGGTCTATGCCCAGGATCCGGCCCGGCAGCGGGTGGTGGCGATCCTGCTGTTCCATCACCTGGCCCTGGACCACACGGCCATGGCCGTGGTCGGCGAGGAGATGCGCGCTTTCCTGTTCGGCGAGGCCGAGCGCCTGGGCATACCTGTGCCTTATCGCAACTACGTGGCCCAGGCGCGCCTGGGGGCGGCGGAGCAGGAGCACGAAGCGTTCTTCCGCGAGATGCTCGGCGATATCGACGAGCCGACCCTGCCGTTCGGCTTGCAGGATGTGCAGGGCGACGGCCGTGATATCGAAGAGGCCGAGCTGGCCCTGGACGCCGCCCTGAGCCTGCGCCTGCGGGCCCTGGCCCGGCGCCTGGGGGTGAGCGCGGCGAGCCTGATACACCTGGCCTGGGCCCAGGTCCTGGGCCAGGTGTCGAACTGTCGGGACGTGGTGTTCGGCACCGTGCTGATGGGCCGCATGCAAGGCGGCGAGGGCGCCGACCGCGCCCTGGGCATGTTTATCAATACCTTACCGTTGCGGGTCGATCGCGGCCTGGGGGTACAGGCCGCGGTCAAGGCCACCCACGGCCGGCTGACCGCGCTGCTGGGGCACGAGCATGCGTCCCTGGCCCTGGCCCAGCGTTGCAGTGGCGTGGCCGCCGGCGCGCCGCTGTTCAGCGCCTTGCTCAACTATCGCCACAGCGCGCCGCAGGAGATGGCCCGATCCGGCCAGGGAATCTGGCAGGGCGTCGAACTGCTTGGCGGCGAAGAGCGCAGCAACTACCCGCTGACCTTGAGCGTCGACGACCTGGGCGAGGGTTTTGGCCTGAACGTACTGACGCTGTCGAGCATCGGCGCGCAGCGCATCGGCCAGTACATGCAGCAGGCGCTGGAACAGTTGGCCCAGGCCCTGGAGCAGGACCCCGAGCTGGCGCTGCAACGTCTGCCGATCCTGCCGCAGGCGGAGTGGCAACGCCTGCTGTCGAGCTTCAACGCCAGCGCCGCGAACTACCCGCGCGGGCAGACCGTCCACGGCCTGTTCGAAGCCCGGGCCGCACGCACCCCGGACGCCTTCGCGCTGTTGCAGGGCGAGCAGCGCCTGACCTATCGCCAGCTCAACCAGCATGCCAACCAGCTGGCCTGGCACCTGCTGGCCCAGGGCGTGCAGCCGGACGAACGGGTGGCGATCTGCGTGCGCCGCGGCCCGCAGATGCTGATCGGCCTGCTGGCGGTTCTCAAGGCCGGGGCCGGTTATGTGCCGATCGATCCGGCCTACCCGGTAGAACGCATCGCCTACCTGTTGCAGGACAGCGCGCCGGTGGCGGTGCTGGCGCAACAGGAGACTCGTGGGTTGCTGGGGGACAGCCTGCCGCTGATCGACCTGGCGGCCACCGACTGGCAATACCGTCCGGTGACCAACCCCAGCCCGGCGCTGACCGCGGCGCACCTGGCCTATGTGATCTACACCTCCGGCTCCACCGGTTTGCCCAAGGGGGTGATGGTCGAGCACCAGACCCTGGAGAACCTGGTGCACTGGCACTGCGCGGCCTTCGACCTGAAGCCGGGCAGCCAAACCTCCAGCGTTGCCGGCTTTGGCTTTGACGCCATGGCCTGGGAGGTCTGGCCGGCCTTGTGCGGCGGCGCGACCCTGCACCTGCCGCCGGCCGAGGTCGGCAATGAACACATCGACGACCTGCTGCACTGGTGGCGCGGGCAGCCGCTGGACGTCAGCTTCCTGCCGACCCCGGTGGCCGAGTACGCCTTCAGCCAGGACCTGGAACATCCGACCCTGCGCACGCTGCTGATCGGTGGCGACCGCTTGCGCCACTTCACTCGCAACCAGCGTTTCCAGGTGATCAACAACTACGGCCCGACCGAGGCCACGGTGGTGGCCACCTCCGGAAGGATCGAGGCCGGGCGGCCGTTGCATATCGGCAAGCCCATGGCCAATGCCCGTATCTACCTGCTGGACGAGCAACTGCAACCGGTGCCGGTCGGCGTAGCGGGCGAGCTATATGTGGGTGGCGCCGGCGTGGCCCGGGGTTACCTGAACCGTGCGCAGCTGACCGCCGAGCGTTTCCTCGACGACCCGTTCAGCGCCGGTTCTGTCAACGGCGGCCCGGCAGCACGGATGTACCGCACCGGCGACCTGGCGCGCTGGCTGGCTGACGGCAGCATCGAGTACCTGGGGCGTAATGACGATCAGGTCAAGGTGCGGGGCATGCGCATCGAGCCGGGGGAAATCGAAGCCGCCCTGGCCCGCCACGAGGCGCTGCGCGAATGCGTGGTGCTGGTGCGCGACGGGCGCCTGGTGGCCTGGTTCAGCGAGCACCGGCCGCTGGATATCGAGGAGCTGCGGACTTATCTGCAAGGGCGTTTGCCCGAGTACATGCTGCCGGCGGCTTATGTGCGCCTGGACAGCCTGCCGCTGACCGCCAACGGCAAGCTCGACCGCAAGGCCTTGCCGGAGCCGGATCAGGCGGCCTTGCTCAGCCGCGAGTACGAGGCGCCCCAGGGCGAGGTCGAAGTGACCCTGGCCGGGATCTGGGCCGAGGTGCTCAAGGTCGAGCGGGTCGGTCGCCACGATCACTTCTTCGAGCTGGGCGGGCATTCGCTGCTGGCGGTGAGCCTGATCGAGCGCATGCGCCAGCTGGGCCTGAGCGCCGATGTGCGCATCCTGTTCAGCCAGCCGACCCTGGCGGCGCTGGCCGCGGCGGTCGGCAGCGGCCGGGAAATCGAGGTGCCGGCCAACCTGATTCCCGTAGGCTGCCGGCACATCACCCCGCAGTTGCTGCCCCTGGTGGAGCTGGAGCAGGCGGATATCGAGCGGATAGTCGCCCAGGTGCCCGGCGGCGCGGCCAATGTGCAGGACATCTATCCCCTGGCGCCGTTGCAGGAGGGCATCCTGTATCACCACATCATGGCGGAGCAGGGCGACCCCTACCTGCTGCAATCGCGCATGGCCTTCGACAGCCTGGCGCGTTTGCAGGCCTTCGCCGGTGCCTTGCGGCAGGTGATCGAGCGCCACGACATCCTGCGCACCGCTGTGCTCTGGGAGGGGCTGCAACAGCCGCTGCAAGTGGTCTGGCGCGAGGCGCCGCTGGTGGTGCGCGAGGTGGCCTGCGACACGGCCGCCGGCGAGGTGCTGGCCCAGTTGCTCCAGCGTTTCGATGCCCGGCGTTACCGCCTGGAGCTGACCCAGGCGCCACTGATCCAACTGATGTACGCCGCCGACCCGGCGCGCCAGCGCGTGGTGGCGGTGTTGCTGTTCCACCACCTGGCCATGGACCACAGCGCCCTGGAAGTGGTGCGCCACGAACTTCAGGCCTTGCTGTTGGGCCAGGCCCGGCAGCTGGGGCCGGCGGTGCCGTTTCGCAACTATGTGGCCCAGGCGCGCCTGGGTACCGGCGAGCAGGAACATGAAGCCTTCTTCCGCGAGATGCTCGGCGATATCGACGAGCCAACCCTGGCCTTCGGCTTGCAGGATGTGCAGGGCGATGGGCACGGGATCGAGGAACGGCAGCTGCGTCTGCCGGCGTCCCTCAACCAGCGTCTGAGAAGCCAGGCGCGGCAACTGGGGGTAAGCGCCGCCAGCCTGTTCCACCTGGCCTGGGCCCAGGTGCTGGCGGCGGCTTCGGGCAAGCGCGGCGTGGTGTTCGGCACCGTGCTGGTAGGCAGGATGCAGGGCGGCGCCGGCGCCGACCGGGCGCTGGGGGTGTTTATCAATACCCTGCCGTTGCGGGTCGATATCGACGGGCAGGATGTGCGTGCAGGCGTGCGCGCCACCCATGCCCGGTTGACGGCGTTGCTGGGCCACGAACACGCGTCCCTGGCCCTGGCGCAACGTTGCAGTGGCGTCGCCGCCGGCGCGCCGCTGTTCAGCGCCATGCTCAACTACCGCCACAGCGTTACCCCGCACCAGGCGCTGCAACACGCCTGGCAGGGGATCGAAACCCTGGCCAGCGAAGAGCGCACAAACTATCCGCTGACCCTCAATGTCGACGACCTGGGCGATGGCTACCAGCTCACCGCGCTGGTTGCCGCCGGAGTGGGCGCGCAGCGGGTTTGCGACTTTATGCAGACCGCGCTGCAGGGGCTGGTGGACGCCCTGGAACAGTCGCCGCAAACCGCCCTGAACCGCCTGCCGGTGATCACCGCCGAGGAACGCCGGCAACTGCTGGTGGCGTTCAACGATACCGAGGTGCCTTACGACCTTGAGCAGAGCATTCATGGGCTGTTCGAGGCCCAGGTCGAGCGCACGCCCGAGGCGCTGGCGGTCAAGGCCGGCGAGCTGTCGCTGACGTACCGCGTCCTGAATGAGCGGGCCAACCAGTTGGCGCATTACCTGCGTCAGCAGGGGGTGGGGCCGGACTCGCGGGTGGCGATCTGTGTCGAGCGCGGGCTGGAGATGGTGGTGGGGCTGCTGGCGATTCTCAAGGCCGGCGGTGGGTATGTGCCGCTGGACCCGGCGTATCCGCTGGAGCGGATCGCCTACATGCTGGAAGACAGCGCGCCGGTAGTGGTCTTGGCTCAAGGCGCGACCCGGGAGCTGTTGGGGGATGCGCCGGTAATCGATCTGGATCAGCCGGTCTGGCTGGACCAGCCGCTCGACAATCCAGTCATCGCCGAGCTGACTCCACGGCATCTGGTCTATGTGATCTACACCTCGGGTTCCACTGGTAAACCCAAGGGTGTGATGAATGAACACCGCGCTGTGGTCAACCGCTTGCTGTGGATGCAGGACCAATATGGCCTCTGCGCCGAGGATACGGTGCTGCAAAAAACGCCGTTCAGTTTCGACGTCTCGGTCTGGGAGTTTTTCTGGCCGTTGATGACGGGCGCGAAGCTGGTGATGGCTCGTCCGGAAGGCCATAAAGACCCGGCCTACCTGTGCGACGTGATCCAGGCCGAATGCATCACCACCGTGCACTTCGTGCCGTCGATGCTCGATGTGTTCCTCGCCCATGGCGATACCGCTCGCTGCACTGCACTGCTGCGTGTGCTGTGCAGCGGCGAGGCGCTGCCGGGCAGCCTGGTACGACGCTTCAAGGCGCAACTACCGGGCAGCCAATTGCACAACCTCTACGGCCCGACCGAGGCCGCGGTGGACGTGACCGCCTGGCACTGTGCGGGGCCTGTGGAGCAGGTCCCGGACAATACGCCGATCGGCAAACCCATTGCCAACACCCGCCTGTACCTGCTGGATGAACAGTTGCAACCGGTGCCTTTGGGGGTGGTGGGCGAGCTGTATATCGGCGGGGTGCAGGTGGCGCGCGGTTATCTGCATCGCCCGGAGCTGACCGCCGAACGTTTCCTCAAGGACCCGTTCAGCGCCGATTCTGTTAACGGCGGCCCCCAGGCCCGCATGTATCGCACCGGCGACCTTGGCCGGTATCTGGCGGACGGCACCATCGAGTACCTGGGGCGCAACGACGACCAAGTGAAGATCCGCGGCCTGCGTATCGAACTGGGAGAAATCCAGGCGCGGTTGACCCAGTTCTTGGGTGTGAAAGAGGCGGTGGTCCTGGCCCGGGAAGACGTGCCGGGGGACAAGCGCCTGGTGGCTTATTACACCACCGAGCTTTCCAGCGAACGCCTGGAAACCGAGGCCCTGCGCAGCCACCTGCTGGAGCAGTTGCCGGAGTACATGCTGCCGGCGCTGTTCGTGCACCTGGACAGCCTGCCCCTGAGCCCCAACGGCAAGCTCGATCGCAAAGCCTTGCCGGCCCCGGATCTGGAGTCGCTGCGGGTGCATGAATACGAAGCACCGCAAGGCGACACCGAAATCCTCCTGGCGCGGATCTGGGCCGAGTTGCTGAACGTGGAACGGGTAGGGCGGCACGACCATTTCTTCGAGCTGGGCGGACATTCGCTGCTGGCCGTCAGCCTGATTGGTCGGCTGCGCCAGGAAGGCATGGAAGCCGATGTCAGGGCGCTGTTCGAACAGCCGACCCTGGCGGGCTACGCGGCAATGACCGAACGAATGGAGATCGTCCTGTGAGCATGATCGAAGTACTGGCGACACTGAAGGCCAAGGATATTCAACTGGCGCTCAAGGGTGATCAGCTGCTGGTGCAAGGCAACAAGCAGGCGCTGAGCGAACCGGCGACCCTGGCCCTGCTGCGCGAACACAAACCGGCGCTGATCGAGCTGATCCGTAGCGGGCACTATGACGCCAGCACGGCCGGGCGGGTCGCGGTGCCGGCCAACCTGATCGGCGCCGATGCCCGGCATATCACCCCGGCCATGCTGCCCCTGGCCAGCCTGAGCCAGGAGGCGATCGAGCGGATCGTCGCCACGGTGCCCGGCGGCGTGGCCAATGTGCAGGACATCTATCCGCTGGCGCCCTTGCAGCAAGGCATCCTCTACCACCACGCCAGCGCCACCCAAGGCGACCCCTATGTGCTGCAGGCGCAGTTCGCCTTCGCCAGCGCGGAGCGCCTGGCGGCCTTTGCCGAGGCCTTGCAGGGGGTGATCGACCGGCACGACATCCTGCGCACCGCGGTGCATTGGCAAGGGCTGGAAGAACCGGTGCAGGTGGTCTGGCGCCAGGCCACCCTGGAGCTGGAAGAAGTCGTGCTCGACCCGGCGGACGGCCCGGTAGCCGAGCAGTTGCGGGCGCGTTTCGACCCCCGGCATTACCGCCTGGACGTGACCCAGGCGCCGCTGCTGCGCCTGGTATACGCCCGGGACGACGCCGGGCAGCGCCTCGTCGCCAGCCTGCTGTTCCACCATATGGCCATGGACCACAGCGCCCTGGACGTGGTCCGCCACGAATTGCAGGCCTTCCTGCTGGACCAGGCGCAGGGCCTGGGACCGGCGGTGCCGTTTCGCAACTATGTGGCCCAGGCGCGTCTGGGCACCAGCGAGCAGGAGCATGAAGCGTTCTTCCGCGAGATGCTCGGCGATATCGACGAGCCGACCCTGCCGTTCGGTTTGCAGGATGTGCAGGGCGATGGCGGTGCTATTAGCGAGTCCAGCCTGGCCATCGAGCCTGGCTTGAGCCAGCGCCTGCGCTTGCAGGCGCGGCAGGCGGGGGTGAGCGCCGCCTGCCTGTTCCATTTGGCCTGGGCCCAGGTGCTGGGCGCGCTGTCGGGCAAGCAGCAGGTGGTGTTCGGCACGGTGCTGATGGGCCGCATGCAGGGCGGCGGAGACAACGACCGGGCCCTGGGCATGTTTATCAATACCCTGCCGTTGCGGGTGGATGTGGGCAGCCAGCCGCTGCTGGCCGGGGTCAAGGCCACCCACGCCCGACTGACCACCTTGCTGCGCCACGAACACGCGCCTCTGGCCCTGGCGCAACGTTGCAGCGGCGTGCTCGCGCCGGCGCCGCTGTTCAGTGCCTTGCTCAATTATCGGCACAGTGCCGCGCCCAGCAGCGCCGAACCGAGCGCGGCCTGGCAGGGCATCAGCAACCTCAGCTCCCAGGAGCGCAGCAACTACCCGCTGACCCTGAGCGTCGACGACCTCGGCGAAGGTTTCAGCCTGACCCTGCTGGCCAGCGCCGAGGTCGATGGCGCGCGTATCTGCGGTTATATGCACTGTGCCCTGGAGCACCTGGTCCAGGCCCTGGAGCAGACCCCGCAGCAGGCGCTGGACCAGCTGTCGATCCTGGCCCCGGCCGAACGCGAGCAACTGCTGCGCGGCTTCAATGACAGCCGGGTGGATTTCCCTCCGGCGCAGACTATCCACCGGCGCATCGAGGCCCAGGCCGCGGCGACGCCCCAGGCGTTGGCGGCGGTCTGCCTGGGGCAGTCGCTGACCTATGCCGAACTGAACCAGCGGGCCAATGCCCTGGCCCATCACCTGAGCGCGCTGGGCGTCGGCCCGGACGAGCGGGTGGCGATCGTCGCGCGCCGTGGCCTGGACACCCTGGTCGGCCTGCTGGCGATCCTCAAGGCCGGCGGCGCCTATGTGCCGGTGGACCCGGCCCATCCCGCCGAACGCCTGCGTTACCTGCTGGAAGACAGCGCGCCGCTGGCGGTGCTGAGCCAGGGCGAGCTGCTGGCACGCCTGCCGGCCCTGGACGTGCCGCTGATCGACCTCGATGCCTTCGACTGGCAGGCGCAGCCCGAGACCAACCCCCAGGTGTCCGGGCTGACCCCGGCGCACCTGGCGTATGTGATCTACACCTCCGGCTCCACCGGCCTGCCCAAGGGGGTGATGGTCGAGCACCGCAGCCTGGGCAACCTGGTGGACTGGCACTGCACAGCCTTCGACCTGTGCCAGGGCCGGCATACCTCGAGCCTGGCCGGTTTCGGTTTCGACGCCATGGCCTGGGAGGTCTGGCCGGCGCTGTGTGTCGGCGCGACCCTGCACCTGGCGCCGGCCCACGACGGCAGCGAAGACATCGACGGGTTGCTCGACTGGTGGCGCGCCCAGCCGCTGGACGTGAGCTTCTTGCCGACCCCGGTGGCCGAATACGCCTTCAGCCAGAACCTCGAACACCCGACCCTGCGCAAGCTGCTGATCGGCGGCGACCGGCTGCGCCAGTTCGCCCGCACCCAGCGCTTCGAGGTGATCAACAACTACGGGCCGACCGAAGCCACGGTGGTCGCCACCTCCGGGCGGATCGAGGCCGGCCAGCCGCTGCATATCGGCACGCCGGTGGCTAATGCGCGCATCTACTTGCTGGACCCGCAGCTGCGCCCGGTGCCGCTGGGCGTGGCGGGGGAGCTGTATGTGGCGGGCGCCGGGGTGGCGCGGGGTTACTTGAACCGTCCGGAGCTGAGCGCCGAGCGCTTCCTCGACGACCCGTTCGAAGGCCGGGGCGCGCGTATGTACCGCACCGGCGACCTGGCGCGCTGGCTGGCCGACGGCACGCTCGACTACCTGGGGCGCAACGACGACCAGGTGAAGATCCGTGGCGTGCGCATCGAGCTGGGGGAAATCGAGACCCGCCTCAACCAGTTGCCGGGCATCCAGGACGCGGTGCTGCTGGCCCGCGAGGACGAGCCCGGGCATCCCCGGCTGGTGGCCTATTTCACCGAGCAGGAACAGGTCGAACCGCTGGCAGTCGGCGAACTGCGCGCCTACCTGCTGGCGCAGTTGCCCGACTACATGGTGCCGGTGGCCTATGTGAAGCTCGCCAGCCTGCCGCTGACCGCCAACGGCAAGCTGGACCGCAAGGCGTTGCCCAAGCCGGACATGGCCGCGGTCTTCTCCCGCGCCTACGAGGCCCCGCAAGGCGAGCTGGAGCAGGCCCTGGCGCAGATCTGGGCCGAGGTGCTGAAGCTCGAGCGGGTCGGGCGCCAGGATCATTTCTTCGAGCTGGGCGGCCACTCGCTGCTGGCGATGCGCATGGTCTCGCAGATCCGCCAGCGCCTGGGGGTGGACCTGGCCCTCGGCGAGCTTTTCGCCAACGCCGAACTGGCGGCCGTGGCCCGGGTCCTGGCCGAGGCCGGGCGCAGCACGCTGCCACAGATCCTGCCGGTGCCGCGGGACGCGCCGCTGCCGTTGTCGTTCGCCCAGCAGCGCCTGTGGTTCCTGGCGCAGATGGAGGGCGCCAACGCCACTTACAACATTGCCCTGGGCCTGCGCCTGCACGGGCGGCTCGACGTGGCGGCGCTGCAACGGGCGCTGGCGCGCATCGTCCAGCGCCATGAGAGCCTGCGCAGCCGCTTTGTCGTGTTCGACGACCAACCCCGGGTGCTGCTGGCCGCCAGCGAACAGGCCTTCAGCCTGGGCACCGAGGACCTGCGCCAGCATTCCCAGGCGCAGCAGGCCTTGCAGGCGCTGTCGCGGCGTGAAGCCAGCGAGCCTTTCGATTTGCAGCAGGGGCCCTTGTTGCGCGGACGGCTGCTGGTCATGGCCAACGACGAGCATGTGTTGCTGCTGACCCTGCATCACATCGTCACCGATGGCTGGTCCATGGGCGTGCTGACCCGCGAGCTGATGGCGCTGTACCAGGCCTTCAGCCGGGGCGAACAGGATCCGTTGCCGCCGCTGGCGGTGCAGTACGGCGACTTTGCCGTCTGGCAGCGGCGCTGGCTTGGCGGCGAGCTGCTGCAACGCCAGGGCGCCTGGTGGCAGCAGGCCCTGGGCGGCGCCCCGGCCTTGCTGATGCTGCCCACCGACCGGCCGCGCCCGCTGCAACAGGACCATGCCGGCCAGCGGCTCGAAGTGCTGCTGGACGAGTCGCTGAGCGCCGGGCTCAAGGCCTTGAGCCAGCGCCACGGCACCACGCTGTACATGACCCTGATGGCGGCCTGGGCCCAGTTGCTCGGGCGTCTGGCCGGGCAGGCCGAGGTGGTGATAGGCACGCCGGTGGCCAACCGCCGCTGCGTCGAGGTCGAAGGGCTGATCGGCCTGTTCGTCAACACCCTGGCGGTGCGCATCGATACCTCGGGCGCGCCGAACACCGAGGCGCTGCTGGCCCGGGTCAAGGCCTGCACCCTGCAAGCCCAGGCCCACCAGGATCTGCCGTTCGAACAGGTGGTGGAGCTGCTGCGGCCGGTGCGCAGCCTGTCCCACAGCCCGTTGTTCCAGACCCTGCTGAGCTGGGAACACCACGACGGCCCCGAACTGGCCCTGGGCGACTTGCGTCTGCAAGGGCTGGCGCCGGTCAGCGAGGTGGCCAAGTTCGACCTGTCCTTGAGCCTGGGTGAGGTGCGGGGGCGTATCGGCGGCTCGCTGGAATACGCCACGGCGCTGTTCGACGAAACCACGATGCAGCGTTATCTCGGTTACTTCATCCGGTTGTTGCAGGCCATGGTCGGCAACGATCAGGCGGTGCTGGAGCAGGCGGTCTTGCTGGATGACGAGGAGCGCCAGCGGCTGCTGGTGGCGTTCAATGCCAGCGAGGTGCCTTATGACCTTGAGCAGAGCATTCATGGGCTGTTCGAGGCCCAGGTCCAGCGCGCGCCCGAGGCACTGGCAGTCAAGGCCGGCGAGCAATCGCTGACGTACCTTGCCCTGAATGAACGGGCCAACCAGCTGGCGCATTACCTGCGTGAGCAGGGCGTGGGGCCGGACTCGCGGGTGGCGATCTGTGTCGAGCGCGGGCTGGAGATGGTGGTGGGGCTGCTGGCGATTCTCAAGGCCGGCGGTGGGTATGTGCCGCTGGACCCGGCTTACCCGCTTGAGCGGATTGCCTACATGCTGGAGGACAGTGCCCCGGTAGTTGTTTTGGCTCAAGGCGCGACCCGGGAGCTGCTGGGGGATGTGCCGGTGATCGATCTGGATCAGCCGGTTTGGCGGGACCAGCCGCTCAGTAATCCAGTTATCGCCGAGTTGACTCCGCGGCATCTGGTCTATGTGATCTACACCTCCGGATCCACCGGTAAACCCAAAGGTGTGATCAACGAACACCGCGCGGTGGTCAACCGCCTGCTGTGGATGCAGGACCAATATCGCCTGTCCGCCGAGGATGCGGTATTGCAGAAAACACCGTTCAGTTTCGACGTGTCGGTCTGGGAGTTTTTCTGGCCATTGATGACCGGCGCACGGCTGGTGATGGCCCGTCCTGAGGGCCATAAAGACCCTGCCTACCTGTGCGAAGTGATCCAGGCCGAACGCATCAGCACCTTGCATTTTGTGCCGTCGATGCTCGATGTGTTCCTGGCCCATGGCGATACCGCTCGCTGCACTGGACTGCGGCGCGTGCTGTGCAGCGGCGAGGCGCTGCCGGGCAGCCTGGTGCGACGGTTCAAGGCGCAATTGCCGGGCAGCGAATTGCACAACCTCTACGGCCCGACCGAGGCAGCAGTGGACGTGACCGCCTGGAACTGTGGTGGGCCGATGGGCCCAACCCCGGACAACACACCAATCGGCAAGCCGATTGCCAATACCCGTATGTACCTGCTGGACGAACAGCAGCAACCGGTGCCGCTGGGCGTCGTCGGCGAGCTGTATATCGGTGGTGTGCAGGTAGCGCGCGGTTATCTGCATCGTCCCGAACTGACGGCCGAACGTTTCCTCAAGGACCCATTCAGCAGCACAGCCCAGGCCCGCATGTACCGCACCGGCGACCTCGGTCGCTACTTGCCGGACGGCACCATCGAGTACCTGGGACGTAACGATGATCAGGTGAAGATCCGCGGCTTGCGCATCGAGCTGGGGGAAATCCAGGCCCGCCTGACCCAGTTCCCGGATGTGAAAGAGGCTGTGGTCCTGGCCCGCGAAGACGTACCGGGGGACAAGCGCCTGGTGGCTTATTACACCACCAAGGATTCCAGCGAACGGCTGGAAACCGAGGCACTGCGCAGCCACCTGCTGGAGCAACTGCCGGAGTACATGGTGCCGGCGCTGTTCGTGCACCTGGACAGCCTGCCCCTGAGCCCCAACGGCAAGCTGGATCGTAAAGCCTTGCCGGCCCCGGACCTGGAGTCGCTGCGAGTGCGGGAATACGAGGCACCGATAGGCGACACCGAAATCCTCCTGGCGCAGATCTGGGCCGAATTGCTGAATGTGGAACGGGTAGGGCGTCATGACCATTTCTTCGAACTGGGCGGCCACTCGCTGCTGGCGGTGAACCTGATCGCGCGGATGCGCCGGGCCGGGCTGGCGGCGGATGTGCGGGTGCTGTTCGGCCAGCCGACCCTGGCCGCGCTGGCGGCAGCGGCGGGTGCTGGGCGGGAGGTCGCGGTGCCGGCCAATGCCATAGCCCCGGGTTGCGGGCGGATCACCCCGGCCATGCTGCCTCTGGCCAATCTGAGCCAGGAGGCGATCGAGCGCATTGTCGCCAGCGTGCCCGGCGGCCTGGCCAATGTGCAGGACATCTACGCCCTGGCGCCCTTGCAGGCCGGCATCCTCTACCACCATATCGCCGCCAGCCAGGGCGACCCCTATGTGCTGCAGGCGCAGTTCGCCTTCGCCAGCCCCGAGCGCCTGGCGGCCTTTGTCCTGGCCTTGCAGGCAGTGATCGAGCGCCAGGATATCCTGCGCAGTTCGGTGCATTGGCAAGGGCTGGAGGAGCCGGTGCAGGTGGTCTGGCGCCAGGCTCCGCTGGTCTGCGAAACGGTGGCGGTGGACGGCGCGCAGGGCGATGTACTGGACCAACTGCGGGCGCGCTTCGACCCGCGCCGGCATCGCCTGGACCTCGGCCAGGCGCCGTTGCTGCGCCTGGTGCATGCCCATGATCTGGTCAATGGGCGGGTGGTGGCGCTGTTGCTGTTCCATCACCTGGTGATGGACCACATCGCCCTGGAAGTGCTGCAACAGGAGATGCAGGCCTGGCTGCTGGGCGAGGGCGAACAGCTGGGGGAGGCAGTGCCGTACCGCAACTATGTGGCCCAGACCCGCCTGGGCATCGGCGAGCAGGAACACGAAGCGTTCTTCCGCGAACTGCTGGCAGACTTCGACGAGCCGACCCGGCCGTTCGCCCTGCCGGCCCGGGAGCAGGGCAGCGAGACCGAAGAGGCGCGCCTGCCCCTCGATGCCGATTTGAGCCGGCGCTTGCGGGCCCAGGCCCGGCAGCTGGGCATCAGTACCGCGAGCCTGATGCACCTGGCCTGGGGGCAGCTGTTGAGCCGGGTGTCCAACCAGCCATCGGTGGTGTTCGGCACCGTGCTGCTCGGACGCATGCAGGGCGGCGAGGGCGCGGAACGGGCGCTGGGGGTGTTCATCAATACCTTGCCGCTGCGGGTCGAACTGGGCGGGCAGGGGGTGCACACCGCGGCGCTGGCCACCCATCAACGCCTGAGCCAATTGCTCAGCCATGAACATGCGCCCTTGGCCCTGGTGCAGCGCTGTAGCGCGGTGGCGCCGGCCACGCCCTTGTTCAGCACGTTGCTCAACTACCGTCACAGCGCCCCTGCGGCGCTCGATGCGAGCCCGGCGACGACAGCCTGGCAGGGCATGCAACTGCTCAAGGCCGAAGAGCGCACCAACTACCTGCTGACCCTGAGCGTCGATGACCTGGGAGAGGACTTCAGCCTGACCGCGCTGACCCTGCCGGGCATCGGCGCCCAGCGTATCTGCGGTTATATGCAGTGCGTCCTGGAAAACCTGGTGCTGGCCCTGGAGCAGGCGCCGCAGACGCCGGTGGAAGCCCTGGCGATCCTCTCCCGCGAGGAACGGCATCAGGTGCTGGAAGGCTTCAATGCCACGGCGCGGGCGTTCCCCGAGGAGCAGACCGTGGATCGGCTGTTCGAGGCCCAGGCCCTGGCCCACCCCGAGGCCACCGCCGCGGTGCATGGCCAGCAGTCGCTGAGTTATGGCGAGCTGAATGCGCGGGCCAACCGCCTGGCTCATTACCTGATGGGCCTGGGGGTGACGCCGGGGGACAGCGTGGCGATCCTGCTGGAGCGTTCCTTGGGCCTGCTGGTCAGCCAGCTGGCCATCTGCAAATGCGCGGCGGTCTATGTGCCGCTGGACAGCCACGCGCCGGCCGAGCGCCAGGCCTTCATGCTCGAGGACAGCCGGGCGCTGTTGCTGCTGACCCGCAGCGGCGAGTGGCCGGCCGGCCCGGTGCGTCGGGTCGAGCTGGACCGGCTGAACCTCGTCGACCAGCCGGAGCACAACCCGCAGCTGGCGCAGTCCGCCGAGGCGGTGGCGTACATCATGTACACCTCGGGTTCCACCGGCACCCCCAAGGGCGTGCTGGTACCGCACCGTGGCATCACCCGGCTGGTGCTGAACAACGGCTATGCCGATTTCAACCCGCGGGACCGGGTGGCGTTCGCTTCCAACCCGGCGTTCGACGCCAGCACCATGGACGTCTGGGGCGCCTTGCTCAATGGCGGCCAGGTGCAGGTGATCGACCACTACACCCTGCTCGATCCCGAGCGCTTCGGCGCGGCGCTCAAGGCCAGCGCCAGCACTGTGCTGTTCGTCACTACGGCGCTGTTCAACCAGTATGTGCAGCTGATTCCCGATGCCCTCAAGGGCCTGCGGATGCTCCTGTGCGGCGGTGAGCGGGCCGACCCGGCGGCGTTCCGGCGCTTGCTGGCCCAGGCCCCGGCGTTGCGCCTGGTGCATTGCTACGGCCCCACCGAAACCACCACCTATGCCACCACTTATGAAGTCAAGGCGCTGGCGGCGGACGCGGAAAGCGTGCCGGTGGGCCGGCCGATCTCCAACACCCGGGTGTATGTGCTCGACGCCCGGCAACAGCCGGTACCGGTAGGCGTGGTGGGGGAGATCTACATAGGCGGCCATGGGGTGGCCAAGGGTTACCTGAACCGCGCGCAACTGAGCGCCGAGAAGTTTCTCCCCGATCCTTTCAGCCCGCAGCCGCAACGCCTGATGTACCGCACCGGCGACCTCGGGCGCTGGAACGAACAGGGCCTGCTGGAGTGCATCGGGCGCAACGACGACCAGGTGAAGATCCGCGGCTACCGCATCGAGCTGGGGGAAATCCAAGCGCGCCTGGCCACCTGCCCGGGCGTCAAGGAAGTGGTGGTGCTGGCCCGCGAGGACGCGCCGGGGGACAAGCGCCTGGTGGCCTACTGCACGGCCCAGGCCGCCGAGCCCGCGCTGGCCATCGAGCGGCTGCGGGGCTATCTGCAAGGCCAGTTGCCGGACTACATGGTGCCCTCGGCCTATGTGCTGCTGGAGCGACTGCCGCTGACCGCCAACGGCAAGGTGGACCGCAAGGCACTGCCGGCGCCGCAACCGGAGGCCCTGGTGCACGGTGAATACCAGGCGCCCGCCAGCGCGATGGAGCAGACCCTGGCCGAGGCCTGGGCCGAGGTGCTGAAGCTGGAACGGGTCGGGCGCCACGACAGTTTCTTCGAACTGGGCGGGCACTCCCTGCTGGCGATCCGCCTGGTCACCCTGCTGCAACAGGCCGACCTGCACATCACCCTGGCCGAGCTGTTCGAACATGCCAGCGTCGCCGCCATCGCCACCTTGCTCAGCCAGCGTGGGGGCGCCTCGCAACCGCAGCAGCAGACACTGATCCCGGTACGCACCGGCGGCAGCCAGCCGCCGTTGTTCCTGGTCCATGAGTTCAGTGGCCTGGATCTGTATTTCCCGGCGCTGGGCAAGCATATCGCCGGCGATTTCCCGATCTACGGCTTGCCGGGCGTGGCCCTCGACCAACCGCAGCTGCACACCATGCAGTGCCTGGCCACGCGCCTGGTGGGGATCATCCGCGAGGTGCAGGCCGAAGGCCCTTATCGCCTGGCGGGCTGGTCGTTCGGTGGGGTGCTGGCCTACGAGATCGCCCAGCAGTTGATCGGCCAGGACCAGGTGGTGGAGTTCCTCGGTCTGATCGACAGCTACCTGCCGCGCCTGACCGACCAGGGCAAGGCGCGCTGGTCCGGCGACAACGCGCTGAAGCTGCACCTGTTGCTGCAATGCAGCCTGTACTGGAAGGCCCAGGGCGCGGCCGGTGCCGCGGCCCTGGCGAGCCTCGACCCACTGCATCAGGAACTGGACGGGCTGGACTTTGCCGCGTTACTACAACGCTGTCGCGACCAGCAACTGCTGTACCCGGACATGGCCGCGGCGGGGGATGCCGACCTGCTGGGTTTCCTCGAACGCGAGGTGAGCCATGGCCATGCCCTGGCGCATTACAGCCTGTTCGCCCCGGACCTGCCGGTACACCTGTTCTGCGCCGAGGAGCGGCCGACCGAGCTGTCGCGGCGCAGCCAGCTGCTGGGTTGGGACCAGGTGCTGGCGGCGGATCGCCTGCGGGCGATCCCGGTGCCGGGGGATCACCAGAGCATGATGCAGGCGCCGCATATCCAGGTGCTCGGCCAGGCCATCAGCCAGGCCGTGCAGGCCTCGGCGGCGGAGCGTGCGACGGCATCGCCGGCAGCGCTCTACCAGCCGTTGCTGACGATCCAGAGCGGCCGCCCCGGACAGGTGCCGATCTTCTGCGTGCCGGGGGCTGGCGACAGCGTCACCGGCTTTATCGGCCTGACGGAAGCCCTGGGCCCGGACTGGCCGATCCTCGGCCTGCAACCCCGGGGCCTGGAAGGCAACGCGGTACCCCACAGCCGGGTCGAGAGCGCGGCCGCCCATTACCTGAACGCGCTGGAGCCGTTGTACCCCGAGGGGCCGCTGCATCTGGTCGGGCACTCCTTCGGCGGCTGGGTGGTGTACGAAATGGCCACGCTGTTGCAGGCCAAGGGCCGCGAAGTGGCGTCCCTGACCCTGATCGACAGCGAGTCTCCCGGTGGCAACGGGGTGGTCGGCAAGGCCTACACCACCTCGGCGGCCTTGCAGCGCCTGATCGAGAGCCTGCAACTGGCCTCGGGCAAGTCCCTGGGGATAGACATGCGGGCGTTGGCCATGCAGGACGACGCCAGCCAGCTGGAGCAGCTGCATGCCGGCATGGTCCGCGTCGGCCTGCTGTCGGCGCGTTCCACGCCAGAGGCGATCCAGGGCATGGTGCGCACCTTCGCCAGCGCCTTGCGCACCCTCTATCGACCGCGCCGGCGCTACCGGGGCCGGGCGCGCCTGGTGCTGGCCGATGACCCGCGCCTGGATGCCGCGGGCAACCAGCGCGAGCAGCAGGCAATGGTTGAGGGCTGGCGCCAGCAGGTGGATGAACTGCAGGTGTGGCAGGGCCCGGGCAACCATTTCAGCCTGCTCAAGGCGCCGCATGTGGCGCACCTGGCGGCCTGGTGGCAGGCGGGGTGGTCGCTGGCAGCCGGGGAGGCGCTGCCATGAGGGGCAAGGGCCCGCCCGGGCCTTGTGGCAACGGGCGATGAATGGGTTCGGCCGCCGCTTCCACGGTCGGCCGAGCCCGCTGGGTTTATCGGGAAGCACCGCTCATGACGGCAATAGGGTGCTTCGCACAGTGAGGCCCGGCAGCCGCCGGGTTCACCCTCAACGGATTTGTGGTCACCTATGGAAAACTCGAAGTTTCGCAAAATCGCTCTGGGATCGGCGCTGGCCGTGCTGGCCGGTTTGATTTTCTACGCGGTGCGGGCGCCGGCGGAGCCCCCGCAGTACCTGACCGCCAAGGTCGAGCGCGGCGATATCGAGAACGCGGTGCTGGCCTCGGGGCTGCTCGAAGGCATCAAGCAAGTGGATGTCGGCGCCCAGGTCTCCGGGCAGTTGAAGTCGCTCAAGGTCAAGCTCGGCGACAAGGTGAAGAAGGGCCAGTGGCTGGCGGAAATCGACCCGCTGGTGCTGCGCAACACCTTGCGCCAGGCCCAGGTCGACGAGGAAAACCTGCAGGCGCAGCGGCGCGCCACTATTGCCCAGCTCAAGGAAACCCAGTCGATCTACGAACGCTACCTGGGTTTGCAGGAAGACGCGGCGATTTCCAAGCAGGAGTTCGAGACCGCCACGGCCAACTATGAGGTGCAGCGCGCCAATCTGTTGAGCCTCGATGCGCAGATCAAGAACGCGCATATCCAGATCGACACCGCCAAGGTCAACCTGGCCTATACGCGCATCGTCGCGCCGATCGACGGCGACGTGGTGGGCATCGTCACCCAGGAAGGCCAGACCGTGATCGCCAACCAGCTGGCGCCGGTGCTGCTCAAGCTCGCCGACCTCGACACCATGACCGTCAAGGCCCAGGTCTCGGAGGCCGACGTGATCCATATCAGCCCCGGCCAGGAGGTGTACTTCACCATTCTCGGCGAGGACCGGCGCTACTACGCCAAGCTGCGCGGCACCGAACCTGCGCCGCAGAACTTCCTCGACACCCAGCCCGCGGGCACGCCGAAACAGACCACCGCGGTGTTCTACAACGCGCTGTTCGAT
This sequence comes from Pseudomonas sp. LAMO17WK12:I10, assembly GCF_900215185.1. Taxonomy (NCBI): domain Bacteria; kingdom Pseudomonadati; phylum Pseudomonadota; class Gammaproteobacteria; order Pseudomonadales; family Pseudomonadaceae; genus Pseudomonas; species Pseudomonas sp. LAMO17WK12:I10. The sequence goes on along the minus strand of NZ_OBDX01000016.1, from coordinate 102,188 downwards.
GTGCCCAACCCCGATCATCGCCTGCGGATCTCCATGACCGCCCAGGTGCGCATCGTGCTCGACACCGCCAAGGATGTGCTGACGGTGCCGGTGGCCGCGCTGGGCCCGCGCAACGACGACGGCAGCTTCCCGGTGCGGGTCCTGGACGCCAAGGGCCAGGCCCGGTCACGTAATGTGCAGGCCGGCATCAACAACAACGTCAAGGTGCAGATCAAGGACGGCCTGGCCGAAGGCGAGCGGGTGGTGATCGGCGATCCGTTGCCGGCCGTGGCGGGGGCCTGAGCATGACCCAGCCCCAGTCTCAACCGCTGCTGGAACTCAAGGGCATCAGTCGCAGTTTCATGGCCGGCGAGCGCGAGTTCATGGCCCTCAAGCACATCGACCTGACGATCGAGGCCGGCGAGATGGTGGCGATCACCGGCGCCTCGGGCTCCGGCAAGTCGACCCTGATGAACATCCTCGGCTGCCTCGACTACGCCACCGGCGGCAGCTACCGGATCAACGGCCGGGAAACCCGCGACCTCGACGACCAGGCGCTGGCGGAGCTGCGCCGCGACTACTTCGGCTTCATCTTCCAGCGCTATCACTTGCTGGCGCACCTGAGCGCCATGCACAACGTCGAGATGCCGGCGATCTATGCCGGCACCGCCGAGGCCAAGCGCCACGCCCGGGCCCGCGAATTGCTGGCGCGGCTGGGCCTGACCGGGCACCTGGGCCACCGGCCGAGCCAGCTGTCCGGCGGCCAGCAGCAGCGGGTGAGCATTGCCCGGGCCTTGATGAACGGCGGCGAAGTGATACTCGCCGACGAACCCACCGGCGCCCTCGACACCGCCAGCGGCAAGGAGGTGATGAACATCCTGCTGGAGCTGCATGCCCTCGGGCACACGGTGATCATCGTCACCCACGACCCCAAGGTCGCGGCCCATGCCGAGCGGATCATCGAGGTGCGCGACGGCGAGATCCTCAGCGACCAGGCCAATCTCCGCGAGGGCGCGCAGGCGCCCAGCGAGCCGCCGGTGGCCCTCGAGGGCAATGGCGCGCGGCGCCTGGTGGCCAGCCTCGGGCTGTTCCGCGAGGCCTTCAACATGGCCTGGGTGGCGCTGGTTTCCCATCGCATGCGCACCTTGCTGACCATGCTCGGCATCGTCATCGGCATCACCTCGGTGGTGTCGATCTCGGCCATCGGCGAGGGCGCCAAGCGCTATGTGCTCAAGGACATCCAGGCCATCGGCAGCAACACCATCGATATCTATTCCGGCACCAGCTTCGGCGACAGCCGGGCGACGGCCATCGAAACCCTGGTGCCCGCCGACGTCGCGGCGCTCAACCAGTTGTATTACGTCGACAGCGCGACCCCGGTGGTGGGGCGCAGCATGTTGTTGCGCTACCGCAACATCGACCTCGACGCCCAGGTCAACGGCGTCAGCGACCAGTACTTCCAGGTGCGCGGGCTGAAGCTGGCGGCCGGCATCGCCTTCAGCGAAAGCGATGCGCGGCGCCAGGCCCAGGTGGTGGTCATCGACCACAACGCCCGCCACCGCCTGTTCGGCCCCGGCGAGGATCCCCTGGGCCAGGTGATCCTGGTGGGCAACCTGCCGTGCACGGTGATCGGGGTGACCGCCGAGAACAAGAACATGTTCGCCGCGAGCAAGGCGCTGAATGTCTGGGTGCCCTATGAAACCGCGGCCGGGCGGCTGCTCGGCCAGCGTTACCTGGACAGCATCACGGTGCGGATCAAGGACGGCCAGCCGAGCAAGGTGGTGGAAGACAACGTCACCAGGCTGATGCTGCAACGCCACGGCACCAAGGACTTCTTCACCAACAACCTGGACAGCATCATGCAGACGGTGCAGAAGACCAGCCGCTCCCTGGCGCTGCTGCTATCGCTGATCGCGGTGATTTCCCTGGTGGTCGGCGGCATCGGCGTGATGAACATCATGCTGGTGTCGGTCACCGAACGGACCCGCGAGATCGGCATCCGCATGGCGGTCGGGGCGCGCCAGTCGGACATCCGCCAGCAGTTCCTGGTGGAGGCGGTGATGGTCTGCCTGATCGGCGGGATGATCGGCATTTCCCTGTCCTACGCCATCGGCTACCTGTTCTCGCTGTTCATCAAGGAATGGGAAATGGTCTTCTCCATGGGCTCGATCGTCACCGCGTTCGCCTGCTCGACCCTGATCGGCATCGTCTTCGGCTTCGTGCCGGCGCGCAACGCGGCGCGGCTGGACCCGATCGAGGCCCTGGCGCGCGATTGAAACCTGCCCAGGCCAAGCCTGGGCGGGCTGCCGGCAAGCGAGCGGCAAAAGACTGTGGCGGCGCCCGCGGAATGTCGCGAAAAGCCTGTTTTCCCCACGCAAAGCCGCGTAGTTTACGCGCCACAATTACAAGGACGTTTTGAGGTAGTCAGTGGGAGCGTATCGCCTGTCGTTGGCTGTTCTGGTTGCTGTTTCACATATGGGCAAGACATTCATGGGGCTCAACCCCGGGGTGGTGGCCGTGATTTCTTTCCTGATCATCAGCGGTTTCGTGATGACCTCGCTGATCGAGCGCAGCTACCAGGCGCCGGAAAAAATCGGCCTGTTCTACCTGGACAGGGCCTTGCGGCTTTACCCGCAATTTCTGTTGTACTTCGCCGCCTCCTGCGCGGTGATCTATTTCCTGCTGCCCGGCACGCCGCAAGCCGCCGAGCTGACGCTCGGGAACATCGCCGCCAGCCTGCCGATCGTACCCCTGGGGTTCTATATGTTCGGGGCGGCCGGCGTGGAGATCTTGCCGCCGGCCTGGTCGCTGGGGCTGGAGATGTGCTTCTACCTGGTGATCCCGTTCCTGATCCTCTACGGCGTGCGCGGCGTTGCCTTTGTCCTGTCGGTGGTGGTCTTCCTGGCCGCCTGCCTGGGCTTCATCAATACCGACCTGTACGGCTATCGGCTACTGCCCGGCGTGCTGTTTATGTTCCTGTGCGGCAGCTACCTGTACCAGGCGCGGGCGAAGGGGCTGATGATCGCTGGCGGCAGCGCCGTGGCGGCGGCCCTGATCTTCGTGGCGATCATGGCCGGCTGGATAGAGCGCCGGCCGTTCAATGCCGAGGTGACCGCCGGCCTCGCGCTGGGCGTGCCGGCGGTGTACCTGCTGACGAAGCTCGGATTCCACCGGATCGACGAGTTCCTCGGGAACATCAGCTACGGCGTGTTCCTCAATCACTTTGTGCTCATGTACCTGCTGCGCGCGTTCTGGCCGGTGGCCTACGAGGCGCCCATCGTTGCCAGCGTGCTGGCGCTGTCGTTGTTATTCAGCGGGGTTTCGTACTACTGCGTCGAACGGCCGGCGTTGAAGCTGCGTCATGGGCTTCGGGTCGGCGCGAGGTATGGGGCGGGGGCGTCGCAGGGGCGGGAAGTGGCGGCTTGATGCCGCTGGCCTGCAGGGCGCGCCCCGCTCATGGACGACCGAGCGGAGCGACTCCTGGTTGTTGCACCGGCTGTTCCCCCTGGCATCTGTCCCAGTCCTGGACAACCGGCGCGGGCCTGGAGGATCAGAGGGTGGGGCTCGGGCCTGGGGTGGCCGTGGCCTCATCCGGGGAATACATCCAGCGCAGCAGCGAGTGGCGCCCGCTGATCCCCATCTTGATCGCCGCCCGCTTGAGGTAGCTCTCGACGGTGTGCACCTTGAGTTTCAATTGCCCGGCCAGCTCGGGGGCGGTGCGTCCGGCGAGCAGGCCGACGCAGACCTGCATTTCCCGGTTCGACAGCTTCAGCCCCGACTGCCGCAGGCGGGCGGCGAAGCGCAGGCGCAAGGTCTCCAGGCCTTGGTGTTCCAGGCTGGCGGCGGCCTCGGGGTGGTGCCCTGGCGTGCTGTGCGGCTGCAACGCCGCCAGGTGTTTCTCCACCATGGGCAGCAGCAGTGGGGAGAAGTCCTGCAGGAGGATGCGTTCCTGGTGCGAGAAACTCTGTGACTGGCAGGAGCGGTAGACCGAGATCACGTAGCGGTAATCGTCCTTGTGGCTGGTCAGGTGCAGTTGCGCGGCGGTCTCGGCAGGGCGTGCCGGCGAATGCTTGCCGGACGGGTTGAGCGTGGAGTCGCTGTAGACCTCGTCGCGGGTTTTTCTGGGCTGCGATTGACCCTCTGAATACACACGCATCTGGGTGATATGCGTGGCGTCCACCGCCAGTTGGGTGCGTATCAGATCATGCAGCATGCGCGGAAAACTGCGACTGCCGGTGCTGGCGATGACCTTGCCAATGTGTGGGAACAGTATTTGTGAGTTCATCATTTCATCCATGAGTTTCGTGTTGCGCGACACTTGCCTTAGTAAGCGACGAGTGCGGCGAGACTATGTTTAGAGCCTTTCGCCGGATTCGCCGCCGCCTCGTATCCTAGTACAGGGTTCTGGTGGCGGTTTAATGAAATACGGCAAAAAGACACGGGCAGAGCGTTTTCCTTACGCAATGCCGGCGCTGCTTGGCCAACCCTGGCCGCCTGCAACTGAGCCTATCCTTTTGGATGGCCTCAATTTGCCACTATCTGCCTGTCGGCATGCCCAGGCACGACGCGCTATCTGGCCGGTCGTGCATCAGGGCGGGAAAGGACTCGAGCCCGACCCGGGGCGGGATGAGCACAGCAGCGGACCCGCCGGAGCGGCGGGTCCGCAAGGACATCAGAGTTTCGGCAGTTGGCCGATGCGGCCGAACATTTCAGTGACGATCTGCAGGTCCAGCTGGAACTGCTCGACGGTCTTGAACTCGTTGTCGTTGTGGCCGGTGTACTTGACCTCGGGACGGGCCAGGCCAAATTGCACGCCGTTGGGCAGTTCATGCACCGAGGTGGCGCCGGCGGAGGTGCCGAACTCGTGCTTCATGCCGAGGTTTTCGCTGGCCACCGCCAACAGCGCCTTGACCCATTCACCCTCGGGGTTGCGGTACATCGGCTCGGCGATCTTGTAGTCGAAGTTCACCGCGACCTGGTTCTGCTTGCTCCAGGCGGCCAGCTTGTCGGCGATCTGCTTTTTCAGCACCTCGGGGGTCTTGCCCTTGGGCACGCGCAGGTTGACCGCCAGCTTGAAGGCTTTTTCGTCCTGCCCGACATAGGTCAGGGAGGTGGTCAGCGGGCCCATGAAGTCATCGGCGAAACCGACCCCCAGCGTGTTGCCCAGGTAGTCCAGGCCCCAGTTGTCGGCGGCGTAGCGCGCCGCGTCGGTGATCGGGTTGTGCTTGAGCGCGACCTTGCCGTCGAGGCCGTTGATGAAGTCGAGCATGCGCGCCACCGGGTTGACCCCGGACTCGGGCTCGGAGGAGTGGGCGGACACGCCGGTGACCGTCAGCTTGACGTCCTTGCCTGCGACCTTGGCGGCCACGCTGAAGTCGCCGCCATGGGCCTTGGCGTATTCGGCGCCGGCCTTCTGCAGGCTGGCGGCGAGTTCCGCGGGTTGGTCGGTCACCAGGGTGGCGACCGAGGCGCCCGGGATCTGGTTGGTGGCCAGGCCGCCGGTCATCGAGACGATCTCCGCGCCTTTGCCCTCGGCGGCACGCCGCGGGAAGCTGGCCATGACGGTGCCGTAGCCTTTCTCGGCGATCACCACCGGGTAGCCGCCGTCCAGCGCCAGGTTGTAGTTGGGCGTCGGGTTGCGTTCGAAGTAGTAGGGAATCGCGTCGCCGCTGGTTTCCTCGGTGGTGTCCACCAGCAGCTTGAAGTTGCGCGCCAGGGGCAGCTTCTCTTCCTTGATGATCTTCATGGCGTACAGGGCCACGACTATGCCGTTCTTGTCGTCCTCGGTGCCGCGGCCGTACATGCGGTCGCCGACCAGGGTGACCTTGAACGGGTCGAGTTTGGTGCCGTCCTGCAGCACCCAGTTCTCCGGCGTCACCGGCACCACGTCGGCGTGGGCGTGGATGCCCACCACTTCATCGCCGCTGCCTTGCAGGGAGATCTCGTAGACGCGGTTGTCGATGTTGCGAAAGTTCAGGTCGAAGGCCTGGGCCAGGGCCTGGATCTTGTCGGCGATCTTGAGGAACTCGGGGTTCTCGTGTTGCGGCACGCCATCGACGCGCACGGTGGGGATCGCCACCAGCTCGCGCAGGGTTTCGGTGGCGGCCTTGCCGTACTTCACCCGCGCATACAGGCCCAGCAGGCGATGGATCTCGTTCTGCTGCTCGGCGGAAAGCGTCTTGTTGTCGAGGAAGGCCGTGATGGCCGGGCCGAGGTTGGCGCTCCTGGCCAGCTCGCTCTTGCCCAGGGTGCCGAGGAACTGGCGGAAATCCGTGACCGAGGCATCGGCGAAACTCTTGAGGATTGCCGCGTTCTGCTGCGGGGTGATGTTGGCGTGGGCGGCGGAGGTGAAGGCTGACAGGCTGGCCAGCACCAGGGTGGCCGCGGCCAGTTGCTTGAGGGAAAAATCCATTGCGGGAGGCGTTCCTTGCAGATTGTTAGGAAATATCTGACTTCCCAACCTAACACCACGGGGGACTGGTACGGGAGTCCCCGAAGTGGGATCTGTCGCACAGAAATGCAAAAGCGGCGCAGAAATGAAAAGCCCCGGTAGGGGCAGTCCTGAGCGTTCCGCGCGAGAGGCTGCTGTTTCAGCCTGGGCAACCGCGTTACGACGGCAGTCAGCCAGGCTGATGTCCCGCTGGGTCAAGGCTTCAGGGTTTGGGGGCGGCTGGGTTCGCCGCTGCCAACCCGGGTTCGACCTGCGACGCCGGGCGGGCGATCACGCTGATGATGCTCAAGGCGGCGATCACCAGGCCCGGCGAGGTGGCCAGCAAGACCCCGCTGGTGCCGGCGCCGGCCGCGAGGATCTGCCCGGCGGCGAGGGGGCCGGCCACCGATCCCAGGCGGCCGATGGCCACCGCGGCACCGACGCCGGTGGCGCGCACCAGGGTCGGGTACGAGGGTGGGGCCAGGGCGTACAGCACCAGTTGCGCGGCCATCACGAACAGCCCCGCGGCGAACCCGGCGCAGGCCATGGGCAGCAGGCCCGCCGACAGGCCGACCCCGGCCAGCGCCGCGAGCAAGCCGGCGTAGACGAACAGCACGACCTTGATGCCGTTGCAGCGATCCAGCAGCAGGCCGCCGAGCAGCGAACCGAGGGCGCCGCCGATGTTGAACAGCATCTGCACCAGCCCGGCCTGGGGTTTGCTGAAACCTTGTTCCAGCAGCAACGACGGCAGCCAGTTGAGCAGCATGTACATCACCGTCAGGGTGAAGAAATAGCTCAGCCACAAGGCCAGGGTGGTGCGCGCCCGACCTTCGCCGAACAGCGCCTGGCCGGTGGAGATGCGGGTCAGGCCGGGGGTGCCTTGTTGCTGGCGAAAGGCGCTGGACTCGGGCAGCAGCAGGAGCATCAGCGGCACCACCAGCAGCGGTGCCAGGCCGCCGACGATAAAGGTCGCCTGCCAATGGTCGGTGAACAGCATGGCCACCAGCGCCGCCAGGGCACCCCCCAGGGGCACGCCGGCGTACATGATGCTGATGGCGGTGCCACGGCGTTGCTCGCCCGCGGCCTCGGCGCACAGGGCGATCAGGTTGGGCAGGGCGGCGCCCAGGCCCAGGCCGGTCATGAAACGCGCCAGCAACAGGCCCGAGAGGCTGGCGACACAGGCGGTGACGAGGGAGAACAGGCCGAACAGCAGCACGGCGCCGATGAGGATTCTCTTGCGGCCGATGCGATCGGCGATCCAGCCGCCGAAGAAGGCGCCGGGCAGCAGGCCGGCGATTCCGGCGCTGAACACCCAGCCCAGCATTCTCGGGTCCAGGGCGAAGCTCTGGCGCAGGCCCGCGGCGGCGGTGCCGGCGGCTTGCAGGTCGAAGCCTTCGATCAGGGCAACGATAAAACACAGGGCAATGGTCAGCGTCGTGCGACGCGAGGGAGTGTCCATGGCAAACCTCATTGTTGTTTTTGTGGGGGCGGACGTAGCAGAAGTACCTGCTCGTTCAAGCGTTGGCAGGTGAAATTAAGATTAACAAAGATAACTAAAAATTGAAGGGTGGACGGATCAGCCTGAAAGATCGATTTAGTTTTTTTATAAATCAATTGGTTAGTGACCTTATTCAGCGCTATCCGTTAAATAGTTAATAATATTAACGTTCGATTATCGGTCATTATGGATTGACGCCGGACTCGGCTGTTTCCATTCTCTGGCCGTGGACGCCTGCCATGGCCGGGCGATCCCGTTCCGCAAAACAACAACAATAAGTGGACTCGAACATGCCGAACCTCTCACGCAACGCCCTTGCGGCGACGCTGGCCCTACCTGTCCGTCTGTGCTGCCTGGCCCTCTCGGGGCTGGGTGTGGTGGCCGCTCCGGCGCAGGCCGCGGGCTTTATCGACGACAGCCATGGCACCCTGACCCTGCGCAATTACTACCTCGACCGTGACTACAAGGACGACGGCGCGAAAACCGCGGCCCGGGAATGGGCCCAGGGGGCGATCCTGAACCTGGAGTCGGGCTTTACCCCGGGGACCGTCGGCTTCGGCCTGGACGCACGCGGGCTGATGGGGATCAAGCTCGACTCGGCGCCGGACCGCAGCGGCACCGAACTGCTGCCGGTGTCGGCCAGCGACAAGCGCGCGGCGGACGAATACTCGCGCCTGGCGATGACCGCCAAGCTGCGCCTGGCCCAGACCAGCGTGAAGACCGGCGATGTGTCGATCTTCCTGCCGTTCGCCTTTGCCAGCCCGTCGCGGCTGCTGCCGCAGACCTTTCGCGGCACCACCCTCAGCTCCAGGGACATCGACGGCCTGACCTTTAACACCGGTTATATAGATCGCATCAACAAGCGCGATTCCACCGACTACCAGGCGCTGAGCGTCGCCTCGCCGAACCGGCGCTTCAAAGGCGCGGCCACCTCGTCGCACATGGCTTACCTGGGGGGCGACTACCAGGTCAATCCGGACCTCAGCCTGCGCGTCTACCACGCCGAAGTGGCGGACCTCTACCAGCAGGACACCCTGGCCCTGCTGCATAACCTCAAGCTCGGGGACGGGGTGCTGAGCAGCGACCTGCGCAGTTTCTTCAGCCGCGAAGACGGCAGCGCCAAGGCCGGCAAGGTGGACAACCGCAACCTCTCGGCGCTGTTCGCCTATCGCTGGGGCGGGCATCGACTGAGCCTGGGCTACATGCACGCCAGCGGCGACACGGCGACGCCTTATCTGTCGGGCACCGAATTGATGGGCATGAGCGAACTGACCATGAGTTCCGATTTTCTCAATGCCCGGGAACGCACCTGGCAGGCCATCTACGACTACGATTTCGCCGCCGCCGGGCTGCCCGGGCTGAAGAGCCGCCTGCGCTATGTGCGCGGCGACCATATCGAACTGGTGGCGCTGAATGCCGACGACCGCAAGGAGCGGGAGTTCCAGATGGAGCTGGGGTACGTGATCCAGAGCGGACCGTTGAAGAACCTCGGGCTGCTGGCGCGCAAGTCGATCTACCGCAACGATTTCCCCGCCGGCGCGGCGTTCCGCGATGAAAACCAGACCCGCTTCCTGGTGCTCTACACGTTGCCGATCTGGTGACACATCTGCCGGCCCCTGCATCCGCGATCTGCCTGGAAAACCGCGTTGGCCGGTTTGCGACGGCTGCGCCGTCGATCGCAGCCTGCGGCAGCGGCTACAGGGATCGCAGGCTGGCGGCTACTGTTGATAGACCTTTTTCAGCAGCCTGAGCAGTTCTTCGCGTTCCTGGTCGTCGAGGGAGGCGGTGGCGTCCTGGTCGCTCTCGGCGGCGATCAGCTTCAATTCCTTGAGCAGGGTCTCGCCGGTCTTGCTGAGGAAGATCCCGTAGGAGCGCTTGTCCGGCTTGCAGCGCACCCGCACGGCCAGCGCCCGCTCTTCCAGCTTGTTCAGCAGCGGCACCACCTGCGGCGGCTCGATGGCCAGTGCCCGGGCCAGGTCGGCCTGCATCAGCCCTGGATGCTGCTCGATGATCGCCAGGGCCGAGAACTGCGCCGGCCGCAGGTCGTGGCTCGACAGGCGGCCAATCAGGTTCTGGAACAGTTTCAGCTGCGCCCGGCGCATGGCATAACCGATCAGGTCGTCCAGGGCGGAGTCCAGGGGCGCCTGGGTTTCGCTGTCGGCGACGGGGGCCTCGGCGGCGGTGGCTATCTTGGTGGAAGACTTGGCCATTGCAGGGGAAATCCTCGGGCTGGCGGTTAAGAAGGCTATCTAGTTTGCCGGGATTGTCCGGGGATAGCCATGGCCGATGGCCGATGTCTTGGCGTTGAAGCGCTTAGGGCGCCTGTGAAATCTTGGTTAATTTTATTAATAGTTAATTGACATAACTAATTTGTCGGTTTAGTTTTTGCCCATCTCAAGCCAAGAACAAAGAGAGCAATCGCCATGAGCAACTACGAAGGTCGCTGGACAACCGTCAAGGTCGAGATCGAAGAGGGGATCGCCTGGGTCATCCTCAACCGCCCGGAAAAACGCAACGCCATGAGCCCGACCCTGAACCGTGAGATGGTCGATGTGCTGGAGACGCTGGAGCAGGATCCGGCCGCCGGCGTGCTGGTGTTGACCGGGGCGGGCGAAGCCTGGACCGCGGGCATGGACCTCAAGGAGTACTTTCGCGAAGTGGACGCCGGCCCGGAAATCCTCCAGGAAAAGATCCGCCGCGAAGCCTCGCAATGGCAATGGAAACTGCTGCGCATGTACGCCAAGCCGACCATCGCCATGGTCAACGGCTGGTGCTTCGGCGGCGGCTTCAGCCCATTGGTGGCCTGCGACCTGGCGATCTGCGCCGATGAAGCGACCTTCGGCCTGTCGGAAATCAACTGGGGCATCCCGCCGGGCAACCTGGTGAGCAAGGCCATGGCCGACACCGTGGGCCATCGCCAGTCGCTGTACTACATCATGACCGGCAAGACCTTCGGCGGGCAGAAAGCCGCCGAGATGGGCCTGGTCAACGAAAGCGTGCCGCTTGCGCAACTGCGCGAAACCACTGTCGAGCTGGCGCGCAACCTGCTGGAGAAGAACCCGGTGGTGCTGCGGGCCGCCAAGCATGGCTTCAAGCGCTGCCGCGAACTGACCTGGGAGCAGAACGAGGATTACCTGTACGCCAAGCTCGACCAGTCGCGCCTGCTGGACACCGAAGGCGGCCGCGAGCAGGGCATGAAGCAGTTCCTCGACGACAAGAGCATCAAGCCCGGCCTGCAGGCTTACAAGCGCTGATGGCAACCCGGCGGGCAGCAGTGCCCGCCCGCTGTTCGGCGCAGCGCCCAGGCGCTGGCGTGAACCGCTCCACTGTATTCCCGATAAAGACAATAAAGAGGAATCACCATGCTGGACGTGCCCCTGCTGATCGGTGGCCAGTCGTGCCCCGCCCGCGACGGTCGAACCTTCGAACGGCGTAATCCGGTGACCGGCGCAGTCGTCTCGCGCGTCGCCGCCGCCACCCTGGAAGACGCGGACGCCGCCGTGGCCGCGGCCCAGGCGGCATTCCCGGCCTGGGCGGCGCTGGCGCCCAATGAGCGACGCAGCCGCCTGCTGCGCGCGGCCGGGCAATTGCAGGCCCGTAGCGCGGAGTTCATCGCCGCCGCCGGCGAGACCGGGGCCATGGCCAACTGGTACGGCTTCAACGTGCAGCTGGCGGCGAATATCCTGCGCGAAGCCGCGTCCATGACCACCCAGATCAATGGCGAGGTCATCCCCTCCGATGTTCCCGGCAGCTTCGCCATGGCCCTGCGCCAGCCGTGCGGCGTGGTGCTGGGCATCGCGCCGTGGAACGCCCCGGTGATCCTCGCCACCCGCGCCATTGCCATGCCGCTGGCCTGCGGCAATACCGTGGTGCTCAAGGCGTCCGAGCTGAGCCCGGCGGTGCATCGGCTGATCGGCCAGGTGTTGCAGGAGGCCGGCCTCGGTGACGGCGTGGTCAACGTCATCAGCAACGCACCCGAGGATGCCCCGGCCATTGTCGAGCGGCTGATCGCCAACCCGGCGGTGCGCCGGGTCAACTTCACCGGCTCGACCCGGGTCGGGCGCATTGTCGGCGAGCTTTCGGCGCGGCACCTCAAGCCGGCCCTGCTGGAGCTGGGCGGCAAGGCACCGCTGCTGGTGCTGGAGGACGCCGACCTGGATGCCGCGGTGCAGGCCGCGGCCTTTGGCGCCTACTTCAACCAGGGGCAGATCTGCATGTCCACCGAGCGCCTGATCGTCGATGCCCGGGTGGCCGAGGACTTTGTCGCCAGGCTGGCGGCGAAGATCGCCAGCTTGCCGGCGGGCAACCCAGAGGCTGCGGACTCGGTGCTCGGTTCGCTGGTGGACGCCAGTGCCGGCACGCGCATCAAGGGGCTGATCGACGACGCCCTGGGCAAGGGCGCGACCCTGGTTGCCGGTGGTCAAGTGGAGGGCAGCATTCTGCAGCCGACCTTGCTCGACGGCGTCACCGAGGCCATGCGCTTGTACCGCGAAGAGTCCTTCGGGCCGGTGGCGGTGGTGCTGCGCGGCGAGGGCGACGAAGCCCTGCTACGGCTGGCCAACGATTCCGAGTTCGGCCTGTCGGCGGCGATCTTCAGTCGCGACACCGGACGCGCCCTGGCCCTGGCGCAACGGCTCGAATCGGGCATCTGCCATATCAATGGCCCGACCGTGCACGACGAGGCGCAGATGCCGTTTGGCGGGGTCAAGGCCAGCGGCTACGGCAGCTTTGGCGGCAAGGCGGCCATCGAGCAGTTCACCCAGTTGCGCTGGATTACCCTGCAGAACGGTCCCCGGCACTACCCGATCTGAACTCCGGCCCCCGGACCCAACAATCACAAGGCCCCAGCCCCTGGCTGCCAGGTCCCCGGCCGAGTTCGCCGGCGATGGGCCTTGATGGAGGACAAACACGTGAATTCCGAATTCAGATCGCCAGCGCCGAACGCGGCCGACGCGCCGCCTTATCGACAGGTGACCATCGCCCATCCCGCGGTCGAGGTCAGCGAAGAGCAGGGCATCCTGCAGATGCGTTCCCTGGAGCCCCTGGCCGAGCTGCCGAGGCGCCTGCTGGACCGTCTGGTGCATTGGGCCTGGGAGCGCCCGCAGCAGACTTTTGTCGCCGCGCGCCAGGACGGCGGCGACTGGCGCCGGGTGAGCTATGCCGAGATGCTGGCCAGCGTGCGCGCCATCGCCCAGAGCCTGCTGGGTTATGGCTTGTCGGCCAAGAGGCCGCTGGTGCTGCTTTCCGGCAACGATATCGAGCACCTGCAACTGGCCCTGGGGGCGATGTACGCCGGTATTCCCTATTGCCCGGTGTCGCCGGCTTATTCGCTGTTGTCCCAGGATTTCGCCAAGTTGCGGCATGTTTGCGACCTGATGCAGCCCGGGCTGGTGTTCGTCAGCGACGGCCCGGCTTTCCAGCGGGCAATCGACGCCGTGCTGCCGGGCGACACGCCGCTGATCGTGGTGCGTGGCGCCGTGACGGGCAGGCCGCAGCGCGACTTCGCCAGCCTGTTGCAACACCCCGGCGATGCCGAAGCCGAAGCGGCGTTCGCCGCCACCGGCCCGGACAGCATCGCCAAGTTTCTCTTCACCTCGGGTTCGACCAAGCTGCCCAAGGCGGTGGTCACCACCCAGCGCATGCTCTGCGCCAACCAGCAGATGCTGTTGCAGACCTTTCCGGTGTTCGGCGAGGAACCCCCGGTACTGGTGGACTGGTTGCCGTGGAACCACACCTTCGGCGGCAGTCACAACCTCGGCATCGTGCTCTACAACGGTGGCACCTTTTACCTGGACGACGGCAAGCCGACGGCCCAGGGCTTTGCCGAAACCCTGCGCAACCTCAAGGAAATCGCCCCCACCGCCTACCTGACGGTGCCCAAGGGTTGGGAAGAACTGGTCAATGCCCTGGAGCAGGACGGCGAGTTGCGCGAGCGCTTCTTCTCACGCATGAAGCTGTTCTTTTTCGCCGCGGCCGGCCTGTCCCAGAGGGTCTGGGACCGCCTCGACCAGGTGGCGCAAGCCCATTGCGGCGAACGCATCCGCATGATGGCCGGGCTCGGCATGACCGAGGCGTCGCCGTCCTGCACCTTCACTACCGGGCCCTTGTCCATGGCCGGTTATATCGGCCTGCCGGCCCCGGGTTGCGAGGTGCGCCTGGTGCCGGTGGACGGCAAGCTGGAAGGGCGCTTTCGCGGGCCGCACATCATGCCGGGCTACTGGCGCGCGCCGCAGCAGACCAGCGATGCGTTCGACGAGCAGGGTTTCTACTGCTCCGGCGATGCGCTGAAGCTGGTCGACGCCGCCGACCCGCAACTGGGCCTGATGTTCGACGGGCGCATCGCCGAGGACTTCAAGCTCGGCTCCGGGGTGTTCGTCAGCGTCGGCCCATTGCGCAATCGCGCGGTGCTCGAAGGGTCGCCCTATGTGCAGGACCTGGTGGTGACCGCGCCGGACCGCGAGTGCCTGGGGGCGCTGGTGTTTCCGCGGCTGTACGAATGCCGGCGGCTGGCCGGCTTGCCCGCGAATGCCAGCGATGCCGAGGTCCTGGCCAGCGCGCCGGTGCGGCGTTGGTTCGGTGATTGGCTGCAACGCCTCAACCGCGAGGCCAGCGGCAACGCCAGCCGCCTGGAGTGGATCGCGCTGCTCGACGAACCGGCCTCCATCGACCGTGGGGAAATCACCGACAAGGGCTCGATCAACCAGCGCGCGGTGCTGCAGTGGCGGGCCGACAAGGTCGAGGCGCTGTATCGCGGCGAGGAGCCTTCGATCCTGCGGGCCGAGCCTGGCCGGTGAGTGTCACGGCCCCTGAGGGCCGCAATGTCGCCAGTGCCGTGGCCCAATCCACGCCCCTGGCGTTCAGTTGAACCCGCTTCTAGCCAGAGACTTTTTTCTATAGCCTACGGCTGCGCTTCGCCCGGGCGATGGCGTGTGGTGCGAGCAGGGTTTTCTGTGGATGCCAGAATTCAACGTACACTGATATCTGCGTTCGGCAGGGTAAAAAGGGCGAGGGCGTATGGCGGTTGAGCGACGGGATTTCAGTGGCTGCATGAAGGGCAAGAACCTGCGTTACCTGGAAGAGGCGCGGGTGGTGCCCGCGGCCCATGCGCGGGCGGGCTTCCTGCTGCTCGAGCACTTCTCGTTGCCGGCTTTCACCCAGGCCCTGGATACCATCGTCACCGCCAACCTGCTGCGTCCCGCCTTGTTCTCCTCAACGACTTTTGGCTTGCAGGACGGCGAGGTCACCAGCGACCTCGGGCTGGTGATCCGTCCCGATGCGCGCCTGACCGCGGCGGCGCTCAAGGACCTCGACCTGCTGGTGATCTGCGGCGGCTATCGCACGGAGCTCAAGGCCGATCCGCAGTTGAGCAGCCTGCTGAAAACCGCCGCCGAACTGGGCATCGCCCTGGCCGGGTTGTGGAACGGGGCCTGGTTCCTCGGCGTCGCGGGGCTGCTCGAAGGCTACCGTTGTGCGATCCACCCGGAGCATCGTCCGGCGCTGGCGGAGATTTCCAGGGTCACCCATGTCACCAGCGAGGCCTTTGTGGTGGACCGCGACCGGCTCACGGCGTCCAGTCCCGCCGGCGCCTTCCATATGGCCCTGGAGTGGATCAAGGGGCTGCACGGCAAGGCGCTGGTCGAGGGCATCGAGGACATCCTGTCGTTCGAGGAATCCCGCTACCGGCGCATCAAGCCGACCATGCATGTGTCGTTGAGCGCGCCCTTGCGCGAGGTGGTCAATCTGATGGACGCCAACCTCGAGGAACCGCTGCAAATGGACCAGCTGGCGGAGTATGCCGGGCGTTCCCGGCGGCAGATCGAGCGCTTGTTCAAGGAGCAGCTGGGCACCACCCCGCAGCGCTATTACCTGGAATTGCGCATCACCGAAGCGCGTCGATTGCTGCAGCACACCGAACTGTCCCAGGTCGAGGTGCTGGTGGCCTGCGGCTTCGTCTCGCCGAGCCATTTCAGCAAGTGCTACAGCTCGTATTTCGGCTATCGGCCGTCGAAGGAAAAGCGCCTGGTGAAATGATCGCGGGCGTCAGTATCTATCAGCTTTCGAGCCACCAATATAAGAGTGTTTCATCCTCGTCATCCTCCAGGTTTTTATAGATGTTGGCGTAGTACCACTGAATCCCTGTTCTATCTCGGAACTTGTTAAAGAAGTCGTTGATCTTCTCCAGCCCATTGCGCGCCGGAACCGCGAATGACAGGTTTCCCTCAAATACACCGTCCAGTGTTCCACCCAGCTCACGAGCTACACCGTTTTCCAGCAAGGCTATTTCTTCTTGAGGAATAGAGTCTGCATAGATCTGGATGCAGAAATTTCCGCCTCGTTTCAAGACGACGGCAGGTGCTTCTTTGTCTTTGATTGAAACAATATCTCCTCGTGCCAGGTTCAGCGCGATACCAGGGGAGGAGAGCAACTCGTAAGTATCCTGGTCAATCTTGCGAGCAGGCAGCTCTTCAAAAAAAGGGCCGTCATCATCTGTTACATAAACTTGAATCAGAACAGGTGCTTCTTTATCGCTCATACACTACTCCGTAGCTGTTCTGCTCAATGCACGCATCTATGTTGATAGGGAATGAAGCTTCTGGTGCCAGGGCTGTTCCAGGAGCCAATGTGTTTGTAGTGGAGTTGAATTTCTAGGGGAGATATTTAAATCAATATTGTTCATTAGCGATGGGCTCGTGAGAGGCCGACTGACTCGGGGTCATCGATTTTTTGAAATCACACTGTTCATGTATTGATTCAAATCGCGCAGGTCCTGAATGCTCCAGGCATGCGGCGGTATCTTTACACCATTCTCCCGCAAGGTTCTTGGAATCAGGTCGCCATTGGGGCGAAGTATTATCGATGACACGATAACGCCCGGATAATCATTGAGCCGTTTCTTGAACACGGAGGTTGTAAGGTCAGGTGTTGGAGGGTTGCTTTTATTGGCCAGGGGGCCGGTTCCTTTGATATCGGCTCCGTGGCACACGGCACAGCGCTGCGAATAGAGATTTTTCCCATTGTTATCCGCGAAGGACAGTGATGCTTGAGTGAGCGATAGAACGCCTAGCGAAGCGATGAGCAATACCTTTACTTTCATTTTTCATACGTCCTTGTTGTGTCAATCAGCCTGAATCGAGGGCAAAGGCTTGTCAGCCTTCCATCCAGACATCTTCGTAGCCTTGGTTGTCGATGATGAACTTGGCGCCAGCGGGCAGGCAGAGGTAATTCATCACCTGTGGCAGCATTTCACTGAGATGCTCAGTATGAACCGCTTGATAAAAATCATCAGCGTTCGAATGTTCTCCGCAGTGAATAAACCAACTGACATTACCCCCCTCCGGCAGCGAAATGCGTGCGCCATAAATAGGTGACTTGCCCAGAGTGGCAATCGCGATGGCGACCATTTCGTCTGGAGGCAGTACGGGCAGTCCGTATTTTTCACAGATGTCTTTTTGCATATTACGCAGTGCCTCAGGGTACTTCGATAGCGAACGGTACACTCATCCCAAATCGCCTTCCAGCCAGCGCGGCATGGCCCGGCCGACCCGGCTTAAAGCTCCTTGGCCTTGCGCCCGCGCGGCTTGGATTTTACCGGCACGCTGTTGCCATATTCGCTCCACCAGATGGCCAGCGCCTCCATCGTCGGCCCCAGCGCGCGGGCCTTGGCGGTGATCTCGTACTCGACCCGTGGCGGCACTTCGGCGAATACCGTGCGCGACACCAGGCCGTCGCTTTCCAGCTCGCGAAGTTGCGCGGTCAGCATGTGCTGGGTGATGCCGCTAATGGCTTTTCGCAACTCGCCGAAGCGGTAGATCCGCTGATTGAGCAACCACATGATTTCCAACTTCCACTTGCCTGAGAGCAAGGCGAATGCCCGGCGCATTTCCTCATGCATGTTGACCGTGGCGCTGTCATTAGTCTGCTTTTCCATACTAACCATCACTTTTTCATCCTACTTGTGGCTTTTCATGTTAGGCGACATCTTTGCCCCACGTCGACGCAACCCCCCTCACTCAGGAAGAAAACTCATGATCGAACACGCTTCATATTGGCTCAGCACCACGCTGTTGTCGGTGCTCTATGTGACCTCCGCGACGCTGTACGTGGTCAAGCGCGACTGGGTTCGCCAGGCCCTCGTCGACCTCGGTTATCCCACCTATCTGGTGGCGGGCCTGATCGTGGTGAAGGTGCTGGCGGTGCTGGCCATTGTCTCGCGCTTCAGCGTGGCGCTGAGCGACCTCGCGTATGCCGGGATGCTTTACCACCTGCTGCTGTCGGCGGTGGCGCACCTGGGGGTACGCAAACCTCGCGGCGCATTGCCGGCAGCGGTGTGCCTGGTACTGCTGGGCGTTTCCTTCCTGACGCAGAACGCCGCTCGCGAGCTGCCATCGCCTTATGGCCAGCTCTCGGCGGCACACCTGGCAACCCTCTGACCCATTGGAGAACAACATGGCTCGACTCAACGGAAAAATTGCCATCGTCACCGGCGCCAGCCGTGGCATCGGCCGCGCCACCGCGAAGCTGTTCGCGGCAGAAGGCGCCAGGGTGGCGGTGCTTTCGCGCACCGCCGAACACATCGATCGCGTGGTCGCCGATATCCAGGCCGCGGGCGGCACCGCGTTGGGCGTGGCCTGCGATATCGCCGATCCCGCCCAGATCGACGCTGCCGTGGAGCAGGTGGTGGCGGCCTATGGCGGCATCGACATCCTCGTCAACAACGCTTTCGATCCCATGGCGGTCTCGTCGTCGGTCCTCGAACTGTCGGTCGAGCAGTTGCAGCGCAATTTCGAGATGGGGCCGATCGCCTATCTGCGGACGATGCAAGCCTGCCATCCCTACCTCAAGGTGAGCGGGGCGGGCAGGGTGATCAACTTTGCCTCGCTGGCCGGGGTCCTCGGCATGGTCGGCTACGGCCCCTACAACATGGCCAAGGAAGCGGTGCGCGCCTTGACCCGCTCGGCGGCGCGCGAGTGGGGGGCGGACGGGATCACCGTGAACAACGTCCTGCCGGTGGCGGACACCTGGGGCGCGGCCGATGGGCCGCCACCGAGCAACGCGCTGGCCCGCCATGGCTCGCCGGAGGAAGACATCGCCCCGGTGGTGCTGTTCCTCGCCAGCAAGGATGGGCAGTACCTCACCGGCTACAGCCTGACGCCTGACGGCGGCCAGATCATCGACAGCGCGCGCTGACACCCGGCCCTGTTCTGTCGATTGTCTTAACGCCGACCACCGCTCACGCCGCCACGTTCGTTGCCCTGAAAGGCTTGCGCGTGGCGGCGCGGGCGGCCAGTACCGCCAGCACGGCGGCCACCACCAGCAGTGCCGCGCTCAGTTCGAAGGTCGCCCGATAACCGCTCAGGTCGAAGGCCAGGCCGCCCGCCGTGGCGCCCGCGGCAATCGCCAGCTGGACGATCGCCACCATCAATCCGCCGCCGGCTTCCGCGTCGTCCGGCAGCGCCCGGGTCAGCCAGGTCCACCAGGCGACCGGCGCGGCGGTCGCCACCAATCCCCAGAGGCCCAGCAAGACCGTGGTGACCGACACCGAGGCGCCAAACGCCACCAGGGCCATGGCGATCGCCGCCATCATCAGTGGGATGATGATCAGCGTGCGATACAGGGCGTTTTTCAGGAAGGTTTCGATCAGGAAGGTGCCCGCCAGGCCGGCCAGGCCGATCACCAGTAACATCAGCGACAGGGTGGTGACACTGACCTGGGTGACCGTCTCCAGGAAGGGCCGCAGGTAGGTGAACAGCATGAACTGGCCCATGAAAAACAGGCTGACCGCGAGCATGCCCAGGGCCACCGGCATTCTTTTCATCAGGCTGAAGACATTGCCGGTGCCGGCGGCCGGCTGCGCTTTCAGCGATGGCAGGCTGGCCAGCAGCCAGACGGCGGCGAGGGCGGCCACCGGCACCACGCAGAAGAACGCCCCGCGCCAGCCGATCAGGGAACCCAGGAAGCTGCCCAGGGGCGCCGCGATCACGGTCGCCAGGGCGTTGCCGCCATTGACGATGGCCAGGGCACGCGGCACCTGGTCTTCGGGCACCAGGCGCATGGCCGTGGCCGCCGACAACGACCAGAAGCCGCCGATGGCCACGCCGATCAGCGCGCGGCCGGCCATGAAGGTCAAGTAGTCCGGGGCGAACGCCACCACGGTTCCGGAGACGATCATCAGCAGGGTCAGGGACAGCAGCAGCCGCTTGCGCTCGACCCGGGCCGCCACCGAGGCGATCGCCAGGCTGGTGAACAGGGCAAACAGCCCGGAGACGGAAATGCCCTGGCCGGCTTGCCCCTCGCTGACCTGCAGATCGGCCGCGATCGGGGTCAGCAGGCTGACCGGCATGAACTCGGAGGCCACCAGGGCAAAGGCGGCGAGGGCCATGGCCAGCACGGCGCCCCAGGTGTGTCGGGGTTCGGGCGATTCGACGTGAGAGGTAGCGGTCATGGCGACAGGTTTCCTGTGTGGCTGGAAGCGTCCGTGCTGACCGAGGGGTGTTTCCGGCCGGGTCTTGCGGACGCTTCGATGCATAAATGGGTGCACGCCGCCGGTGGAAGACCGGGCAGGCGCGTGAATGGCGATCGGGACCGGTCCGGTGCTGGAGCGGCTCCGGTCGCGGCAGAAGGAAAACGCGACACCGGATTTGGTGCCGCGAAGCGCTGGATACCCAAGCAGGGCGCCCAGCGGACTATCAGAGGTTGCCCTGGAGGAACGGGATCAGGCGCTTGCCGTGCTTAGCCCGCCAGGGTGGCGTTGTCGATGACGAAGCGGTACTTGACGTCGCCCTTGAGCATGCGTTCGTAGGACTCATTGATCTGGTCCGCGCGCACCAGCTCGATGTCGGCGACGATGCCGTGCTCGGCACAGAAGTCGAGCATCTCCTGGGTCTGGGCAATGCCGCCGATCATCGAGCCGGCGAGGGTCCGGCGCTTCATGATCAGGTTGAACACATTGGGCGAGGCATGCGGAGTCGCCGGGGCGCCCACCAGGGTCATGCCGCCGTCGCGCTTGAGCAGCACGAGGAAGGCGTCGAGATCGTGGGGCGCGGCCACGGTGTTGAGGATCAGGTCGAAGCTCTTGGCGTGGGCGGCCATTTCCCCGGCGTTGCGCGACACCACCACTTCGTCGGCGCCCAGCTGGCGGGCGGCCTCGCGCTTGGAGTCAGAGGTGGTGAACGCCACCACGTGCGCGCCCAGGGCATGGGCCAGCTTGATGCCCATGTGGCCCAGGCCACCGATGCCGACCACGCCGACCTTCTTGCCGGGCCCGACCTTCCAGTGGCGCAGCGGCGAATAGGTGGTGATGCCCGCGCACAGCAGCGGCGCGACGGCGGCCAGCTGTTCCTCGGGGTGGCGGATGCGCAGCACGTAGCGTTCGTGGACCACGATCTGTTGCGAATAGCCGCCCAGGGTCCAGCCCGGGGCGTCCGGCGTCGGGAAGTTGTAGGTGCCGATCATGCCGTCGCAATAGTTCTCCAGGCCGTCCTCGCAGTCGGCGCAGTGCTTGCAGCTGTCGACGATGCAGCCGATGCCGACCACGTCGCCCGGGCGGAAACCGTGCACATGGGCGCCGACCGCCGCGACCCGGCCGACGATCTCGTGGCCGGGCACGCAGGGAAACTGCGTGCCGTGCCACTCGGCGCGCACCTGGTGCAGGTCCGAGTGGCAGATGCCGCAGAAGGCGATGTCGATCTGCACGTCATGGGCGCCGGGGGCGCGGCGGGTGATCTGCAGTGGTTCCAGAGGTTGGTCGCCCGCATGGGCGCCATAGGCGTTGACTAACATTGCACACTCCATCCAGCATTACGTTGGACGGTCATTTTCCCGGGCAGGCGCAGGCGGCCAGTAGTGCATTTCGCTGGAATTCTTGCCTGATTCTCTGGGCTTTGGTTTTTTTGGTAGGACCGGCACTGGGGCCGGGTTAACGTCTGGCAAGGAGGGTCCATACCGACATGACACGCCCATACGACACCCGCGCCCAGGCGCCCCAGGAAACCCTCGCGCGCCTCATTGGCGCTTGGATCAAGCACTCGGGAGACTGCTCGACAGCGATCCCCGGCCTGGTTTTTTTTCGCCGCGAGACCCCTTCACCACCCGCCGTGTGCATGGTCGAGCCGAGCATCGTCCTCGTCGCCCAGGGGGCGAAACAGCTGTGGGTCGGCGGTGAAGCCTACCCATACGACCCCTCGCGCTTTCTCGTGACCTCACTGGACCTGCCGGCCAATTCCGAGGTGACGGCGGCCAGCCTGGAACAACCCTGCCTCGGGCTGGGCTTCAAGCTCGACCCGCGCATGCTGGCGGAGCTGGCCGCCCAGGGCGGGCTGCTGCAACCTCGCGATCGAGGCACAGGCAAGGGCGTGGGCATCGGCACCGCGACGCCGGCCATGCTGGCCTCGTTCGTGCGCCTGCTGGAGTTGCTGGACGAGCCCGAAGCCATCCCGGTGTTGGCGCCGCTGATCCAGCGCGAGATCCACTACCGCTTGCTGCTGAGCGACCAGTCGGCGCGGCTGCGGCAGATCGCCTCCGTCGACGGCCAGGGCCACCGCATCGCCAGGGCCATCGACTGGCTGAAATTGAATTACACCGCGCAACTGCGGGTCGACGAACTCGCCGCCCGGGTGCAGATGAGCACGCCGACCTTTCACCACCACTTCCGCCAACTCACCGTCATGAGCCCGTTGCAATACCAGAAATGGCTACGCCTGACCGAAGCCAAACGCCTGATGATGAACGAACACCTGGACGTCTCCAGTGCCGCCTTCAAGGTCGGCTACGAAAGCCCGTCGCAGTTCAGTCGGGAGTACAGCCGGCTGTTTGGTGCAGCGCCCAGGCGGGATATTGCGCAGTTGCGGGGTTGTGGGGGAGGGGGTGAGTAGGAGGTGCTGGGGCTTGCGGGATTTGATTACGCCCTCAATTGAATGTCCGCGGTTCCTAATAAGAGACCGCGAACACCCCAAAAAGCAGTCATTCGCGAAGGGCAGTAATCGGCCAATTGCGGTAGCTCAACAGGCTCGCCCTCGCTTGAGGATTAGCTGAGTGATATACCGCTGGTTGGGTCTTTGCATGGCAA
Source organism: Pseudomonas sp. LAMO17WK12:I10 (assembly GCF_900215185.1). NCBI lineage: Bacteria > Pseudomonadati > Pseudomonadota > Gammaproteobacteria > Pseudomonadales > Pseudomonadaceae > Pseudomonas > Pseudomonas sp. LAMO17WK12:I10. Next base: position 79,217 of record NZ_OBDX01000016.1, on the reverse strand, counting down.
TCAATAGGCAATCTCATGACGCGATTCTCAATTTATAGCGGGTTGGTTTTGGTGGGCTACTCGGCGCTCGATTACGGAGATCCCCCCATGGGCGTTGCTTCAGGCCAATTCGAGCCTGCCGATGGGTACGCAGCTATCCAGAACGAGTGTTCCACGAATCACCACGATCAGACCGGCCTGGATCTTTCTGTTCAAACCGAAGCGGGTCTGGTTATTCCATGTGCGGGCCTGGGCATCTTGGATTACTCCAAAGAGCTACCGCCCCCTTGCATCGAAGTGAACATTTTCGGTATTCCACATCCTCTCTATGGTGAGTTGTTTCCTCAGCAGGTCACTCTGTATGAGCGTCAATTTAGCTAATCTGTTGCATCGACCGGTTGAATCCACAGCCAAAAGCGGTCATTCGTTCAGGCCGCTGCCCAGATCTCACGAGGTCTTGCCTTCATCGCTGAGCCTTACCGCTTCGGCGACTTTTCTGGCGTCGAAACCGATCCACTCGATAAGCCGGCGCATCAAGCCTGGGGCTTTCGCCACCAGCCCCTGGCTGCGTGGCACCGTCACCAGGTCATGCCGCTGCTCGATGCACTCCACCAGGGCGGCTACCACCTGCTCCAGCGCGACGAACTGCCAGACCCCCTGATGGTTGTTCCAGACCAGGGTAGAAGACGGCCCATCGATGACTGCCTCCATCATCGGCGTCTGGAAGAAGGTCGGGTGGAACGAGCCAACGCCCACGCCGTGCTGACGAAGCTCCAGGCGCAAACTGTCACACAGTGCCCAGACTCCGGCCTTACTGGCGGTGTAGGCCGTGTTCAACGGCGAATGGACGAAAGCCGCCATGGACGAGATGGCCAGTAGATAGCCCTGGCGCGCCTTCACATGGGGTAGTGCGGCGCGGAAGGTGCGCGCCACGCCGTTGAGATTGATATCGATGACCCGGTCAAACGCGGCGGGGTCGATGTACTCCAGGGCGACTACCGAGCTGACGCCAGCACCGGCGACCACCACATCAATTCCGCCGAAGTGCCGCGCGGCCTCCTTCAGTGCCGTTTCCAGACTCTCAATCGAGCGCACGTTGGCCACCCAGCCGGCAGCGACATCAGGCCCGCCCAGGGCAGCAGCCATGGCGTTCAGGCTATCCAGATCGAGATCCAGCAAGACCAGCTTCGCGCCTTTGTCGCGCAGAGCCTGCACGGCGGCCCTGCCGAGGCCACCGGTGGCACCGGTGATGGCGATGACGCGGTCGTTCAGCGAGTAGCTTTTCATGGGTGAACCTTAAGCAAGTAGTGGGCATCAACCTGGGTCTGGGTGCGAACGGTTTCTTCTTCCAACTGGTGGAGCAACCGTTGCAGGCGGGCATGGCGTGCCAGATGCCAGTCGGTGAAAACGTTGAACAGGCCGCGCATCAGGGAGATGGGCGCCCAGCGAGCCGGTACAACGATGCGCGGCTGGCGCTTTTGCAGCCCGCGCACCACGCCACGTGCCACCTTTTCCGGCGCAATTGCTCGGTGCAGGAAGGCCGGCAATAGGGTCTCGTTCATCTGGGTGGCGATGGCGTTGCCACCGAAGGCAACCTTGGCGATGGCGGTCGCCGTCCAGCCGGGATAGAGCACGCTGGCGCTGGCCCCGGTCGCACTCAGCTCGGCGCGCAGCGAGCGTGCCAGCGACTCCACCGCTGCTTTGCTCGCGGCATAGGGCGCGTTGGCCATGCCGTTCAAGTAGGCATAGGTAGACGACGTGACCAGCACCTGGCCCCGGTTGCGTACGACCTCCGGCAGTGCGGCGCGCATCGTGTGCCACACACCAAACAGATCCACCTCAATGATGCGGCGGAACTCCGCTTCGTCGCAGGTGCGTAGGGTCGCAGGTACGCCCCGCCAGGAGATGCCGGCATTGGCGAAGGCCACATCGAGACGGCCGAAGCGCTCGACTGCCTGGCGTACCACCGCTTTCGCCGCCTCGGCGTCGGTGACGTCGAACGCCAGCGGCAACACGCGTTGGCTGTTGAACTCCTGGGCCAGCTTGTCCACCGCGTCCTGCGAGGTATCGGTCAGCACCAGGCTGGCGCCCCGCGCATACAGTTCGCGTGCGCTGGCGGCGCCGATGCCGCCAGCCGCGCCGGTGATCAGAACCACTTTGCCTTGAAGGTCGTACATATTCTTATCTCTTCGTTGGGATGCTTGGCACGTTGCGCTTGAGAAAGTCGAGTTGATCACCCACCACCTGCTCGAAGGCTTCGCCCACATAAATATCGAAGTGCCCATGGGCATAGAGCTTGATCTCATGACGTGGCGCGCGCCGGGCGTGACGCAGCGTCTGCTTCGCCGGTGCCACGCTGTCGGGATCGCACACGCAGAACAGCACGGGGGCCTGGATACGAGGTGTACTGCGCCCGGGGTAGTAGCGAATGATGTCCACGGCAAAGCGCGCGGCGGCCTCTTTACGGATACGCGCACCTGACGGGATCAGCCCGTTATAGCCGCTCCAGGCATCCGGCGAAGTCATGAATGCCGTATCGCCAGGTTGACCTGCGAGCGGCACCAGAATGGGTTTGGCGCCGAACCACGAGCCGATACGGTCGGCCAGGGCCAGCACGGTGAGGCGAAGTGACACTAGGGGTTCGGTTGCAAGACTGGAGCTCAGGCCGTCGGTGAAGGGACATTGGGAGATGACAGCGGCCACCCCGGCATCGTCGGCGGCGGTGGTCAGCACATGGCCGCCACCGAACGAGGTGCCCCAGATAACGACACGCTGCGGGTCCACCTCCGCGAGGCAGCGGGCGTGAGCTATCGCGGCTTTCCAGTCGTCGAGCTGGCGGTTGATATCCAGCAGTTGGCGTGGCTCGCCCTCGCTGTCGCCGAAGTGGCGATAGTCGAACACCAGGCAAGCGTAGCCGGCGGCGGCGAAGCGCTCGGCAAAGGCCGGCAAGCGCATCTTGCGCGTCCCGCCAAGCCCATGCGCCATCACCACCACCGGGAAAGGTCCTGCACCCAGTGGGCGGTAAAAGTCGGCAACGCAACGCGAGCCGTTGGAGAAGAACTGGATTGTCGCTGGTGCCAGAAGATCGGTGATCGTGTTCATGAACGGCATCCGCTGGAATGGCTGGAGTGCCGTCATTCTCGGCAGCTGCCGGTAGGAAGGCTTGACGGTATCCGACGACTCGCTTGACACTTTGCGCCAAACAACAAAAGGCAAAGCCACCCAAGGAAGCCCGATGAGCCAGCCTTTATATAGGCGCGTGGTGCCCGAGACCTACGTGCAACTGCTCTATGAATACCTGGAGGCGCTCGGTCACGAGCCCGAGTCGGTGCTTGGTCAGCCCTGGCCCACACCTGCCCAGGAGGGTGTCGGCGGCGTTGACGTGGAATGCTGGGATCGCCTGCTGGTGACAGCGACGCAAGTGCTAGGCGATCCGCTGTTGGGACTGCACCTCGGTCAAACCATCAGCGCTCGGCATATCGGTGTGCTCGGATCGGTGCTGCTGGCCTGCGGTAATCTCGGTACGGCTCTGCAAAGCCTGGAGCGCTACATTCGCCTGGTGTACGACGTCATTCCCATGACTCGCCGCGACGGCGACGGCTGGTTCGAACTGGTCTGGGATGTCAGCCAGTACCAGCCAGGCCCCTTGGTGAACGAAACCGGTATGGTTGCCATAGTGCAGTTCTGCCGTGCCCTAGTGCGCGGCACCGCCAACCCGTTGCGGATCGATTTCAATCATCCCGGCCCCCTCGACACCAGCCCGTATGAAGCCTTCTTCGGCTGTCCGGTACGCTTCGGTCAAGCCGAGGCGGTCCTGCGTTTCTCCACGCAACTGCTCGAACTGCCCTTCAAGAGCCCCGACCCGGCGCTGGTCTCCCTGTTGGAACAACATGCGGATCGCCTGCTGGCCCAGTTGCCACAACAGGATGAATTCGTGGAACGGCTGCGCAAGGCCATCACCCATGCCTTGCGCGAAGGTGAGCCGAGCATCGAGCGGATTAGCCCTCAACTGGGCACCTCGTCACGCACGCTACAGCGCCGTCTGAAAGAGGCCGGCACCAGCTTTCGCGATGAGCTGAACCTGGTCCGCCACGAACTGGCGCTGTCGTACCTGCGCGATCCACGCCTGCAAATCGTGGATATCGCCATGCTGCTGGGCTATTCGGAGCACAGCGCCTTCACTCGCGCCTTCAAGGAGTGGAGCGGAAGGTCGCCCCATGAGACCAGGCAACTTAACTCGGAGAAATACTGAGCGAGAGTCGAGCGCCTCACCGAGCAGGAGCGGCGCTGGATCATCGATTACTGCCGCTACCGGCTGGGCATCGACACTGCCTTGACCCGCCAGGACGATGTGGAAACCTGCGGGAAAAAATAGCCATGGATTGAACGCCCGGAATGCTCCGCCGGCCACCGCCTAAACCCCACCATATCGATACACCGTCGCGCTCCAATAGCGGCTGCCGCCGTTAGGTGTCTGGCGAACCCATCCCTGTGCCTCCAGTTGCCTGGCGATCAGTCGATTCATGAAGCCATGGCCGAGCGTTCGGGACATCGCTCTGATGCCAACCCGAAACCGCAGCAAGGCGAGGCGAGACCAGCGGCTTTGGGGCTCGACGGTCACGCCATCGGCAACAAGTCAGTCTTCGGCCATGACGCGGGCGTGTCTTGCACCCTGGGTTTCAAACCAGTCGCGGTCGCGGTACCACGCCACGGTGTCGGTGATCGTCAGCTCCAGCGCTCGAAAGTTCAGGCCCAGCTCCTGTTCGCTCTTGCGGTGGTTGAAACGGCTGCGGTCCTTCTCCCGTACCAACAGGCGCAAGGTGGCCAGGCTCAGCAGGATGGGCCTGCCGGTCAGGCGCGCGTAGACCTCCTGCACCGCCGCCAGGGTGTAGAGAAGGGGCAGTGGCACGTAGCGAGCAGGGGTCTTGACCCCGGCGATACGCCCGAGCACAGGCACCAGCTCGGCCATGGTCATGTGCCGGCCCGCCGCCAGATAACGTTCGCCTCGCCGCCCGTGCCTGGCCGCGGCAATCTGCGCCAAGGCCACATCGCGGGCATCGACGACGGAAAAGCTGCCGGGGATCAGCCCGGGCAACTTGCCGTGCAGGACATCGTGGACCAACTGCCCCGAGGAGGTCGGGCCCAGGTCGCCAGGGCCCCACATCCAGCCCGGCAGGACCATGCAGGCCTGCATGTCGGGATGGGCCTCGAGGAACGCCAGGACGGCACGGTCGGCGAGGATCTTGCTGCGGTAGTAGCCATCCGCGTTGGCGTCGGCGCGCAGGCAGGTTTCATCGATGGAGCTGCCAGGCGCGCCGTCGAGCACGGCGATCGAGGAGGTATGGATGAACCGGCGGATACCGGCGCGGTAGGCCTGCTCGAGCAGTTCCCGGGTGCCGATGACATTGATCTTTTCCAGTTCCTGCCAGTGGCTGCCGCCCTTGTAGTTGTCGCGAAAGAACGCCGCGGTGTGAAACACCGTATCGCAGCCTCGCAGGGCCGCGGCGAAGGCCTCGACATTGCCCATGTCGCCAACGACCAGTTCCACGCCCGACAGGTTCTTGAACTGCTGTTCACCCTTGGCCCTCGAGCGCACCAGGGCCTTGACCGCGCAGCCACGCGCGAGCAATTCACGCACCAGGTTGTTGCCCAGCAAACCGGTGGCGCCAGTCACGAATGCATGACGCATGGTTCAACCCTCACTCGGTTCGGCTGACGGCATCAACACCGCGCTGTCGAAGAACACCTCTTGATGGATGGCCAAGCCGTCCTTGAAGGTGAAGTGTGCGGCGTAGTGCACGGCAATAAAGCGTCCATGGGGTGCAAGCACCCGGTCCGGCAGCACCAGGGGCGCTGCAAAGGTGCCGCTCAGCATGGCCGTCAGCGCCAGACGATCGGCTCCGACGGCGAACGGGTTGAGGATCACGTGGGCATCGGGGAAGGCTTCGAACAACGCGGTTTCTCGTTGGCGCATGGCCTCGCGGCCCACTTGTATCCCCATGCCATCGAGGTAGGTGAAGTCTTCGCTCACCAGCGCCAGCAGCGCCTCCATATCACGGCGGTTGAAGGCATTGGCGGCGTGTTGCGCATAGTCGTTGGGGCCAATCGGCATACAGTCCATTCCAGTTGTTTCCAGGGCCGGTAGATATACCGTCGAGCCCCCTCTCGAAAAACAGCGACTCCTGCATAATGGCTTTGCATATATGCAAACCAGGGAGCAGATGAAACATGGTGTCGGAAGCGAATTGGGACGATCTTCGCCTGTTGTTGGCCGTTTCGCGGCGTGGCAGCTTTCTGCAAGCGGGCCAGTTGCTGGGGATCGCGGCGTCTACCGTGTCCCGTCGGTTGACCCAGCTTGAGGAGGCCCTGGGCGAGCCGCTCGTCGAACGCGGTGTCGAAGGATGCCGGTTGACCTCGCGGGGCCAGTCCCTAGTGGAAGTCGCCCAGGCGGCGGAAGCGGGCTTGAGGCGGCAAACCGTGACCGGTATGTCCGCACTGGACAGCGAGCTGTCGGGCAGTGTCCTGGTCAGTGCGGGAGAGGGCTTTGCGTCGTGCGTGCTGGAGGCGGCGAGTCGCTTCACCGCGCTTCACCCGCGTTGCACGGTGGAATTGCTGGTAGCCGCCGACTTTCACAAGATCGTGCGCGGCGTGGCCGACATCGCGGTGCGCACCGCGCACCTGGGTGAGCCGTCATTGATTTATCGACCCATGGGCCGGCTCGCCTACGGGGTCTTCGCCACTGCGGATTATCTGCGGCGGTTTCCACAGGTGACGCCGGCCACGGCCGTCAATATCGGCCTGCTGCCGCCGCTGGACATGTTGCCGCAAGTGCGCGTGGCCAAGGCCGCCGGCCTGGAGCGTGCGCAGATCAGCGTGAACTCGTTTGCCCTGCAGCTGGACGCGGTGCGGCGTGGCCTGGGGGTGGCAGTACTGCCGCGTGTTCTGGCGAAGGACTTGATTGAGTTGTTCCCGCAGCTCCAGCTTCCCGATATGGAGGTCTACCTGGTGACCCGGCCACAGGCCTTGAAGCAGGCTCATATCAGCTGTTTCTTTGCCATTGTGCAGCAGGTGCTGTTCGAAGCCCTTGCCCTGGAAACGGTTGAAAGTGACGTCTTGGGGGCGAGGGCTGAGGGGTGAAGCGATCCCGGTTTTCCTGTGTGTTATGCATGATCGGCAGAGAGCGGTCAGAAGCGGGCACTCGGACACTCAACCCTGCACCAGGTAGGCTCCGGACGGAACCCGATCGCGCAGCTTCTTGCATTTGCCGGGTTTGGGCTGATGCCCCGGCGGGCGATCGGGAAACCAGATTCGACATTTACCCGGAGGCGGCCGATGGCCACGGGGAATCTCAATCTCGTCGTACGTGGGGGCTGGCTCGGCGGAAGTCATTCGCAGTTGCCCTTCGGGACTTGGCCTGTCACCCGTCGGCCAGTTCGCTGCGTTCTCCGCCGCTTCGCGGGTGAGGGTCTCAGTGCGGCGTTCAGTGTCCGGCGTGGGCTGCTCGGCGGCGACAGTTTCTGCTTCACGGCGCCTTTTAACCTCTTCTTCCAGGCCCTCCCGTACGGCAACAAGACGCTCGTCGGCGTTGGGTGGGTTATTCGACGCCAGGGCCTTCTGCGCCGCCTGGATCAATTGGAGGTTGCGATTGCGTAGCGCGACGTTGTGACCCACCCGCATATTGGAGCGCGTCGCCAGCGCTTCAGCCTGCTGATACTGCCCTTGCTGAAGGCGCAACACACCGAGGTAATGCAGCGTCGCGGGATTGTTCGGCTGGATATGCAGGGCCCGCTCCAGCGTGGCAGCGGCCTGGTCCAACTGGCCATCCGCATACTGCTGCGAGGCGGATTCAATCAGGGTTGTTGATGCGTTGTTACTTTGCTGAGAGGCTTTGCGCTCGGCCGCAACCGAACAATGCGACGCGGCTGCGCAGAGCGCCAGGATCAGACCCGGCAGAAAACTCTTGGTTGGCATCAGGGGGCAGACTCGGTTGATCATCGACGGCACTGGCGTAAAACAGGCCTTCAGCGCTGCTCGGCTGGGGTTTGTTCACTGTCCCGTCATGACCGATGAAGGGGCTCCTATCGACCTGGCCCGTACCCTGAAGTTCCTGCAGGAACGGCCAACAGGTGGGCAGGTCCGTGCAATTACTCATGAGAAAAAGCAGAGGTGTGTATGCCGCCATTCAAAATGCGCGAGCTAAGCCGTACCGATACGCAAGCGCTGCTGGCGTTTGAAACCCGGAACCGTGAGTGGTTCGAATCCCATATCGAGGCGCGCGCCCCGGCTTTTTATTCGTTGCAGGGCGTCGCCGAGCATATCGCGGGCTACCTGGCCGATTTCGCGGCCGGCACCTGGCATCCCTGGGTGATCGAGGATTGCAGCGGAAACATCATCGGTCGCGCCAACCTGAAAAACATCGATACCGCGCAGCGCTGCGCCGAAGTCGGCTATCGGATTGCCCAAAGCGCCTGCGGCCAGGGGCTCGCGACACAGGCGCTGCGGCAACTGATCGAGCAAGCGCGGACGCGCTGGCAACTGACGCAGTTGGTGGCTTATGTCTACCCGGAAAATCTCGGCTCGACCAAGGTCGTGGAACGCTGCGGGTTCTTGCCGGAGCAGCCCGCAGAAGACGGCAAGGCGGGAGCCGAGCGCCGATTCGTTCTCCCGATCTAGATAAGGGTTGTGGCCCTTTACACACTCGCGACTCTGACTGCTGGCCTGTAACCGCTACGTCGTGTCAGTCAGACGGATAGCGCTTACCCGCGCCGCTCGGCCACCAACAGCAACGACTGCGGCACCGGGCTTTGCGGGTGCTGCGGTTCCTGCAGGCTGGCGAGCTGGAAGCCGGCCATGTCCAGGGCGTTGAGCCAGCTGGACAGGGTGCGGAAGTACCAGGGCATGGGTTGCCACTGGCCCTTGAAGCCGGCGAAGGTCTCTTCGCGCCAGCCATCCTGATAGTCGCCGGCCGCGGCGCTCCAGGGATGCAGGGTCTGGATCGCCAGCGCGCCGCCGGGGGCGAGCAGGGCGTGCATGGCGGCCAGCAGCGGGATGATGTCCTGGTGCAGCAGGGCGAAGTTGGCGCAGATCAGCTCGTAGTCGCGGCCGATGTCCACCTGCGCTTCCACCAGCGCTGCATAGCTGGCCACATGCACCGTTGCCGAGCCAGCAGCGCGCGCCGCCTCCACCAGGGCCGCATCGCCATCCACCCCGACCGCCTCAATGCCCCGTTGCGCCAGGGCGCGCAACAGCCAGCCCTCGCCGCAACCCAGGTCGAGCACGCGCTCGGGCTGACGGCCCAGCACCGCCAGCAGGATCGCCTGGTCGGTGACCTCGACGCGGCTTTGAATGGCGCCGCCGCGGATGGCGTCGATCCAGGCCTGGGCGTTGTGCTGCCAGCTGTGCAGCAGGGTGGATTCGGGAGTGGGCATGTCGGTGTCCAGCGTCAGTGGTGGGAGCTACGGGGTCGCTAGCGCTGACGTTAGCAGGCAGGGCGCCCGGGTCCAATACGTCGTTCGCCAACACGTCGTACCATGTCGGGCCCTATGCCAAGCTGATTGAAGCCGCGGACCCGTCCTGGCTGGCGGGGCTGGTGGTGACTGGTCCGCTGTATGACTGCCTGGCCAGCCGTAGCCGTAAGGCGCGGGTGAAGGGGCGCAGTCGGGGATTGCCGGCGGATAGCACAGTTGCGTGAAGCAAGGCGCCTGGAGTGAAAATCCCAGCGCCTTTTTTTATGGATACAGCGTTCTGAGGCGGAGGGCGCCGGAGGCGAAAAACGCCTCTACTTTTTGTCCCGTGCCGATTAGAGTTGCCGACTTTCGCAAGACGGCGCGACAGCATCCGTCCGTCTCTCATGGAGGAGCGCCATGCAGTACTTCGATCGTAGTTCCGTACCACCGCCAAGTCTGTTGCAGAGCCGGGAGGCCGGTCTCGAGAGACAGGTACTGGCCGATTATTTTCTGGCTGACAAGACCAAGAGGGCACAGAGCCGGGTGCCGGAATTGGCTGTCGACTTGAATGAAGACTCCGTCCGTCTTGGACTGAGCCGGCTGTTTCACGGCAAATGTGCGTTCTGCGAGCGGGCGGAGGTGCCCACGGCCATCTATCGATTTCGTCCGAGGTCACAGGCCAGCCCACTGAAGCGAACGCCGGATGCCCACCTGTACTACATCTGGCTGAGCAGCGCCTGGGAGAATCTCTACTCCATCTGCAAGGGCTGCGAGCCAGAGCGAATGGACTACTTTCCTGTTCGGGGCAGCCGCTCGCCTTTGCCTTCGGCGCGGCAGATCGAGGCCTATGTACTGGAAAACATGGGGCTATGGCGCGACTACCCGCTCAAGGAGCAGCAACTCCTGCTCGATCCCTGCGAACAAGTCGGCCTGGCCCGCCATCTGTCAGTCGATCTCTCGGGCCAACTCTATGCGCTGAGCGAACGTGCCGCTGTAACGATCGAGCATTTCAAGCTCAATCGTCTCCAGGTGCTCAAGCAGCGCAAGAGCAAGCTGGAGGTCTATTTTGACGAGTTGATCGACAACTGGTTCTTCCGGTCGGAAGGCGAAAACCCACCGTTCATGCTCTTCGACTTTGCCACGCTGGACTTTGGCGGCTGCTGGTACCTGCTGTGCCGGCGTATCGTACTGGCACTTTCAAAGTCCAAAGTATCGTCGGCGGCACTGGCTCCCGAGCGTATCGAGGAGACATTGCGAGCACTCGCTCATAGTGCTGATGTCTTCGATTGGCATGGAAACCTTGAGTCCCGACTGGCGGACTCAGTGGTAGAGCGATTCGCCCCGGCTGCGCAAAAAGTGAAGTCTTTGCCGCGGGAATACCCGCCACTGGCATCGATTCGCTTCAACAATTTCAAGGGCATCGAGCAGCTCGAACTGCAGATGCCCGCTGTACAGCCGACGCGGCTTTCCAATACCCGGCCACTGCAACCGGCCCTGCTGATACTTGGCGAAAATGCCGCCGGTAAAAGCTCCATCCTGGAAGCCACGGCCCTGGTGCTCAGCGGCGACAAGGCCTGTGCAAACCTGCCGATCGACCTTTCCTCGTTGCCCCTGGACCCTGAACTGCTGGGTGTTGCGCAGGCCCCGCAATGTAGCTCGGCATCTGTAGTCGCGATGTTTCAGGATGGCAGTCAACGCGATCTGAGCGTTGAAAAGGGGATGTTCTGGCACGACGGCACACACATTGTGCCTCCGGTCTTCGCGTATGGCGCATTCCGGCAATACCAGAAACAGGTGCGGCGCTATAGCCCGAGCAAATCGATCATCAATCTTTTCGACTCGACAGCCTTGCTGTCCAACCCGGAAAAATGGTTGCTGGGCCTCAAGAAGGATGAGTTCAACACTGTGGTGCAAGCCCTGCGAGGCATCCTGTCCATTGAGGGGGCGTTCGATGTCGTGGAGCGCGACGAGCAGAACCAGCGCTGCCTGATCGTCACTGCCGCAGGTGATGACCAGCTGCTGTGCCGGACCCCGCTGAGCCTGGCTTCCTCCGGCTATCGTTCGGTACTGGCGATCGCCTGCGACATCATCCAGGGCTTGATGAATCGGCGTATCAACCCGTATTTCGAAAGCCTGGAAACGGCCCAGGCGATAGTGTTGATCGACGAAGTGGAAGCGCATTTGCACCCGCGCTGGAAAATCCAGATCATGCGGGCGCTGCGGCAGGCGTTTCCCCAGGTCACCTTTATCGCCACCACTCACGATCCGCTATGCCTGCGCGGTATGCAGGACGGTGAGGTGATCGTCATGCAGCGGGTGCCTAAGGACAAACGCTCCGATATCCAGTGGCCGGTGATGGTCGAGCAACTGGTCCGCTTGCCGGAGGTCAGCCAACTGACCGTCGAGCAGTTGCTGACTTCGGATTTTTTCAGCCTGGCCTCCACCGACCAGCCAGATACCGAGCATGAGTTGGCCCACTTGGCCGATCTGTTGAGTGCCCGGGGTAGGGGGGAATCGCTGACGTCGCCACAGCAGGAAAGGCTGCGTAGCCTCGAGCGCAATATCAGCGATGCCTTGCCGGTCGGTTTCACCGAGGTGGAGCGGCTGGTGCAAGAGGCCGTTGTCGAGTACCTGGATAATCGGCGGCGGGTATCGACGCACAAACTCGGGCAGCTGCGGACCGAAGCCAAGCAGCGCATCCTCGGTATTCTGGAGGGGCTCTGAATCATGCGTGCCGTCAGTCGTGAGAGCGTGACCGTTCCCGACGCTATGTCGGGGGACGAGTCACCGGCGAACAAGGAACTGCAGAAATTCCAGGACTACTTCAATGCCCCAAGGGGGGCGTTGCCAGCCTTTACCGTCTACAAGTCAGACAGCGTCAAGAAGCAGTTGCATGAGTTGTTCCATGGCAAATGCGCCTACTGCGAGAGTTTCTACTATGGCAGTGCGCCGGTGGATATCGAGCACTACCGGCCCAAGGGGCGCGTATACGAGGAGCCGGACCATCCCGGCTACTGGTGGATCGCCATGGACTGGGAAAATCTGTTGCCTAGTTGTATCCATTGCAACCGACGCAGCGGGCAGGTGACACCCAGGCTTTCCGCGAGCCTGGTCAGCCTGACCAATGAAGGGAAGGCGTTCAGTCGTTCCCGCGTGATGCAGACCGGCAAGCAGGACAGCTTTCCGATCCTCGGCCAGCGAGCGGCGGTGGGTGCCCGGGACTTTGGCGCTGAACAAGCATTGCTGCTGGACCCGTGTCGGGATCAGCCGCAGGAGCACCTGCGGTTTCATGTCGATAGCGGCAATCTGATCGGCCTGGTGCTACCCAGTTCCCATGACAGCGGTGGCCTGGCCTTGGCTGGCGGTGTGGCGGGGATCAGGCCGGAACTGCAATCGGTCATCGAACAGGCCCTGGCCGATGGGCTGAGTCTCAGGGGCGCGGTGTCGATCCATGTCTATGGATTGAACCGGCTCGGGCTAGTGCAGGAGCGCACGCGCGTGCTGCGCCAGTTGGAGTTCCTGGAAATGTTGACGGTGGAAATGGGGCTGATGGCCCAGGAGCTGGACCCTGACCCGGAGATCCCGATTGTCGACGGGTCTGGTCGGGACAGCAGGTTGCGCGACAGGCGTATCGCCGGGCGCTTGCGCTTTCTTCAGGAGCAGATCCTGGGGCAGATAAAAGCGCTGGCCAGCCCGCAAGCACCGTACTCGGCCATGGTCCGCGAGTGGGTGGAGGGCTTCAAGGCGCGTCTGTTGGCCTGATCGTTGTGTCGCGGGGGCATCGTTCGGGACCGGGCGCAGGCCCTGGTGTGCGGGCACCGAGTGCCAGGCTTCAAGGCGATCAGCCGACGCCGTCAGGCCTTGCCACATCCCTCTGCAATGCCCGGGACCTTGTTGTTCGGTGCTTTACAGGATGCGCATCCGGTCCTCGTCAGGCGATTTGCTGCGACTGGTGATCAGGCTCAGCAGCACCGACGCCAGAATGATTCCGCCGACAGTGGCCAGCGACCATTCCACCGGCATGTGCAGCCAGGGCATCAGCGTCATCTTGGTGCCGATGAACACCAGCACGATCGCCAGGCCGTACTTGAGCAGGTGGAAGCGTTCGGCCATGTCGGCCAGCAGGAAGTACAGGGCGCGCAGGCCCATGATCGCGAAGATGTTCGAGGTGAACACAATGAACGGGTCGGTGGTGATGGCGAAGATCGCCGGGATGCTGTCGACCGCGAACATCAGGTCGCTGGCCTCGATCAGCACCAGCACCAGGAACATCGGCGTGGCCCAGCGCCGACCGTCCTGCTTGATGAAAAAATGCTCGTCATGAAAGCCGCTGGTGATCCGCAGATGGCCCTGTATCCAGCGCAACAGGGGGTTCCTGGCGAGGTCGGGCTGCCGATGGGCGAACAGCAGCATCTTGATCCCGGTGATGATCAGGAACACGCCGAACGCATACAGCAGCCACGCGAACTGCGACACCAGCCACACGCCGGCGAAAATCATCGCTGCGCGCATCACGATCGCCCCGAGCACACCGTACAGCAACACCCGGCGCTGCAACTCCGGGGGCACGGCAAAGTAGCCGAAGATCATCACGAAGATGAACATGTTGTCGATCGACAGCGACTGCTCGATCAGATAGCCGGTAAGGAATTCCAGGGTCTTGCGTTGGGCGATCCCGGGCCCGAACTCACCCTGCAGATACCACCAGAGCAATCCCGCGAAGGCCAGCGCCAGCATGGACCAGGCAATCACCCAGCACGATGCTTCGCGTACCGATACGCGATGGGCCTTGCGTCCGCCGAGGACAAACAGGTCCAAGGCCAGCATGGCCAGAACGAAGGCGATGAAGGCGAACCACATCCAGGGTTCGCCGATGTGCAGGGACTGCATGCCGTTCTCCCGGTCTGGGCGTGTGCTGGAGCCAACGGTTCATGCTAGTGGGGAGATCACCGTGAAGAAAAATCGATTATTCCTGAGCCATGGTTCGTTATTTACGAAGTGTCGCTGAAGGTTCTCCCGCGAGTTGCATTCGGCCATCCCTGATCAGCAAAAAAAGCCACTCCAGCCCGACGTTTTGTGGTGACCGGAGGGGGGCACGGGAAAATTGGGCCCAGCTCGGAGGGCCTTTGCCTCAGTGAGCGCCAGCCGCCTTGTTCAAGTCGCTTTCGGCCCATTCGGTATACACCCCCGAGGCAATCATCGCCGGGGCGAAGCGCGAGCCTTCTTCGTTGGTCCAGTTGACCACCTCGATCGGCCGCTCGGTCGTTATCCCGTGGTCGTTGAGAGTGCGCAGTACTTCCAGCCCGGCCAGCACGCCGTAGATGCCGTCGAACTTGCCACCCGCCGGCTGGGAGTCGCCGTGGGAACCGGTCAGCACCGGCGCCAGGTCGTCGTTGCGCCCGGCGCGCCGGGCAAAGATGTTGCCCATGGCATCGATGCGGATCGTGCACCCCGCCACCTCGGCCCAAGCCACGAACAGGTTGCCGGCACCCATCCGGTGGGCGGCCAGGCGGTGCACGCGGCGTTCGAGCTGCACATCGAGCAAGGCCCGATCCTCGAAGCCCAGGGCCTGACCATCGGCGTGGTCAGCGGGGCCCAGGGCCAGCGCTGGTATGAGGTCGAACTGCTGGGCCGCAGCGCCCACGCCGGGACCACGCCCATGGACCATCGGCTGGACGCCGTGCTCGGCTTCGCCCGGGTGGTGGAGGCAGTCAACCAGCTGGGCCTGGAGCAGGGCGCCGAGGGGCGGGCCACGGTGGGCATGGCCAACCTCTTTCCCAACTCGCGCAATGTGGTGCCCGGGCGGGTGTTCTTCAGCGTCGAGTTCCGCCATCCCGACGAGGCGGTACTGGCCCGCCAGGACCAGCAACTGCGCGAGGCGGTGGCCCGGATTGCCGAGGGGATCGGCCTGCAGCACAGCGTCAAGCAGATCTTCCAGTACGCGCCCATCGCCTTCGACCGCGATTGCGTCGAGGTGGTCCGCGCCGCCAGCGAAGCCTTGGGCTACAGCCACCGGCCGATGATTTCCGGGGCCGGGCACGACGCCTGCTACCTGAACCGGGTAGCGCCCACGGCGATGATTTTCGTGCCCTGCGTGGACGGCCTCAGTCACAACGAAGCCGAAGAGATCCACCCCCATTGGGCCACGGCCGGCGCCGATGTGCTGTTGCAGTCGATCCTGGCCAAGGCGCAGGCCTGAAGAGCGGGTAAAAGCCTAAGGTATTGGGTTATGTGCTAATGAATTTTTAATATTTCTAGTTATATGCGGCGGCCAGTAAAGTGCTTTTACTCCGTCCAATGCCGCCGCCGGGAAGACTTTCATGAGCAGTACCCACGGGCATCCGAGCCCGGTCCTGACGTTGCCTCACGGCGAGAAGGACCCCTTGTCGATCCGGGCGAAGGCGCTGGTATTCGCCGACCCCCGGTCACGCCAGTTGCTGGAGTACCTGCAACGCGTCGGGCCCAGCGACGTACCGGTGCTGATCAATGGCGAGACCGGCACCGGCAAGGAGCTGGTGGCGCGCTATATCCATTCCGCCAGCGGGCGCGGCGGTGCCTTCGTCGCGGTCAATTGCGGGGCGATCAGCGAGCACCTGGCCGAGAGCGAGTTCTTCGGCCACGAGGCCGGCTCGTTCTCCGGCGCGGTCGGGCGTCGCGCCGGCTGGTTCGAAGAGGCCGACGGCGGCACCCTGTTTCTCGACGAGATCGGCGACCTGCCATTGCCGCTGCAGGTGAAACTGCTGCGGGTACTGCAGGAGCAGGAAGTGGTGCGGGTCGGCTCGCGCAAGCCGATCAAGATCGATATCCGCCTGGTCACCGCGACCAACGTCAACCTGGAGCAGGCGGTCGAGGCCGGCAATTTCCGCCTCGACCTGTTCTATCGCATCAACGTCGCCCAGGTGGCGGTGTTGCCGCTGCGGGAACGGCCGCTGGATATCCTGCCGCTGGTGGAGCACTTCCGTAAGCTCTACAGCGCGCGCCTGAAAATCACCGAACCGATGCTCTCGGAGTCCGCCACCCAGGCGCTGCTCGACTATCCCTGGCCGGGCAATATCCGCGAGCTGGAAAACGTCGTGCACCTGGCCTTGCTGGTGGCGGGCGAGCGCTCGATCCGCCCCGAGCACCTGAAGTTTTCCGCCGGACTCAGCGCGTTGCAGGGCCCTGGGCCCGGCGGAGCGCCGAAGCTGCCCCAGGAGGTGCTACGCGAGCAGCTGTTGCGGCTGTTCGAGGTGCCGGGGGATTCGCTGCTGCACGACATCGAAGACCTGATCGTGCGCGAAGCCTTTGCCTTTTGCAGCTTCAACCAGCTGCGCACCGCGCAACTGCTGGGCATCACCCGCAATGCCATGCGCACCTTGCTGGTCAACCACGGCATGCTCAAGGGCCGCGCCAGGCCCTAGGGTGGCTCAGCGCTGTTCGGTCCGGGACAGGGCGCCGCCGATCCGGCGCAGTTGCGGCAGCAATTCCGCGCCCAGGTGAATCGCCTCTTCCAGATGGGGGAAGCCGGACAGAATGAAGCAGTCGACCCCCAACTGGTGGTACTCCTCGATGCGTTCCGCCACCTGCTGGTAGCTGCCCACCAGCGCCGTGCCCGCGCCACCCCGCACCAGCCCGACCCCGGCCCACAGATTGGCCGAGACTTCCAGCTCCCGCGCGCCACGCCGGCGGCCCTTGACCAGGTCGGTCTGGCGCGACTGGCCCACCGACTCGTAGGCGGCCATCTGCAACTGGGCGCGGTCGATGGCTTCCTTGGGGATCTCTTCCAGCAGGCGCTCGACGTGGGCCCAGGCGGCATCGTCGGTGGCCGCGGCGAAAATGTGCAGGCGCAGGCCGAAGCGCAGGCCGCGACCGCGGGCCGCGGTCAGTTCACGCATGCGCAGGATGCGCTCGGCGATCATCGCCGGCGGTTCGCACCACATCAGGTAGGTCTGGGCATGGGCGGCACCGACCTGTTCGGCCGCCGCCGAGGCACCGCCGAAATAGATGGCCGGCGCCTGCGCCTGGGGCGCGATCGGGTTGCCGATGCCACTGCGGTAATAACGCCCGTGATGGGGCTGACCCTTGCCGGCCCACACCGCCTGGAACACTTCGAGAAACTCTGCGGTGCGCGCATAGCGCTCGTCGTGTTCGAGGAAGTCGCCGAGGGAGCGTTGCTCGAAACGGCTGGAGCCGCTCACCAGGTGCAGGTCCAGGCGGTTCTCGCTGAGCAGCTGCAAGGTGGCCGCGCGGTGGGCGCTGTAGGCGGGCAGTTCCAGGCCCGGGCGCAGGGTCAGCAGAAAGCGCAGGCGACGGACTTCCTGGGCCAGCACCGCGGTGATCAGCCAGGGGTCTTCGAAGCCGCTGGCGGTGGGCACCATGATGCCGTCGAAGGCCGCCTGTTCGGCGGCGCGCACGATCTGGCGCAGGTAGTCCAGGGTCGGCGCGCGTTCGCCTTGCTGGAACAGCAAGGCCTTGGGCAGGCCGCTGCTGGTGAGGTGACGGCCATCGCCGTTGGTGGGCAGGAACCAGTCGATCTCGATCGGTTCGCGACGGTCATTGGGCATGCTGGAGGGGCTCCTTGCGCAGGCCTTGGTCATCGAGCAGCGGCAGGATGCGTTCGGCGAAGCGCAACACTTCGCTGACCGCCGGCTGGCCCTGGATGACGATATGTTCCAGGCCCAGGCCGTGCAGTTCCTGCAAGCGGGTGGCGACCTGATGCGGCGTGCCGACCAGGTACAGCGGCTGCCCGGGCTGCAGCTGCACCAGGTTCGGATGGATTTCGAAATGCCGCAGCGGCTGGCGATCCCGGGGCAGGCGGAGCACCGAGGCGGCCGCCGCCGGCAGCGGCGCCAGGTTTCCCGCCAGTTGCCGGTTGGCGGCTTGCCAGGCCTGTTCCTCGGTGTCCCCCAGCACCAGGCCGAAGGCGCAGGCGAACCCCAGGGGCCGCTCCGCGGATCGCTCGGTGCCGCGCAGGCGCTCGATTTCCTGGCGCAGCCAGTGCGGCGGCGCCGAGCGCAGCAGGCAGAAACGCGCGTGGCTGGCGATCAGCGCGCTGCTCTGGCTGTCGTCGAGGATCAGCGCCGGGGCCGGCAGGGGACGGCGGGCGAAACCGGCATTCTCCAGCTGGAAATAACGACCGCTGTAGTTGAAGCCGCCGTCCGCCTCGGCCAGCAACTGGTCGAGGATCTCCAGGTATTCGCCGATGCGTTCGTTGCGCTGGTCGCGGTTGAGCCATTCGCCAAAGGCGCTGCGCAGGCTGCCCTGTTCGCTGTCCGGCAGGTGCAGGCGGACCCGGTTGGCGCTGATCGATTGCAGGCTTTGCACGGTGGTGGCCAGGGCCGCCGGCAACATCACTTCCGGCGGCACGCTGACCGTCAGTCGGACCCGCCGGGTGTGGGCACAGAGGGCCGCGGCCACCCCCAGGCTGTCGGCGCACTGGGCGCCGCCGGGAATCCACAGGCCGTCGATCCCGGCGTACTCCACGGCCTGGGCCAGTTGAATCCATTGCCCGGGGCGCGCCGCCCAGTCGGGGGCGCCACCGGGGCCGCAGAGCGGCATTTGCCAGCTGAACTCAAGCGCCATGGGCAGGCTCCGCGACAGGGGGGAAGGAGGCAGGCGTCATCATCCCACTGTCGCTGGCGGCTGAGTAGCTTGGGTATGAGTAGCTTGGGCATGAGTGGCCCGGGTGGCGGTGGCTTGTTCAGGGCGCGCGGGCTGCCAGCCCAGGGCCGGGGCGATGTCCCGGGCAATCGTCCGCAGGCGCTCCAGCACCTGGGCCTGGGTCGAGCTTTCGGCCTGGACCACGACGATCAGGTAATCGGCATAGTCCAGCAGCGCCGGGTCCTGGCGCAGGCTGTCGAGCACTTCTTCGGGGTGGCCGTGGTGCACGTTCATCAGGCGCAGGTGTTCTTGCAGGTTGACCGCCTCATCGATCAGGCCTTCGCGTTGCAGGCGTGGAATGTGCCGCTCGATATCCACCGCCAGTTCGGCCTGGGCGGTGGCGCGGTCGCGGGCCGGAAACACCGCCCGCACCACGCCGATGCGCGGCGCTCGCCCAGGTGTGTTCCAGGCCTTGAGGTAGGCCTCGGCCAGGGGTTTCTGCACGGTCAGCGGGTCGTGGGTGGCAGTGCCCAGCAGCAGGCCGTTGCCTTGGCTGGCGGTGTAGGCCGCGCCCTCGACACTGCCGTGGGAATGCCACAGCCGCTGGCCCAGGCCCGGTGCCGGCGGTTGCAGGGTCAGCTCGTCGCCGGGGCTGACGGGCTGGCCGTCGAGCAGCTGTTGCAGGCGTTGCTGGTGCTGGATGAACTGCTGCTGGCGCTGTTCGGGATCGCGCTCGAAGGCACTGAAATTGTCGAGGTTGGCGCCGCCGCTGCCGATGCCCAATTGCAGGCGCCCGGCGCTCAGGCTGTCCAGCACGCTGGCGTCCTCGGCCAGGCGGATCGGTTCTTCCAGGGGCAGTACGATCACCCCGGTCCCCAGCTCGATATGCCGGGTGCGCTCGGCGACGGCGGCCAGCAGCACCAGGGGCGAGGGCAGTTGGCCGAAGCCGCTGCTCAGGTGGTGCTGGGCAATCCAGCCACCGTCGTAGCCCAGGGCCTCGGCCACGTCGAACTGCTCCAGCAGGTCGTGGTAGACCTGCCGTGGATCGTCGCCGAAGGCATGGCTGAGAAAACCCAGCTTGAAGGTTTTGCGCGGGTGCGAGGCGGTCATGGCAGGCTGGGCTCCACAAAATGGCGAGTGACGGTGGTCGTGCTGGGGCGCCAGCCCAGGGCGGGGGCGATCTGTTCGCGGATGATTTCCAGGGCGCGGATGGCTTCGCGCAGCGGCGTGCTGGCGGTCTGTACCTGGACGATCAGGTGGTCGTTGGCGCTCAGTCGTGGGCCCTGGCGCAGGCCGGCGACTATCTCGTGGGCCGGGCCATGCAGCACCCCCAGGCGCTTGAGGGTGCTGGCGAAGTCCTCGTCCAGCGGGCCGCTGTAGACGCCGATGCTCTGCTGGCGCTTGACGTAGGCCTGGATATCCCGGCGCAGGGCCGAGTCGTCGCTGACCGGCGAGTCGCTGGGGAACACCCCCTGCACCCGCGCCACCCGCGCCGGAGTGCCGTTGTCGCCGGTCCAGGCCCGGCGATAACGCTCGACCAGTTCCACCCCCGCCTCGGGCGGCAGGTGCGGGTTGGGCGCCATGATCAGGCCGTTGCCGCGGGCCGCCACCAGCTCGACCCGCGAGGTGGCTTCCCACAGGCGCCGGCCCAGGCCCTGGGCGGCGGGACGCAGGCGCAGTCCCTGGGCATTCAGCGGCGCGTTGTTCAAGGCCGCGTGCAGCTGTTGCAGATGCCGCTCGTAGTCGCGATGGCGCTGCTCGTGCCGGCGGCCGAAGGCGTCGAAGGTCTGCGGGTCGAAACCCGCTCCCAGCCCCAGTTCGAGGCGGCCGTTGCTCAGCAGGTCGAGCACCCCGGCGTCTTCGGCCAGGCGCAGCGGTTGCTCTTGCACCAGCACGATGATCCCGCTGCCCAGGCCGATGCGCCGGGTGCGCTGGGCGATGGCCGCGAGCAGGATCAGCGGTGAGGGCAGGCGCCCCTGTTCGCTGGCGAAATGGTGCTGGGCCACCCAGCCGCTGTCGAAGCCCAGTTCTTCGGCGACCTGGAACAACTCCAGGGTGTCGCGGTAGACCTTGGGGTCGAAACCCGGGCGGTAGACCCGGCTGAGAAAACCCAGGGCAAATCCTCCGCTCATGGCTGCGGCTCCTGCTTGTCGAGTAAGGGCAGGGCCAGCAGGCCCTGGAGGTTGCGGTTGTCGCCGGCGGATTCCAGCAGGCCGCTGAACGGGCTGACGGTCAGGTAGCCCTTGGCCACCCAGACGGCTTCGTCATCCTGTTCGTCGTCGGTGGCCGGCGGGCTGTACTGGAAACCGATGCCGGGCTTGCCGGCGAGCGCGTGATCGAGCTTGCCGAGGTCCTCGGTATACAAGGCCTCGAAGCCCACGTAACGACCGATGCGGGTCAGGCGCACGCCCTTGATGGCGGGGCCGGCGGGCAGGTTGACGTTGAGCCCGAGACCTTCGGGCAACAGCTTGCCGTCGCCCTGGCGATGGCGGTCGAGGGCCTCCACCAGTCGCACCACCAGCCGGGCCACCCGCTGCGGATCGGACTCCTTGAGGTCGGTGCTCACCGCCAGCGCCGGGACCCCGGCGAGCAAGGCCGCGCTGGCGGCGTTGAAGGTTCCGGAAGCGAGGTTGATCGCCCCCAGGTTGTTGCCGGGGTTGGGGCCGACTATCACCAGGTCGGGGTGCGGCATGACTTTCTTCAGGCCCATCAGCAGCGCCATCACCGGGGTGCCGCTGATCTCGATCCGTACCGTCTGGCCGGCGCAGGCGGGGCTGCCGCACAGGCCGCTTTCATGGGTGCTCAGGTAGTAGCTGTCGGGGTAGGCGGGGTCGCTGTCGCGGCCGATGCGGGTCTCGCGGCCGTAGATGAAGGCGCCGCCGCGGGCGCTCTGTTCGCTTTGCGGGGCGGCGATCTTCACCTGGTGCCCGGCCGCCTTGAGGGCGTCGTACAAGGCCCGGATGTTCGGGTGGCGGTAACCGTCGTCGTTGCTCAGCAGGATGTTCAAGGCGAACGCCGGGGCGCTCGCCAGGCCGCAGAACGCCGCCAGCAGGCAGGCCAGGCCTCTCATGAGCGCGGCTCCGGCGGCCGGGTGAAGCGGTTGGCCGGGCGCGGCAGGCCGAGGTTTTCGCGCAGGGTACGGCCCTGGTACTCGTGGCGGAACAGCCCGCGTCGTTGCAGCAGTGGGATCACCTGGTCGACGAAGCTATCGAGCGAACCGGGAAAGTACGGGAAGAACACATTGAAGCCATCGCAGGCGCGGCCCTGGAACCAGGCCTCGAAAGTGTCGGCGATGTCCTCGGCGGTGCCGATGATCGGGTGCCCGCCGGCCAGGCGCAGGTACAGCTGGCGAATGCTCAGGTTCTCCTCTCGGGCCAGGGCCAGGACCTGGTCGCGGCGGCTGCCGCGCTGGCCGACCGGGGTCTGCGGCAGGGGGCCGTCGAGGTCGTGGCCGGACAGGTCGATATCGTCGCCCAGGGTATCGGCCAGCAGGCGCAGGCCCAGCACCGGGTCCACCAGGGCCTGGAATTCGTCGAACAGCGCCTGGGCCTGTTCGCGGGTTGCGCCGATGAAAGGCGTGACCCCGGGCAGGATCTTGATGTGCTCGGGATTGCGGCCCAATGCCTCGGCGCGCTGCTTGATGTCCTGGTAGAAGGCTTGGGCCGCCGACAGGTCGTGATGGCTGGCGAAGATCAGTTCGGCGACCCGCGCCGCAAGGGCCTTGCCGGCCTCCGAGGCACCGGCCTGGACCAGCACCGGGTGGCCCTGGGGCGGTCGCGCGACGTTCAACGGCCCGCGCACGGCGAAATGCGCGCCACGGTGATCGAGGGTATGCAGCTTGTCCGGGTCGAAGTACTGGCCGCTGGCCTTGTCGCGGATAAAGGCGTCGTCGTCCCAGCTGTCCCACAGGCCCTTGACCACGTCGTGGAATTCTTCCGCGCGCTGGTAGCGGTCGGCGTGGTCGATATGGTTTTCGCGGCCGAAGTTCCAGGCTTCGTCGGAGACCACCGAGGTCACTAGGTTCCACGCCGCGCGGCCCCCGGACAGGTGGTCCAGGGACGCGAACTTGCGGGCGATGTGGTACGGCTCGTTGTAGCTGGTGGTGGCGGTGGCGATCAGGCCGATGTTGCGGGTGACCGCGGCCAGGGCGGCCATCAGGGTCAACGGCTCGAAGTGTTCGCCGCGGGCGGTGCGGCTCAGGGCATCGAGGTGGTGACCCCAGAGGGCGACCACGTCGGCGACGAACAGCGCGTCGAACTTGCCGCGTTCGGCGGTCTGGGCGATGGCCTTGAAATGCTCGAAGTCCAGGCTGGCATCGGCCTGGGCCAGGGGATGGCGCCAGGCGGCGACATGATGGCCGCTGTTGGCCAGGAAGGCCCCCAGCTTGAGTTGATCGGTACGGCGGGTCATGGGCAGGCTCCCGGGGGTGATTCGACGAACCTGCCGGCCACCCGGGCCGGCAGGCGCTCAGGTGGCTCAGAAGTTGTACGTCAGGCCGGTGTACCAGTAGCCACCGGTGGTGCCGTAGGGCGAGAAGTTGCCGTAGGGGAAAGCCCCGGAACTGCTGGGCAGGCCGGTGCGCTCCGGGTACTTGTTGAACAGGTTGTTGGCGCCGGCGTTGAGGGTCAGGGCGGCGTTCAGGTGGTAATCGAGGTTGAGGTCGGTGATCCACGCCGGGGAGAAGGTGCGGTCGAAGTTCTCCGTCGTCCCGTACTGGGTGTACTCGCCGTAGCGGGTCAGGTTGAGGCCGATCTCGAATTTGTCGATGGTCCAGGTGGTGCCCAGCAGCAGCTTGGATTCGGGCAGGCCGTGCTTGAGGTTGCCCTGGCGCTGGCGGTCGTAGCCGCCGGTAGGCCCCAGGGCCTGCTGGGCCACCGGCGAGGCGTGGATGTCGTCGATCTGCGTGGTGTTCCAGTTGAAGCCCAGGGTGTAGCGCAGGCCGCCGTAGGCCCCGAGGTTCTGCCGGTAGTCGCCGACCAGGTCGATGCCGCGGGTGGTGGTGTCCAGGGCGTTGGTGAAGTAGGTGACCGACTGGTTGGTGTTGAGCCCGGCCGCGGCGAGGATCGCGGCGATCTGCGGGGTGCCGCCCAGGTAGCCGGTCTGGGCGATGCGGTCGCGGATTTTGATCTGGTAGGCATCCAGGGTCACGCTGCTGGCGTCGGAGGGCTGGAAGGTCAGGCCGACGCTGATGTTGGTCGATTTCTCCGGCTTGAGGGTCGAGGCGCCCAGGGCCTTGGCCACGTCCGAATCCACCGCGACGTTGCGGTAGTCGATCAGGTTGCCGTTGACGTTGCTCTGCGAGGTCGAGCTGTAGATCTGCTGCGCCAGCGACGGCGCGCGAAAGCCGGTGCTGTAGGTGCCGCGCACGGCCAGGGTGGGGGTCAGCTGGTAGCGGGTGGAGAGCTTGCCGTTGGTGGTGGTGCCCGAACCGTCGTTGTAGTGCTCGTAGCGGCCGGCCAGGTCGACGTGCCATTTGTCGGTCAGGTCCTGGCCGATCTCGCCATAACCGGCCAGGCTGGTGCGGCCTCGCTGCGCGGCGTCGGCGGGCGTGGTGCCGGCGCCGGAGATGGTCCCGGGGGCGATCGGGTTGCCGCTGGCGCCGGTGGTGTAGGGGCCGCTGGCGTAGGACGCGTAGTCGCCCTTGCCGATCTTGTAGTTTTCGTAGCGCTGCTCCAGGCCCCAGGAAATCTGCGTCGGTTTGGCCAGGCCGAAGTCGAAGGCGCGGGTCAGGTCGAGGTTGTTGGTCCACTGGCTGAAGGTCTTGACCCCGGTGTCCACCGAGGTCGGCGAGTCCTGGCCGTAGCTGAGGTTGTAGGTGTGGCGCAGGGTGGCCTCGGCATGGTCCTGGCCATAGGTGCTGGACAGGTCGTAGTCCCAGTCGGCGAACTTGCCCTTGCCACCGAAGGCCACCTGGAAGTCGTTCTCGATAAACCGCAGGGTGTCTTCGATGCCTTCGGGGAAGGGCGTGGCGATGCCGTCGAAGCTCGCGGGCTGGTGGAAGGCCAGGGGCTTTTCCGAGTTGCGCCGGGTATAGGTGGAGAACGAATACAGGCTCAAGGCGTCGTTGACCGGCAGCTCGGCGTTGTAGCCCAGGCTGAAGTTGCGCGACTCGGGCAGGCCGGTGCCGTAGTAGGTATGCCGCGAACTGGTGTTGCCGGCGCTGTCGGTGTACGGCGCGTCGTCGGAGCGGTCGGAAACCCGCTGCTTCTTAACGTCCAGCGCCAGGTTGATGAAACCGTCGTTGGGCAGCGCCAGGCCGACGTTGCCGGTCTGCCGGGCGGTCTCGCCGTCGCCGTTCTCGTAGTTCTGGCCGTAGCTGGTGGACAGGCTGCCGCCGTGGTCGGTCTGCTTGAGCACGATGTTGACCACGCCGCCGATGGCGTCCGAGCCGTACTGGGCGGAGGCGCCGTCGCGCAGCACCTCGACATGGTCCACCAGGGCGGTGGGAATCATGTCCAGGTCCACCGGTTGCGAGCCGGAGTTGAGGAAGGTGCCGTTGTTCAGCAGCGCGCTGTTGTGCCGGCGCTTGCCGTTGACCAGCACCAGCACCTGGTCGCCGTTGAGGCCGCGCAGGCTGATGGGGCGCACCACCGAGGTCGAGCCGAAGCCTGACGAGGCCGGTTGGTTGAGCGACGGCAGCACCCGGCTGAGGGCGCGGGTCAGGTCGCCCTGGCCGGTGGCCAACAGTTGCTTGGAAGAAATCACATCCACCGGGGACGGGCTTTCGGCCAGGGTCCGGGCCTGGCCGCGGTTGCCGATCACCACCACGGTGTCCAGCGGGTTGTCGCTGTCGGCGGCCAGTGCCGCGCTGCCGTAGGTCAATGCCTCGCACAGGGCGATGAACAGCAGGCTGTGGGCGAAAGTCCTGTGAGGTTGCCGCACGCCAGTGGCGCTTGATGAAATCATGATTGAAACACTCCAGTGTGGTCCCCGGTTTGCGCCCTGCTGGGTGGCCAACCTTGTCGGGTAAGGCGACGGTTCCGTATGCGGCCATCGCCGGTGTCGTGGTGGCGGCTTGTTGCCGGGCCTGGGTATGGCCTGCGGGCTCAAGCTCTGGTAAGCCGGCAGAGCAAGGCCTGTGCCAGTCGATAAAGTCGTTTTAAAACAAGGTGTTGAGATTTTCGTCGACAGGCGAATGGTGCTTTTCTAACAGTGCCGGCCCAGGCTGTTGGTTTTTCTACAGGGGCGGGTAACCGGGGCGGGCGGCTGGCCCCGGTGCTGTTTTGTCAGCAGTGCCCGGCCCGGCGGCACGGGATGCGGCGGACGCCTGGACAGGGCCGTGGGCAAGGGGGCTGGCACATCACTTGCTGGGTAGCGGGGTCGCCAACGTCATTGGCCTATTCAGGAAGCTTTTCCATGCCGCAGCCGGGTCCTCGCAACTTGCTCACCGACATCCTTGGGATCAGGGTCGGGCACGCCACCGACAGGCGTGTCGACACCGGGGTCACGGTGATCCGCACCGACGGCGCCTGGACCGCCAGCATCGACATTCGCGGCGGCGGGCCGGGCGGGCGCGAATCGGCGGCGCTGGAGCCGCAGAACATGGTCGGCCAGTTGCACGCCCTGGTGTTCGCCGGTGGCTCGGTGTTCGGCCTGGGCGCGGCGGACGCGGTGGCGGCGGCCTTGTCCCAGGACAATGTCGGCCTGCACCTCAAGGCCGGGGCGCCGGCGATTCCCATCGTGCCGGCGGCGGTCCTGCATGACCTGGCCAATGGCGGGGACAAGCAATGGGGCCTGGAACCGCCGTATCGCCGCCTGGGTTTCGAGGCCCTGGCCAACAGTGGCGCGGACTTCGCCCTGGGGGCGGTGGGCGCCGGGCGGGGCGCCATGGCCGGGGTGTTGCCGGGCGGCCTGGGCTCGGCCTCGCTGGACCTCGGGGACGGGCTGGTAGTGGCCGCGCTGGTGGTGGCCAACCCCATAGGCTCGGTGTACATGCCCGACGGCCAGACATTCTGGGCCTGGCCCTGGGAGATCGGCGGTGAGTTCGGCGGCGCCCGGCCCGGGGGCGACCAGGACAACAGCGACCCGATGCCGGAACTGTCGCGCCTGGATTCCATGGGCCGCCTGCAGGCCGGGGCCAACACCACCCTGGTGGTGGTCGCCAGCACCGCGCGGCTGACCACCGCCGAGTGCAAGCGGGTGGCGATCATGGGCCAGGACGGCATCGCCCGGGCGGTGCGTCCGGCGCACCTGCCGTTCGATGGCGACACGGTATTCGCCCTGGCCTCCGGGGCGCTGGAGTTGAGCGCCGGCCCGCGCCGCCAGGTGCAGATCGGCTGCATCGGTTCGGCCGCCGCCGACTGCGTGGCCCGGGCCATCGCCCGGGGGGTATTCGAGGCGCGCCGGGCGCGCTGACCCTTAGGGCGAACGGGCCAGGCTCCGCTTGACCCTGGCCTGGGCCTGGCGGGCCAGGGCGGGCAGTTCCAGGGCGCGATAGACCCGCTCCAGGCTGCGGTTGGTGGGTACGTCGAAGGGGTCGTAGCGGCGGCGCAGTTCCAGGTTCTGCTGGGCGGCCAGCCAGTCGCCGGAGCGCAGGCGGGCGTCGAGTTCGATCTGGGCGAACAGGTCGCGCTGGGCATGGCTGCCGCCGATTTCGTTGAGCCGCGGCAGGGCGCTGGCGAGCAGGGCGGCGGCCTGCGCCGAATCGCCCTGGGCATGGGCCAGCAGCCCCTCGGCCAGGGGCAGGGTGACCTCGGCCCAGACCGCGCGGCTGAAGGCCGGGGCCTGGCGGCTGCGGGCCCGCAGGGCGGCCAGCAGTTGCCCGGCCTCGGGTTTGCCGGCGCGGGCCAGGCCGTACAGGTATTGCAGGCTGAGGAACGGTTGCACGGTGTCGCCCTGGCGCTTTTGCAGGTAGGGCGCCAGGGCCTGCCAGCGCTCGCCGACATCGACCCCGGCCAGTTCCAGGCGCGCCAGCAGGGACACGGCGCCGATCTGGTCCTGGGAGTACTCCGGCAGAATGCCCCACACATGCCGGTCGTAGATCTCCAGCACCCGCTGCTCATCGCCGCGCGCCAGATAGAACAGCGCCAGGTGCCACCAGTTGTGGGTGTAGATGAACGAGTTGAGCCCCTGCCAGTGCGCTTTCACGCTTTCCAGGAAGGCGATGCCTTCCTCGATGCGGCCCTGGGTCAGCATGACGTGGGCCAGGGCGTGCTGGGCCCAGGGTTCGTCCGCTTGCAGGGCCAGGGCCTGGCGGGCACTGGCTTCGGCCTCGTCGAGCAGATGGCATTGCTCGTAGGCGAAGGCCAGCATGCCGTGGCCCTGGGCGACCTCCGCGGTCGCTTCCACGGCCTTGAGGGCGATGCGCAGCAGGGCCGGCCAGTTGCCGCGGTTGAACTCCACGTACTGATTGAGCTTGGCCGCGAACAGGTCGCGGGGGAACCGTTCGAGCAGGGTCTCGCTGAGGCCCAGGACCCGGTCCAGGTCGTCCTCGATCCACGCCTGCAACAGCGCCAGGTACAGCGCCGCGCGAGGGTGCGGCGCGCTGACCTGGGCCGCGCGCTGGCGGTAGTGCTCGGCCAGCCGCGGCCCTTCGGGGGATTCGATGAACATCAAGAGGATGCCGGCGAAGGCATTGCTCAGCGCCGACTCGGGGTGGCGCTCGGCGCTCGCCAGGATGCCTTCGGCGCGGGGGTGGTAGCCGAGGAAGCCGCTGATGAAGTCATCCAGGCCCCGGCGGGCGGCGGGGGCTTCGCTGTCGATGGGGTTGCCCAGGTAGTCCAGTGACATGGCGCTCACATTCCAGGGGAGGGAGGAAGCCGTACAGGGCAAACCCTGTGCCAGCCCGGCCCGGACCCGCGGTACGCGGGCCTTGGCA
Source organism: Pseudomonas sp. LAMO17WK12:I10 (assembly GCF_900215185.1). Lineage (NCBI taxonomy): Bacteria > Pseudomonadati > Pseudomonadota > Gammaproteobacteria > Pseudomonadales > Pseudomonadaceae > Pseudomonas > Pseudomonas sp. LAMO17WK12:I10. Next base: position 50,396 of record NZ_OBDX01000016.1, on the reverse strand, counting down.
CGAACCGGCGCAAATGCGCTGCTGCTTTTTCCACAGTGCGCTGGCGGGGCTGTGGCTTTTTCATCAGTGCCAGGGCGGGCCCCTGGCGGCCATGCCCGGCCCCTCTCCAGGCAATGCGGGCGCTTCGAGGCAGTGGCACAGGCCTTGCTAAATCCCGGCAAAGGGGCCGCCGCAAGGCGTCCCCCTGAACCATTGCCAAGGAGTCAGCATGCCCAGTCACCCTTATCGACATCCGTCTCGCCTCAGGTCGTTGCGCCTGGCTTTCACGGGGCGGGCTTTCCAGGGCGCGGCCCTGGGCCTGCTGGCCTGCGTGGCGCTGCTCGCCGGCAACGCCCAGGCCGAACCCCGGGACGGTGGCGTGCTCAACCTGATCGCCCAGCCCGAGCCGCCGTCGCTGATGCATGGCGTGGTCACCCATGTGTCGACCCAGTACGTCAGCGGCAAGATCCTCCAGGGCCTGCTGACCTACGACCGCGAACTCAAGCCGCAACCGGTGCTGGCCCGGGCCTGGACAGTGTCCGCCGATGGCCTGACCTACACCTTCGATCTGCAGGAAGGCGTGCGCTGGCACGACGGCCAGCCGTTCAGCGCCGAGGACGTGCTGTTCAGCTTCAAGACCTTTTACCCGGAAGTCGACAAACGCATGGCCAGCATCTTCAGCCAGTACGTGGCGTCGATCGAGACCGGCAACCCGCGGCAGGTGATCTTCCACCTGAACAAACCCTTCGCGCCCTTGCTCTCGCTGCTGGGCAGCGGCCTGCGGCCGATCGTGCCGAAGCACTTGTACGAAGGCAGCGACTTTCGCAACAACCCGTACAACCTCAAGCCGGTGGGGACCGGGCCGTTCGTGTTCCAGGAATGGAAACGCGGCGCCTACATCAAGCTGGCGAAGAACCCGCGATACTGGAAACAGGGCCTGCCGCACCTGGACGGCATCATCTTCCACGTGATCCCCGACGGCTCCTCGCGGGCCGCGGCCTTCGAGCGCGACGACGTGCAGGTGTTGCGCAGCGGCGACGCCGACTACGCCGACCTCAAGCGCCTGAGCGCGCTGCCCGGGGTGCAAGCCTCGGAGCAGGGCTGGGAGCTGTACTCGGGCCTGGCGTTCCTGCAGATCAATACCCGCAAGCCGCCGTTGAACGACCCCAAGGTGCGCCAGGCGATTCTCTATGCGTTGAACCGCCCGTTCATCGTCGACAACATCTTCTTCGGCTCGGGCCGGGTGGCCCAGGGGCCCTTTGTCTCCAGCTCGCCGTACCACGATCCGCAGTTGCCGCAATACGCCTATGACCCGGACAAGGCCAAGGCGCTGATCGCCGAGTCCGGGGTGGACGTCGGCGCGGTGCGCATCCGCCTGCTCAACGGCGAAAAGGGCGGCGCCTGGGAGCGCCTGGCCGAGTACACCAAGCAGGCCCTGCAACTCATGGGGTTCAAGGTCCAGGTAGTCACCTCGGATGCCGCCACCTGGTTCCAGCGGGTCAGTGACTGGGACTTCGACCTGACCTACAACTTCATCTTCCAGATCGGCGACCCGTACCTGACCAACGCCTACCTGTACCGCTCGGACTACATCCTCAAGACCTCGCCCTTCGCCAATGTCAGCGGCTACGTCAACCCGGCGGCGGACAGCCTGTGGAACCGGGTCGCCGACACCGCCGAAGGCCCCCAGCGGCAGAAGCTCTACAGCCAGCTGGAGAACCTGCTGAACAGCGACCTGCCGATCGCGCCGATCTTCGAAATGCGCTACCCGACGCTGTACCACAGCCAGGTCAAGAACCTGCTGCAGACCGCCACCAGCCTCAACGAAGACTATGAAAGCGTCTACCTCGACGCCCCGGCGCCATGAGCGGGCTGCTGTTTTTCGGCTCGCGCCTGGGGCGGGCGCTGCTGATGATCGTCGGGGTGCTGGTGTTGAGCTTCCTGTTGATCCGCCTGGCGCCCGGCGACCCGGCACTGCTGATGGCCGGCGAGGCCGGGGTGGACGATCCGCAGTACATCGCCAGCCTGCGTCACGCCATGGGCCTGGACCAGCCCCTGGCCCGGCAGTTGCTGCTGTACCTGGGCCAGGTGGCGACTCTCGACCTCGGCTACTCCTATCGCAACCAGACCCCGGTGTGGACCCTGCTCGCCGAGCGCCTGCCGGCCACCCTGACCCTGATGGGCTCGGCCTTTGTCCTGTCGTCGCTGCTCGGCGTGACCCTCGGTGTGCTGGCGGCCCGCGCCCGGCAGCGCCGGCACTGGCTGGACGGGGTGATTTCCCACGGTGCCCTGCTGCTGTATGCGATGCCGCCGTTCTGGCTGGCGATGCTGCTGATCCTGCTGTTCTCGGTGAGCCTCGACTGGCTGCCGGCCTTCGGCATGGAGACGGTCGCCCGCGAGCTGCACGGCGCTGCCTGGCTGGCGGACCGGGCACGGCACCTGTTGTTGCCGTGCCTGTCCTTGAGCTTTCTGTTCCTGGCCCTGTACATCCACCTGACCCGCGCCGCGACCCTGGAGGCGATGCACCAGGAATACGTGTATACCGCCCAGGCCAAGGGCCTGCGTCCACGGCGCATTCTGCTGGGCCATGTGCTGCGCAACGCGCTGCTGCCGGTGGTGACTTTCGCCGGCTTGCAGCTGGGCCAACTGGCCAGCGGCGCGCTGCTGGTGGAGGTGGTCTATTCCTGGCCGGGCATCGGCCGGCTGATGTACGACTCCCTGGCCCAGCGCGACTACGGGGTGCTGATGGGCGGCTTTCTGCTGATCTCGGTGCTGGTGGTCGGTTTCAATCTGCTGACCGACCTGGCCTGCCGCCTGCTGGACCCACGGATCGGCGCCGGAGGGCAGGGCGCATGAACCCGTCCACGGCATGGCGGCGTTTTATCGGTCAGCCCTCGGCGCTGCTCGGCGCCCTGTTCCTGCTGCTGTTGAGCCTGCTGGCGGTGGCCGCGCCCTGGCTCGCCCAGGCGGCGCCCTGGGAGATGAGCGCGCGGCCGATGCTCGCGCCGTTCCAGGACCCGGCCCACTGGCTGGGCAGCGACCTGCTGGGCCGCGACCTGGCCAGCGGCCTGTTGCATGGCGCCCGGGTGTCACTGGCGGTGGGGGCCCTGGCCAGCCTGGCAACCCTGGTGGCGGGCTCGCTGGTGGGCGCTGTCGCCGGCTATGTCGGTGGCTGGCTGGACGGCGTGCTGATGCGCATCGCCGAGTTTTTCCAGATCATCCCGCAGCTGGTGCTGGCGGTGATTCTGGTGGCGATCCTCGAACCTTCCCTGGGTTCCATCGTGCTGGCCATCGCCCTGGTGGCCTGGCCGGCGGTGGCGCGCCTGGTGCGCAGCGAATTCCTCAGCCTGCGCCAGCGCGAGTTCGTCCAGGCCGCCCGGGTGCTGGGGCAGTCGCCCTGGGCGATCGTCTTCCAGCAGATCCTGCCCAATGCCCTGGCGCCGCTGCTGGTGACCATGACCTTCGTCATGGCCACGGCCATCCTCACCGAGGCGGCCCTGGCCTTCCTCGGCCTGAGCGACCCCGAAGCCATGAGCTGGGGCTACATGATCAATGCGTCACGAGGGCTGCTGCGCGATGCCTGGTGGATGAGCCTGCTGCCCGGCGGCGCGATCCTGCTTTGCGTGCTGGCGGTCAATCGTGTCGGCGAAGGCCTGCGCGTGGCCTTCGAACCTGCCCGTCGAAATGGAGATTCCCCACCATGAGCCAGAGCACGCAAGCGCTGCTGAATATCCAACACCTGCGCATTGCGCTGCCGGCCGGCGGCGACCGCAGCCATGCGCTGCACGACCTGTCGCTGCAATTACGGCGCGGCCAATGCCTGTGCGTGGTCGGCGAGTCCGGCTCGGGCAAGTCGATGCTGGCCAAGGCCTTGCTGCGCCTGTTACCGCGCCCGCTGCGAGTGGAAAGCGGGCGCCTGGAGTTTCGTGGCCAGGACCTGGCCGGACGCGATGAAGAGGCCATGCGCCAGCTGCGCGGGCGCGACATCAGCATGATCTTCCAGGAGCCCATGAGTGCGCTCAACCCGCTGCTGAGCGTCGGCCGGCAGATCGACGAAACCCTGCAGGCCCATGGGCTCAAGGCCGCCGGCGCGCGGCGCCGACGGGTGATCGAATTGCTGGGTTATGTCGGCTTGCCCGACCCCGCGCGCCTGCGGCATGCCTATCCGTTCGAGCTGTCCGGCGGCCAGCGCCAGCGGGTGGTGATCGCCATGGCCCTGGCGTTCGATCCGGCGCTGTTGATCGCCGACGAGCCGACCTCGGCGCTGGACGTCACCACCCAGGGGCAGATCCTCGACCTGCTGCGGCGGATCCAGCGCGAGAAGGGCATGGCGATGCTGTTCATCACCCATGACTTTGCCGTGGTCGAGGCGGTCGCCGATCGCGTGCTGGTCCTGGAAAAAGGACATATGGTGGAGCAGGGGCCGGTCGCCGAAGTGCTGCGCGCGCCTCGGCAAGACTACACCCGGCGCTTGCTCGAGGCGGTGGCCGCGGTGCCCCTGCAACCCCGGCAGGCACTGGCGGAGGCGGCCGTGGTGCTGAGCGCCCGGCAGCTGGAAAAGAGCTTCAGCCGCCGCGGTGGCGGGTGGCGGCGGCACAGCACCCGGGCCCTGGCCGAGGTCGACCTGGAGCTGCGCGAAGGCCAGACCCTGGGCATCGTCGGCGAGTCGGGTTCCGGCAAGTCGACCCTGGGCCGGTGCCTGGTGCGTTTGCTACAGGCGGATCGCGGCAGTATCCAGTGGCAGGGCAGGGAAGTCGCCGGCCTGTCCCAGGCGCGCCTGCGGCCGCTGCGCGGCGCCGTGCAGATGATCTTCCAGGACCCGTTCGCCTCGCTCAATCCGCGGCAGAACATCGGCACTATCCTGATGACCGGGCCCCTGGCCCAGGGCTGGAGCAAGGCGGACGCACAGCAGCAGGCACGCCGGGTGCTGGAACGGGTGGGCCTGCCGGCGACCGCCCTGGAGCGTTACCCCCATGAGTTTTCCGGTGGCCAGCGCCAACGTATCGGCATCGCCCGGGCCCTGGCGGTGGAACCCAGGGTGCTGATCGCCGACGAGTGCGTCTCGGCCCTCGACGCGCTGATCCAGGTGCAGATTCTCGAACTGCTGGAGGCGCTGCAACGAGAGCTGGGCCTGAGCCTGCTGTTCATCACCCATGACCTGCGCGTGGCCGCCCGGCTCTGTGACCGTATCGCGGTGATGCGCGGCGGTCGGGTGGTGGAGCAGGGCGAGACGGCGACCCTGCTGGCCCGGCCACGGCATGCCTACACCCAGGCCCTGCTGCGGGGCTTTTCCCAGGCCGTGGCGCCGCCGGCCGTGAGCCGGGCGGTCGAGGTCGCGCCATGAGCCAGTCGCGCGGGATGATGAGCCTGAATGCTTTCCTGATGGCCACCGGGCACCATGTCGCCGGCTGGCGCCACCCCGAGGCCCAGGCCGATGGCGGGCTGGATTTCGAGCACTACCGACGGCTGGCGCTGACCGCGGAACGGGGGTGTTTCGACGCGCTGTTTCTCTCCGACACCCTGGCCATGCTGCCGGGCAGCCGCCAGGCGCTGAGCCGGATGTCGCGCACCGAACACTTCGAGCCGCTGACCCTGCTCGGCGCGCTGGCGGCGGTGACCCGGCGCATCGGCCTGGTGGCGACCGTCACCACCTCCTACAACAGCGTCGACACCGTGGCCGCTGGCTTCGCCTCCCTGGAGGCCCTCAGCGGCGCTCGCAGCGGCTGGAACCTGGTGACCTCGAGCAACGCCGAAGAGGCCTTCAACTTCGGCCGCCCGGAACATTTCGAACACGCCCGGCGTTATGGCCTGGCCCGGGAGTTCCTGGCCCAGGTGCGCGAGCGCTGGGCGCAGCGCAGGCTGGCGCCGGTGCAGGTGCTGGCCGGCGCTTCCAGGGCCGGTCGCGAGCTGGCCGCAGCCCATGCCGAGGTGGTGTTCACCGCGCAGCCGGAACTGGCCGGCGCCCAGCAGTTCTATCGCGAACTCAAGGGCCTGTTGCCCCATTACGGGCGTCATGCCGGCCAACTGAAAGTCATGCCCGGGGTGCTGCCGATCGTCGCCGACAGCGCCGCCGAGGCCCAGGCCTTGTATCAGCAGTTGCAGGATCTGGTGCAGCCTGAAGTAGGCTTGTCGTTATTGGCGGATATCGCTGGCGGCGCCGATCTGTCGGCCTGCGACCTGGACGGCCCGTTGCCGGAGCTGCCGGCCACCCATTCCGGGGTCAGCCGGCGCGAGCTGCTGATCGGCGTGGCCCGCCGCGAAGGCCTGAGTATCCGCCAGCTGTACCTGCGCATGGCGGCGGCGCGCGGGCATCTGGTCCTGGTGGGCGAGCCCCGGCAGATCGCCGACCGGCTGGAGCAGTGGTTCGTCGAAGAGGCCGCCGATGGTTTTAATGTGATGCCGCCCTACCTGCCGGGCGGGCTGGAGCGTTTCGTCGACAAGGTGGTGCCGGAACTGCAGCGTCGCGGGCTGTTCCGCCGCGCCTACCAGGGCCGCACCTTGCGCGATCATCTGGGCCTGCCCCGGCCCGACTACCTGGTATCCGAAGAGGTTCGTAGCGCCCATGGCTGATCAGCACAGCTTTACCGAGTTGCCCCTGGTGCGGGGCGAACTCCTGGAAATCCGCCCCGGCCGGCGCCTCAGCGTGGCCCATCGGCCCGGCACCCGGCAGGCCGACACCGTGGTGTTCTTCGGCCATGGCGGCGGCGGGCACAAGGACCAGTGGCGCGAGTTGTGGCGCAGCCTCGGCGAGCAGGGCTACAGCCTGGTGGCCTGGGACCTGCTGGGCCACGGCGACAGCGAAAAACCACGCCAGCCCGCGGCCTACGCCTGGGACGAACTGGTGGCCGACCAGTTGCAGATCATCAAGCGTTACGCCGGCCGGCGGAACCTGCTGGTGGCCCATTCCTTCGGCACCGGGCTGGCCTTGAGCGCCTTGCTGGAACAGCCGCGACGCCTGCCCGAGGTGTCCGTCGCCGGGGCCTTGCTGCTGGGCACCACCTTGCAGCGTCCCCTGAGTCGCGGCGGCCTGATGGCCTTGCCGGCGTGGCTCCTGGAAATTGTCCGGCCGCTGTTGTCCCGGGGCTTTCGCCAGCGTGCCTGGCACTCCGCGGTCGACCCGGCGCTGCTGGCCTACGAGGAGCAACTGACCCGGCGCAATCGGCTGTATGTGTTCAAGGCCTTGCTGCAAAGCGCCCAATGGCCGGACGCCACGGCCCTGGCCGGCCTGGCCCTGCCGACCCGGGTACTGGCCGGCGACAGCGACGGCCTGACCCCGGCCAGCGGCGGCGAAGCCCTGGCCCGGCAATTGCCGAAGGGGAGCTTCCAGTTGCTGGAGCAATGCGGCCATCAATTGATGCTGGAGCGGCCCGCGCAAGTGCTGGCGGCGTTCCAGGCGTTGCTGGAGAGTCTCGAACGGCCTGTGGTTGCAGCCCAGGGTTGAGCAGGGCCCGGGGCCAGCCCGGCTGCCGCCGGCGGGCTGCGGGTTGGCCTTTCAGGTATTTGTTGCAAGCCACGATGACGTACATGACAATGAGAGTCATTATCAGTCGCGAATTATTCCATCGTCATGCCCGCCAACGACTTGTCCTTACGCAGTGCTGTCAACGATCTGTATTGTGACCATCACGGTTGGCTCCAGGGCTGGCTGCGCAAGCGCCTGGGCAACGCCTTCGATGCCGCGGACCTGGCCCAGGACACCTTCGTGCGGGTGATCAAGGCCCGCTCCGCGCTGGACATCCGCGAGCCGCGCTCGTACCTGTCGATGATTGCCAAGGGCCTGCTGATCGACCTGTTTCGCCGGCGTTCGCTGGAGCAGGCCTACCTTGACGTGCTGGCCGCCATGCCCGAGGCCCTGCAGCCATCGCCGGAGGAACAGGCGATCCTGTTCCAGGCGTTGATGGAGATCGACCGCCTGCTGCAAGGGTTGGGGCCGCGGGTCAAGCAGACCTTTATCCTGTCGCAGTTCAGTGGCCTGACCTACCCGCAAATCGCCGAGCAACTGGGCGTCAGCGTGCGCACGGTGAACAACCACATGGCCAAGGCCATGGAGCATTGCTGCCTGATGCAGATCCAGTTGCAACTCCCATGAGCCTGCCCGCCGAAGAAATGAAAGCCATCGGCGTCGCCGCGCGCTGGTATGCCCGCCTGCATTCCGGCACCGCGACCGACACCGACCGGACCGCCTGGGACAGCTGGCTGGCGGCCGATCCACTGAATCGCCAGGCCTGGCAGAGAATGGCCGCCGTGGCCGAGCAGATGGCCAGCGTGCCGGGCGCCCTGGCGGCGCCGACCTTGAGCCAGGCCGGCAAGAGTTCCCGACGCCAAGTGCTGCGCAGCGCCTTGCTGCTGACCAGCGCCGGTTCCCTGGGCTGGCTGGGCTGGCGCAGCCAGGCCGCGCAGAATCTGATGTGCGACTACCGCACCCGGGTGGGCGAGCGCCGCGAATTGCGCCTGGCGGACGGCAGCAGCCTGCTGCTCAACACCGACACCTCAGTCAACCTGCGCTTCGATGGGCGCCAGCGGGTGCTGGAGCTGCTGTGGGGCGAAATCCTGGTGAGCACCGCGCCTGATCCATTGCAGCGGCCCTTCAAGGTGGTCACCCGCCACGCCGAGGTGCTGGCGTTGGGCACGCGTTTTATCGTGCGCAGCCAGCCCGGGGGCGGCGAGGTGGCGGTGTTGGAAAAGGCGGTGGAGGTCAGCGTGCCGGGCGGTGGTTCGGCGATGCGGGTCGAGGCCGGCAAGCGGTTGGCGTTCGACGAGCGGAGCCTGGGCACGCCACAGGGCAACGATGTCTCAGTGGGCGCCTGGCAGCAGGGCAGCATCATCGCCATCGACCGGCCCTTGGCGGCTCTGCTCAACGACCTGTCGCGCTATCGCCCCGGCGTGCTGCGTTGGGACCCGGCCATCGGCGACCTGAAGGTGTCCGGGGTCTTTCCCATCGACGACACCGACCTCGCCCTGGCGGCGCTGGAGAGTGGGTTTGCCTTGCGCGTGACCCGCTACAGCCGTTTCTGGGTCCAGGTCGCCCGGGCCGATTCGCGCTGAACAGGTGCCTTGGATAAAAAATTCTGCGGCGTCTGCACTTTTCGACCGCACCGTTCGGCTCATCCCTCAGTGAGTTGTCATTGACCGTTTTGGGGGAGGGAGCATGTCTCGGGTGAACGCGCCAGGTCGTCTGGCGAACGCAGTGAAAGTCGCTTTGCTGGCAACCACCATGGCCAGCGCCTGTTCGGCGAATGCCGACCCGGCCACAGGGGCCGCGGCGCAGCAGAGCCAGGTCCGCGCCTACGACATCGGCGCCGGCAGCCTGGTGGATGTGCTGACCCGTTTTTCCAGTGCCGCCGGGGCGGCGATTTCCTTTGATGCGCGGCAAACCCAGGGCCGGCAATCGCCCGGGCTCAAGGGCCAGTTCGGGGTCGATGAAGGTTTCGCGCGGATTCTGCGCGGCAGCGGCCTGCGCGCCGAGCCCCAGGCCAACGGCAGCTATGTGCTGCGCGCGGTGCCGGTGCTCGGCTCGGCGCTGGAACTGGGCGCCACCAACATCGACGGCCAGTTGCTGGGGGCGACCACCGAGGGCAGCGGCTCCTACACCACCGGGGCGGTGACCATCGGCAAGGGCCAGCACTCGCTGCGCGAGACCCCGCAATCGGTGACGGTGATGACCCGCAAGATGCTCGACGACCAGAACCTGCACAGCATCGACCAGGTCATGGAAAAGACCCCGGGCATCACCGTCTACGACTCGACCATGGGCGGCAAGTATTTCTACTCCCGCGGCTTTCGCATGTCGGGCCAGTATCAGTACGACGGTGTGCCGCTGGACATGGGCAACCTCTATGTCCAGGCCGACAGCTTCAGCGGCGACATGGCCTATTACGACCGGGTGGAAATCCTCCGTGGCGCCGCCGGGATGATGAAAGGCGCGGGCGGCACCGCCGGCGGGGTGAACTTCGTGCGCAAGCGTGGCCAGAGCACGCCGCAGACCGAAGTCACCTTGTCCGGTGGCAGCTGGGACAACTACCGCGGCCAGGTCGACACCGGCGGCCCGCTCAACGAGTCCGGCACCCTGCGTGGCCGCGCGGTGGTGGCCGAGCAGAGCCGGCGTTACTTCATCGACGACGCCAGTCGCAAGGACCAGGTGTATTACGGTGCGCTCGACTTCGACCTGAGCCCCGACACCACCCTCGGCCTGGGCATCGCCTATGAAGACGTCGACGCCAACCCGTGCTGGGGCGGCCTGCCGCGCTACAAGGACGGCAGCGACCTGAAACTCAGTCGCTCGACCTGCCTCGATCCGTCCTGGAACACCTGGCGCAGCAAGCGCACCACGGTGTTCGGCGACCTCAAGCACCAGCTCAACGACGACTGGGCGCTGAAGGTCGCCGGCGTCTACACCAAGAACACCCAGGACATCAAATACGCCTTCGCCTCCGGCTCGGTGACCCCCGGCGTCGACACCACTGGCATGCTCGGCAGCATGTACGACTACGACCAGGTCGATTACGGCCTCGATGCCTACCTGGATGGCAAATTCACCGCGTTCGGCCTGCAGCATGAGCTGGTGGTGGGGGTCAACGGCAGTCGCGCGGACAAGGACGATTTCTTCTCGGTAGCCTTGCTGCCGCAGCGGCAGAACGTGTTCAACCCGGACCGGCATATCCCGGAACCGGACGACAACTACTTCATCGAGAACTCGACCCGCGGTGGCCCGGTGAAGACCGTCACCGAGCAGCGCGGTCTGTACTCGACCCTGCGGCTCAAGCTGGCGGAACCCCTGACCTTCGTCGTCGGCGGCCGGGTGAGCTGGTACCGCTCGAAAAGCGATTCGGTGTTCCTCAGCTCGGGCACCTCGGAGCACGCCAGAAGCACCGAGACCGGACAGGTCACGCCCTTTGCCGGCCTGTTGCTGGACCTCAACGACAACCTGACCGCCTATGCCAGCTACGCGGAGATCTTTACGCCCCAAGGCAACTACCGCTCGGAAAGCGGCTCGGCGCTCAAGCCGCTGGTGGGGGAAAGTTACGAGCTGGGGATCAAGGGCGAATGGTTCGAAGGGCGCCTGAACAGCGCCTTCAATCTGTTCCAGACCGTGCAGAAGGACCAGGCGCAGACCGACTACAACTCCAGCTGTGCGTCATCGGATGGCTACTGCTACCTGAACTCCGGCAAGGTCCGCGCCCAGGGCTTCGAAGCCGAAATCAGCGGCGAGGTCATCGAGCGCCTGCAACTGCTGGCCGGCTACACCTATACCCAGACCAAGACCCTGGACGACATCGACGGCAGGCTCAATGGCGCCGCATTCAACAGCTATGTGCCGCGCCATATGCTGCGCCTGTGGGGCGACTATGCCCTCGACGGCACGCTCGAGCGCTTCAGCATCGGCGCCGGGGTCAACGCGCAAAGCGACAACTTCCGGGTCTCGCAGGCCACCGGCGAAAAAATCACCCAGGCCGGCTACGCGGTGTGGAACGGCCGCATAGGCTACCGCATCGACGACACCTGGTCGCTGGCGCTCAACGGCAACAACCTGTTCGACAAGCGCTACTACGCCACCATCGGCACCGAGACCTTCGGCAACTACTACGGCGATCCGCGTAACTTCACCATGACCCTCAAGGCGCAGTTCTGAGTCGCTCAGGCAATAAAAAGCGCCACTCCCGGGAGTGGCGTTTTTGTCTGCGGCCGGCTCAGCCGATTTCTACCCATCCCTGGGCATCGCCAGGCTTCACAGAGCATCCAGCAGCACATCGCCGATGGGCGACTTGGGGACTGCACAACTTTCGGAAATTCCCTAAAACACGAAACAACAGCGTAAACGCTACCCGAAATCCCCAGCCCTCAGCGCCATCTTTGGGGTTGTCAACCCAGTAGCGCGGACCTGCTTGCAGGCTCATGGGTTTATGACCCACTTTGAACAGCTGGGTGACGAACAGGTTAATCGGCACTGACCATTCGCGGGTTTGCCAGTCGTAGGTGGATTCGGTGTTGATGCCGTAGGTGGTATAGGTGGTGTAGCTAAAGAAAGGTTTGGTTGATTTTGTCTTTGTCATCGGGCGGGCTATTTTCCAGCGACCAGATGTGGTTGGCCAAAACGCCGCGGGTCCAGCCATTACTTGATTTGAGGGCAACCACAGTAGGACCCGCCCCCCAAATCCAGCCGCTCGCCGTGGGGTGCTTGGGTGAAAAAAAGAAGCTCTGGGTCACATCATTGATACCCGACTTGTCCGCCTGCCCACCAAGTACCAGGCCATGCTGATCTGTAACTGGCAGGATGGTTCGGGAAATAAGATTCCACTCGTCGTTGAAGCTGAATGGCAGCACCGGTTGGATTTTGGTGACGCTTTGGTAGCCTTCGCCACTGGGACCAAGTTTTTGGTTCCAGTTGTATTGAATGGGCACGCTGTAGAGCGCGGTAACCGGGTTCAGTGATTGTTTGGCCAGTTCGGCCTGACTATCGTTACTATCGTTGGAGGACCGATTTCGGGCCAAATGATTGCCAAAACTATAACAGGCGCGGGTGAATGCTTTTTTTCATCAGTAGTTCTTTCTCGATACTGAGAATATGGACTACTACTTATCCTGGACCACAGGCGTGCGAATCGGCCCTGTTCAATTTAGTTCAGCTTTTCTCGATTATTGCTAATTCGACTTGAGAGGGGGCGTGGGGCACCTATTGATGAATCCATGGAAAGGTGGCTGTCAGCTACCCTGATTCGAAAATTGATGTTTGCCGAGGTTACCCTATGCCCCCCAAAATAACTGTCCCACCCACCCTTATGCTCCTTGTGTTGTGCTGTCAGCAAGCGTGGGCTGGCGGCATCATTCTCTACGAAATCGGCACAGATAACGCCGGCCTGGCCAACGCCGGTGCCGCCGCCCGGACCCAAGGTCCTTCGACGATTGCAAGCAACCCCGCCGGTATGAGTTACCTGCCGGGCACGCAGATCACCGGTGGTTTGCAGGTGCTCTACGGCAATCTCAAGTTCAATCGCCACGACGACACCAATGTCACGGGTAGCGGCAGTGGCAATGCTCTCGATCCGATTCCCGGCGGCAGCTTCTTCATCAGCCATGAACTGGATGACCACTGGAGCGTCGGCTTCGGCCAGTACGGCGACTTCGGGCTGGCGGTCAATTACGACAATCAATGGTCCGGTCGCTACTTCGCGCAGAACGCGAGCCTCCTCGGTTTGTCCCTGGTGCCCAGCGTGGCTTACCGCTTCAATGAACAATGGTCGGTGGGCCTTGGCGTGAGAGCCATGTACGGCATGTTGCAAGCGCAGACCGCCATCGACCGTTCGCCTTTCGGTTTCACCGACCGCGCGGACGGCCAGCTCAAATACAAGGACGGCACTTGGGGATATGGGGCCAACGTCGGGGTGATTTACGCCCCACAGCCGGCAACGCGCATTGGCCTGACCTACACCAGTAAAGTTGATCTGGACTTCGAAGACCGGCTGGATGTGAAAGGCGACGGCCGTCTGCTGGAGCGCGTTAACAACACCAATACCAAACTCGACATGACGGTGCCACAAACTGTCACCCTGAGCCTGTTCCAACAACTGGACCGGCAATGGGCGTTGCTCGCCTCGGTCAACTGGCAGGATTGGTCGGAGTTCGGTGATATCGACGTGCAGGTCGATACCACGGCGTTCGAATCGCAATCGAGAACCGTCGACGCCAACTTCAAGGACACCTGGCACCTCTCCCTCGGCGCGCAATACCAGACCACCGAGCAACTGTTGTGGAATGTCGGCGTGGCGTATGACAGCAGCGCCGTCTCGGACAGCAACCGCACCTTCACCGTGCCCATGGGCGAATCCTGGCGCATTGCGACAGGAGCCACCTATGCTCTGAACAAGGACACCGATGTCAACGTCAGCTGGGCCATGGTCTGGCTTGGCGACATGTCGGTGGACCAGACCAAATTCGTGTCTGGCACTCGAACTTCCGGTCAGTTCGACAACGCCTGGATTCAAGTCTTGACCGGAAACATGACCTGGCGATTCTGAAGCGTTGTTACCAAAAAATACGACTTTATCCATGGAGCACACCACTATGAACTTGCCCCGAAACTTGCTCGTCGGCGCCACACTGGCCGGTCTGTTGCTCAGCGGTTGTACCTCGAAAGTCACCGAACGGGACCAACTCTCCGGTTTTCTGCCCAACTATAACAACCTCGAAGAAGTGACGACCACCAGTGGCGAGAAGGCCATGCGCTGGGTGAGTCCCTCCTGGAATTCGAATGCGTACGACACGGTGGTGTTCAACAAGCTGGAACTCTATCCGGTGCCCAAACCCAACGAGCGGGTCAACCAGCAAACGCTGGACGAATTGCAGAACTACATGAGCAGCAAGGCCAAAGGCGTGCTGGGCCAGAAATACCGGGTGGTGTCGAACGAGAGAGCAGTACCGGCCGGGTCAAAACCCCTGATCCTGCGCGCAGCGATCACTGGGGTGAGTGCTTCCAACGAAGGCATGAAGTGGTATGAAGTGGTGCCGATCGCGGCCGTAGTCGGGGCCACACAGGCAGCCATCGGTCACCGGGATCAGGACACTAACCTGTTCATCGAAGCCGAGTTCATCGACGCGAAATCCAATCAGACCGTGGCCAAAGTCGTACGCAAGGTATTTGGCAGCCAGCTTTCGAACGAGAGCGAGAAAATCACCACGAAGGATTTCAAAGCCGCGATCGACAAATTGAATGCTGATCTCTGGGCGTTCATCCGCAGTTGAATAAACCTCAAGCAAAGGGTAGCTGACATGTGGACTCCTTCATCGCTTCGATTCTCAAAATTGCACAGACCGTTACTCATCGCAGCCTTCATCGCCAGTGTGCTTGGGCTGAGCGCTTGCGCATCGGTGGATGCGCAGACGACCGCTTACGTTGGGGTCGAGCATCCAGCGCCGACCCTACCCAGCGAAGTCCAGGTATTACGCGCAGAACCGACGCGCCCCAACGTGCAGCTGGGTGAAATCCTGATCGATGCGACGGTCGCCCCGGCACCGCCCATTACCCAGGTCGAACAAAAACTGCGTGAAGAAGCTGCCAAGCTTGGCGCAGACGCGGTAGTCGTCGTTTACGACCACATTCAGCCCGTCGCCGCCTACGTGACAGGCCCGCTGTGGAGCCGTGACATAGAAACGATCCAGGGACGCAAGCTCAAAGGCATTGCCATCAAATACCAATAATGAGGTGCACTGTAATGAATACTTTCATTTCCTGGCTGACGGTCACGTTGGTGACTGTGCTGATCAGTGCCTGCGCCGCCGTTGGTTCAGCCGGTGGTGGTGCCGGTGAAATCGAGATTCGCTCAGGTAAGATCGAGCAGATATCGCTGACGCAGATGCAGACTAATCACGACAGTGGCGTAGGTGCCGTTCTCGGTGGCCTCGCAGGTGTCGGTCTAGGCAGTCTGATCGGTCGCGGCACCGGGCGCGATGTGGCCATGGTTGCAGGCGCGCTCGCGGGCGCTGTCGGCGGCAATTATGCGGAGAAGAAAAAGTACGACCAACCGATAGAGGCGCAACAGATCATCGTGCGGGTAAGAAGTGGCGTGCTGGTATCGGTTACCCAGCCGATCAATCCATCCCTGGGTAAAGGTATGAATGTTTATATCCAAGGCTCAGGTAATGATGCCCGAGTGGTACCGCAAGGCGGCTGAGGCTGGGGCATGGGTCGGGTTGCGATTGAACACACTCTGTTCGCTATAGCCGAGAAGACCGGCAAGCTGGGATATCGGCAACGCTGTATCGGCATCATGCGGAGGAGCAGACGCTCGACTTGATTGACTACATCCGATGTCGCTTGCAAGTCGAACTGATCGAAATACTGCTCCAGTGCGTGATGCAGGTAGGGGGGCTGCATCGAACGATGCCGCAGTAAGAGGCCGAATATACGTGTTCAGTAGTCCTGCCCTTTTAAGTCGCGAACGGGAGTCGGGCTGCCCGCGATGGCGTCAGTGGCTACGCCCAGATCTTCGAATTTCAGGATCGCCTGATTCAGAAGCTTGATACCCGTCGTTACGTTCGAGGCCCATCCCTCAGCAGGAACGTACCCCCATGACTTTTGTAATCAGGAAAGGCACCCCCCCCACAACGGGCGACAAGGTCATTGCCGGCTCGACAACAAGCTTTGCGGAACGGTGGTAGCCCTATTTCGCCAGTGAAGGTGAAGAACCAGCCGGAGAGTTTCTGGGGAAGCTGATTTATGAAGGAAGGAGCGCATGGTAATCACTATGACACATATCGTACTGGGTGTTTTTGGTGGAATAACTTTTCTCGGCATGTTCACCATGATGGGTGTCTACCTGTATTGGGGATATATCCGGATGGACGAGATGCTCGGGTACGTCAAAAACTGCCAGATGATCACCGGTAACAGGTTCTATCTGTATATGGGGGCCTGGGGTCGGATGATGGTGGGGGGGGTAGCGGGTTATCTGGCATGCCCCGGCTTCTTCATTAGAAGGGGACTGTTGGATGCTGATGAGATAAACAACTTTCCTCAGCCTCTTAAAAGAAAACTGATTATTTCGCATTGGATCATGGGCGGGTTGCTGGCGAGCCTGGGCCTGGAATACATAGCTATGACGATAATAAGAAACTAGTCCGCACTATTTACGATGGAGCCTGGCTCGCTGGCCTGGAACCTGAGGGCAGGCGAGTGACCCGCCCCCAGGCCTCTCTCAGCGTTGCGCCAACCAGTAATCGTGCAGCCCACGGGCTGCCTGTTCGATGCTGGCCACGGTCTGGCGATGCTGAACCAGATCGAGGTCGGCCGGCAGTTCGAAGTTGTCCTGTTCGGCGCAGGTGATGATGGCTTGCAGTTGGGCGGCCTGGGCGGCGGGCAGCTCGGGCCAGTTGCTCACGGCCATGGCGCGGATGTAGCCGAAACACCATTCTTCCGCCAGCGTCAGCGGCTGGTCCTGATGCTCGGTCTGTTCGAAACGCGGCTGAAAGCTCGCCGAGTCGCTCGCCAGCGCCGTGGCGAGGGCGTTCAGATGGCGCACGCTCAGCTCGATGAAGCGCTTGCACTCCTCGGGGTCCTGCCAGTCCGGGTTCTGCCCGCCCCAGATGGCCGGGAACCATTCGGCGATGTCCACCTGGGCCGGGCCGGATACCAGGGCGGTGCAAAAACCGTCCAGCTCGGCCAGGTTGAGCACGGAGTGGTCGTCGCCATACTTGAGCAGGGTGTCTTCGATGAATTCGAACTCGGCGGGGCTGAGCGGCTGGTTGTGCATGGAGGGGGTCCTTGGAAAAACGTGCGCCCCAGGGGCTGCGCGGAAAAAAGACGCGGAGGATGGCGCGTTCCGCGGCTTTTATCCAGCGCCGATCATCGTCACGGAGCGCGTTGTCATAGCTGTGACGCGCTCCTGGTCGTTCCAGCGACCGGTCCGTTAACCGATTCGGTCGCTGTTGTTCTCAGGGTTGCGCGTCATCCAGTGCCTTGAGCAGGGCATGGGCGACCTTCACCCGTTCGGCGTTGGGGTAGTTCTTGTTCGCCAGCAACACCAGGCCGATGTCCTTGCCGGGCACGAACAGCACATAGGCGCCGAAACCGCCGGTGGAACCGGTCTTGTTCAGCAGGGTATCGGCCCGTGGTGCCTGGGGCGGAGTGAGCCAGCGGGTCGGGTGCGGTTCGAAGGCCATCTGCGACGAGTTGCCAGCCAGCAGGGCGTCCAGGCTGAGCGGGTAAGGGTAGAGTTCCCAGCCCAGGCCCTGGGTCATGCCCTCGACCTGGTAATAGCCGGTGTGGGTGAGGGCGATGGCCTGCGGCCAGGGTTGCGGCAGCGACTCGGGCTTGAGGTTGGCCTGGACGAAACGCAGCAGGTCGGCGGCGCTGGTCTTGACCCCGTAGGCCTCGGCATCCAGGGCGCCGGGGCCGACCCGTACCGGCTTGCCGTCCTTGCCGTAGCCCTGGGCGTAATTGTCCATCTGTGACTTCGGTACCTGGACATAGCTGTGCTGCAGGCCCAACTGCGGGAACAGTCGCTGCTCCATCAGTTGCTCGAAGGGCTGCCCCAGGCTTTGCGCGGCCAGGTAGCCGAACAGGCCGATGCTCGGGTTCGAGTACAGGCGCTGGGCGCCGGGGGCAAAGGCCGGTTTCCAGCCCTGGTAGTAGCCGAGCATCTTGTCCTGGCTGTCCCATTGTTCCGGGAACTGCAACGGCAGGCCGCCGGCGCTGTAGGTCCCCAGTTGCAACAGGCTGATGTGCTCGAAAGGGCTGCCTTTCAATGCCGGCAGGTAGCGGCTGGCCGGGTCGTTCAGGGACAGTTTGCCGCTGGCCTGGGCATAGGCCCCCAGGGTCGCGGTGAAGAGCTTGCTCACCGAACCGACCTCGAACAGCGTGTCGGCGTCGACGGCTTTCTGCTCTTCTTTGGAGGCCAAGCCGTAGTTAAAGTAATGGGGCTGGCCCTTGATAGTGATGGCCACCGCCATCCCGGCGATGTCCTGTTGTTGCATCAAAGGGCGGATCGCCGCGTCGACCAGGGGCTTGAGCGCGCTGTCCGGCGGGCTGGCGGCCAGGCAGGCGCTGGCACCGGACAGCAGCAGGGAAAGGGTGAGAAATCCAGATAGGGCTAGGTTTTTGTTGTGCATGATGGGCAGGCATTCCATGATTTTGCAGAGTGATGGCCGCTGCACTCCGAGCGGCTTTTGCCCGCGCCTGCCCTTGTAGTCAGGGAGCAGCGCGCTGCGAGCCGGCTCAATGTAGGCGGCCGACGAAGGATCGGCAAACGACGATATTTCGCAGGAGCCATTAGAAAAACTAGGGAGTGGTCATGATCAGACCCCATCTGCCGCTGAATGCCCTGCGCGCCTTCGAGGCTTCGGCGCGGCATTTGAGTTTTACCCGCGCGGCCATCGAGCTGTGCGTGACCCAGGCGGCGGTCAGCCATCAGGTGAAAAGCCTCGAGGCCCAGCTCAATGTGACCCTGTTCAAACGCCTGCCCCGCGGGCTGATGCTGACCAGCGAGGGCGAAACCCTGCTGCCGGTGCTGTGCGAATGTTTCGACCGCATCGCCGAAACCCTCGGCCGCTTCGAAGGCGGGCACTACCGCGAAATGCTCAGCGTCGGCGCGGTTGGCACCTTTGCCGTCGGCTGGTTGTTGCCGCGCCTGGAGGACTTCCAGGCTCGCCATCCGTTTATCGACCTGCGCCTGTCGACCCACAACAACCGGGTCGACGTCGCCGCCGAAGGCCTGGACTACGCCATCCGTTTCGGCAACGGCGCCTGGCACGGCACCGATGCCGTCCAGCTGCTGGAGGCGCCGCTGTCGGTGCTCTGCGTGCCGGAACTGGCGCGACAGCTGCGCAGCCCCGCCGATCTGCTCGGCCAGACCCTGCTGCGCTCCTACCGCACCGACGAATGGCCGGAATGGTTCAGCGCCGCCGGCCTGCCGGCCAGCACCCTGCCTGCGCGCAGCATCGTCTTCGATTCGTCCCTGGGCATGATGGAAGCCGCGCAGCAGGGCATAGGCGTGGCCCTGGCGCCGCCGCTGATGTTCGCCCGGCAATTGCACGCCGGCAGCATCGTCCAGCCGTTCGCGGTGGGCATCACTACTGGCAGCTATTGGCTGACCCGTTTGCAGTCCCGGGCGCAGAGCCCGGCGATGCTGGCGTTCAAGGAATGGTTGTTGGGGACCGTGCAGGAGGGCTGAAGGCGATCGTTTTTCGACTCAGCCTTGCAGCGCGGTCATC
Organism: Pseudomonas sp. LAMO17WK12:I10; assembly: GCF_900215185.1. Lineage (NCBI taxonomy): Bacteria > Pseudomonadati > Pseudomonadota > Gammaproteobacteria > Pseudomonadales > Pseudomonadaceae > Pseudomonas > Pseudomonas sp. LAMO17WK12:I10. Next base: position 30,716 of record NZ_OBDX01000016.1, on the reverse strand, counting down.
AGCACCTGCACCCGTCGACCCCCTTGTGAGCCTGGATCCTGATCTTCGACCGGCTTGTTTACACCGTGTCTGGTGTGTTGCATCGACCGACTGAATCCACAATCGATTCCGGCCATTCATGCCTGGCCGCAACCCATAAAAAAGCAGCCGCTGGCGGCGAACCCTGCCGAGACGCAATGGTCAACCGATCAAGGGCCTCCAGGCCGCTTCATACCGACTGGCGACCCTTGATAAACGGATTCACTCCCATCCTGCTGGCTTGCAGTGCTGGTGGTGATTCTGCCGGTAGTACATGCAGCACACTTCAGGGGGAGCCGGAGAACTTCAAGCAGGTTCGGGTCCTGCCTGGTGCAGGCGCTGACCGTTGATCACATCCGCTCCTCTCGCGTAGGAGTACGAAAATGACTCAATCAATGCGGTTCTTCCTATCGATCGTCCTGGCGGCGGTGTCACTGACATCAGCGAGCCTGTTGAACACTGCAGGTGCGGCCACCGCCGAGGACTTGAATGCCGATTCCCGGCAAGCCTTGCAAATCCTCTATAAGGCCACTCCGTCTGCCGAAAGCCTTTCGCACAATGCCAAAGCGGTGCTCGTCTTTCCGAAAATCGTCAAGGCAGGCCTGGTGTTTGGTGGCAGCTATGGCGAAGGCGTGCTGATGAAAGGCCAGAAAGTGGAGAATTACTACAACTCCGTCACCGGGTCATGGGGGCTGCAGGCCGGCGCCCAGTCGTACGGTTATGCGGTGTTCCTGATGACCGAAAAAGCGCTGAACTATGTGCGCAAGACCAAGGGCTGGGAGGTCGGCGTGGGGCCAACCGTTGTCGTGGTTGACGAAGGGATAGCGAAGAATCTTTCGACCTCGACGCTGAAGGACGATGCCTACGCGTTCATCTTCGACCAGCAAGGGTTGATGGCCGGGGTCAGCATCGAAGGAACGAAGATTTCCCTGATCAAGCGCTGAAAAAAAACCTGGCAAGGGTTTTGATCTTTTCAAGCGTTTCGCGTCAGGGCGGTCTAACGGGCGGCTCCTTCACCCAGGCGCCTTGCATGGCAAGCAAGGCGCCCGGGTGGAGGAACCTGCGCCAAGCCCTCTTGGGCACAGGATGCACGACGACATCTGCGGATTATTGAGCGCTATCACCGTCCTCGCCAAGAGGGGGTCCAATGAACCTTCCAAACCCATCTAAGGGGGCAAGTAATCTTCTGGCGCTGTGCGTGGTTGTGCTCCTGGCATTTATGATCTCGTGCAGCGCATTGCCCAGGATAGTGCCCGACATGGCTCGCGCACCCTCTACGCCAGTGCAGCTCGACGGGGCCCATGGACCTCTGTCGGCCGAGCGCAGCCAAGCCATTCTCGACCGGCTCAAATCCTCCGGCGCACAGACCGACATCTTCGACGTGCACCTCGCAATCGAAGAGGCCATCGCCGGCAGCCCGCTGACGGAAGGCAACAAGGTCGACTTGCTGCAGGACGGCCCCAGTACCTACCAGTCGATGATCAAGGCCGTGGAGGCTGCACGCGACCACATCAACATGGAGACCTACATCCTTGACGATGACGAAGTCGGCCAGCGCTTCGCCGACGCATTGATCGCCCGGCAGCGGCAAGGCGTACAGGTCAACCTGATCCGTGACAGCGTCGGCACCCTGGGAACATCGGCAGAGTTTTTCGCTCGATTGACCAAAGCGGGCGTCAAGGTGCTGGAGTACAACCCTGTCAATCCGGTGACGGCCAAAGCGGGTTGGGATGTGAACCAGCGTGACCACCGGAAGCTGCTGATAGTGGACGGTCGCATTGCCTTTCTCGGTGGGATCAACATCAGCAGCGTCTATTCAGGGGGCTCGCTCAGCGCTTATTCGAAGACCCGGCCCGATGGCGATTTACCCTGGCGCGACACCGACCTGCGTATCGAGGGGCCCGTGGTTGCCCAGCTGCAGAAACTGTTCATCGCAACCTGGACTGCCCAGAAAGGCGAACCACTCGCGGCCAGGCGGTACTTTCCACCCCCTGAACGCAAGGGCAGCGAGGTGGTGCGCGCCATTGGCAGTTCGCCAGATGAACCGTTCAGCCTGATCTACGCCACGCTGATTTCGGCGCTGCGCAGTGCACAGACCGAGATATGGCTGACCAATGCCTACTTTGTGCCCGACCCGCAGTTGCTAGCGGTCCTCAAGGAAGCGGCAGCACGGGGAGTCGACGTCAAGCTGGTGCTACCCAGCAGTACCGATTCGTGGCTGGTGCTCCATGCCGGACACGCTTATTACAGCGAGCTGCTGAAAGCCAACGTCAAACTTTACGAACGCCGTGACGCGCTACTCCACGTCAAGACTGCGGTAATCGATGGCGTGTGGTCGAGTGTCGGCTCCACCAACCTCGACTGGCGCAGCTTCCTGCATAACGATGAAGTCAACGTCGTGGTGCTGGGCACCGGGTTTGCAAAAAAGATGCAGGCGGCATTCATGGCGGACCTGGCCAAGTCGAACGAAATCAAGCTGGAACAGTGGCAGCACCGTTCGCTGGGTATGAGAGCCAAGGAGCAGATCGCGCGACTTTGGAAATACTGGTTATGAGCCGAGTTGCACGCTGTTCTGCATCTTGGGGGGCGCGCCAGTCCAGGCTCGGGCTCTGGCGAGATCGACCGCGGAGCATTTTTGCGGGCGATGATTTTGAGCAGGCCGGATTGCCCTGGCTCGCCGTTGGCAGGCGGGATTGGCGCTGATGCCCCAATCCCGTCGCTCAGGTTTAACCGCTGCTTATTTACCCGCCAGCAACGCCGGTGTGCGCGGCGGAATCAGGCGTTTGCTGCCGGTGGACTCGTAGGCCGCCGCCAGGCGCAGCAGGTTCGAATCGTCGTAGGCGCGGCCGGCGAAGGTCAGCCCGACAGGCATGCCGATGTCCGGCATGACGCCCATCGGCACGGTGACCGTGGGCACGCCCAGGTGGCGGATGGCGAGGTTGCCGTTGGCCACCCAGACGCCATTGCTCCAGGCGATATCCGCGGACGCCGGGTCGACATCGGCATTGGCCGGGCCGACGTCGGCCACGGTGGGGAAGATCACCGCATCAAGGCCGAGACGATCCATCCAGTCCTCGAGGTCGAGCTTGCGGGTTTGCTCCAGGCCACGCAGGCCGTCGGGCACGGTGGGGATCTGATCCCAGGGAGTGATGCCGCGCTCGGCCATCTTCACGTACTCGTCCATGCCGGCGGCGAGGTCGCCTTCGCGGTTGGGCAGGGTGCCCGGGTCGTGGGGGAATATCAGCGGGCCATCGACATCCACCAGGCGATTGAGCTGCGGGTCGCCGTTGGCCCGCAGGAAGTCATCGAAGGCCCAGGCGGTCAGGTCCCACAACTCATGGTGCAGGAACTCCTTGGACACCAGGCCGCGGTTGAACACCGTCGGCGCGCCGGGGCGATCGCCCTCGCAATTGGACACCAGGGGGAAATCCACTTCGAGCACCTCGGCGCCGGCGGCTTCGAGCGCCTGGCGCGCCTGCTGCCAGAGGCCGATCACCGAAGGGCGGGTGTCGATGCGTTGTCCGGTCGGGCCACCGATTCCCGGTGCCTCGCTGGTGCCCGCCTCAGGGTCGGCGTTGATGTACATGCGCGGCACGCCGAAGCGCTTGCCGGCCAGGGCGCTGCTGCTGGCGGCCAGTTCCTGATAGGAAGCCGGGCGCACCGAGGCCACGCTGGGAATCGGCACCCAGGGTTGCAGGCGCCACAGATCGCCACGGGTGTCCGGGTCCTCGGCGACCACCACGTCGAGCACTTCGAGCAGGTCGGCCATGGTCCGGGCATAGGGCACCACCACGTCCATGGTCGGGGTCAGCGGCCAGTTGCCGCGCACCGAGATCACCCCGCGCGAAGGGGTGTAGGCACACAAGCCGTTGTTCGAGGCAGGTCCCCGGCCGCTGGACCAGGTTTCCTCCGCCAGGCCAAAGGCGGCGAAGCTGGCGGCGGTGGCGGTACCCGCGCCGTTCGACGAGCCGGAGGCGAAGGGGGCGGTGAGGTAGTCGGCGTTGTACGGGCTTTCCGCGCGGCCATAGACCCCGCGCTGCATGCCGCCGTTGGCCATGGGCGGCATATTGGTCTTGCCCAGGCAGATCGCCCCGGCGGCGCGCAGCCGTTCGATGGTGAACGCGTCGCGATAGGCGATCAGCCTGGCGAAGGCGGGGCTGCCGGAAGCCGCGGTGAGGCCCTTGACCAGATAGCTGTCCTTGGCGGTGTAGGGAATGCCATCGAGCGGCCCCAGGGTTTCGCCCCTGGCCCGGCGGGCATCGGCGGCCTGGGCTTCCTTGAGCGCGTCGGGGTTGCGTACCACTACCGCATTGAGGGCGGTAGGCGTGTCGGGGCCGTCGTAGGCATCGATCCTGGCGAGATAGGCCTGGACCAGTTCGACCGCCGTGGTCTGGCCTGATTCGAGCGCGGCGCGCAGTTGGGCAATGGAAACCTCGGTGACTTCGATCATGCTGTTACCGCCGGCTGCTGAGGGGTGATGGAGTGAAAGTTGCCATCACACTGGCACTGGGGGTTGGGCGGCTTGGGCACATCGCTTATCTCACAATGGGTGTTCATATCGGTTCTCGTTGCGCGGCACGACGCGACTGGGGCTGGGCTACAACCTGAGCTGGGTATTTTGCACCAAGTTGCCGGCGGGGAACCGTTAAAGGTTTCGCCGTCCTTGTTGGCGGCTGATCGGCGACTGGCGCCCGCCGTATAGCGGTTGCCGGGCATCGGCGGTTTTTACCTCACTCAGGCCCCAAAAAGTAAGTAGCTGTTTTAAAAACAAATTTATGCATCTTTGACTTCACAGGCGACGAAAAAGTTGATAAATTTCCGCGCGTTCTTGCAGAGGCCCCACGGGGCTTGCAGTGAAAGCAAGCAACAGCAGAGATAGGGGCGTCGCCAAGCGGTAAGGCAGCAGGTTTTGATCCTGCCATGCGTTGGTTCGAATCCAGCCGCCCCTGCCATCTCTTATCCTCCCCTCTATTTATCAAACGCTCCCCCCAAGGCACGGCCTCGGCTCCATCCGGATGCTCAAGCGGCCCGTTTTTGTGTGCCCGGGATATTCCCATCACCTCAGCTCTGGTCCGGCGGCTAGCGAAAGCGCGGCGCGATGGCCTCGGCAAACGGGTAATGGACAAAGTAGGGCCGGGCTTCGTCGATGACCCGCTGGAACGAGGGGCGCTGTATCAGCCGCTCGAAATAGGCGCGCAAATGGCGATGGTCATCGGCAAAGGCCACCAGCGTGCTGGCATAGAACAAGGCCGGGGCGGCGGCGCAATCGGCCAGGCTGAAATCCGGGCTGGCTACCCAGATTCTCGAGGCCAGGCGCTGTTCGAGCATGTTGTATGCGCTCAGCAGGGCTGCGCGCTCCCGGCTCAGGTCGCCGTGGGTGCCATACAGGCGATCGGCGACTATCCGCTGCATCGGCCCCTGGACATGGCAATCGAAAAAACGGTCCCACAGCCGGACTTCCAGCGCGCTGTCCCAATCATCGGGAATCAATGGCTGCTGGCCCCGATAAAACCGGTCCAGGTACTCGATGATCACACTCGATTCCGGCACATCGCGCTGCCGGGCGTGATCGCGGATGACCGGGAACTTGCCCAGCGGCCACAGGCTTTGCAGCTCGGCCCGGTCGGCGTCGTTGGCCAGGTCGATGATGCGTTTTTCAAAGGCGCTGCCGTGTTCGTAGAGGGCGATCAGCACCTTGTGGCAGAACGACGACAGGGGATGGAAATACAGGGTCAGCGGCATGTTCCGGTTCCTCGATGAAGGGTGGGGCGCACGACGTGCCAGCAGGGAAACCCACCTATTATCGGCCGACCCTGGCGGCCACGCGCTGGCAGGCGACGAGCCGGCTACAGCCCCCCTGAATATTTCACCGCCGCCGCGGCCCGCGACGGCACGTTGAGGATGCGCAGCAGCGACGACACATGGATGCGCACGGTGAAGGGCGAGATCTCCAGTTCGCGGGCGATTTCCTTGTTGGTCTTGCCCTGGGCGATCAGGCGCAGCACCTCGAGCTGGCGCGTGGTCAGGGTGGCGCCGGTGCCCAGCGGCAGCAGGCCGGAAGGGGCGAACTTGACCAGCACTTCGCCTTGGCGAATGGCCAGGACCGCCTGGCCGATCTCGTCGGGGGCGATGTTCTTGCCGATAAAACCGTCGACGCCGGCGGCCATGACCTCGCCGATCAGCGCCTGGTCATCGACCATCGACACCACGATCAGGGTGGTGCGCGGCAATTGCTTGCGCAGTTCGGCCAGCTGGCTGACGCAGGTCAGGCCTGGAAAACGCAGGTCGAGGATCAGCGTGTCCGGCTCGTCGCCGGCCCGGGTCAGGGCGAGTACCCTGTCCAGGTCGCCGGCCTGTTCGATCAGCGCATCCGGCAGCAGGCGCTGGACCGTGCGCAACATGCCCTCGCGAAACAGCGGGTGATCGTCGGCTATGATAATCCGGCATGCCATGGGGTGACTCTCCTTGGGTCGAGCTTTCCTTGAGGCAGCTACTTTAGCAGCGGGCCAGGCAACTGCCTGTGGTTCGTGTCGAGTACGACGACTGGCGCACAAGGATGTTCACCATGAAATTCGAGAAAAACACCGAGCTCGACCAGGCCAACCTGCGCATTATTGTCGGTTCCTGCGCCGTGGCCTATATCGGCGTGCTGGGTTTCCTGCCCGGGCAGCGGGTCGATACCTACCTGCCGATCGTGATCTATATCGTCCTGTTCCTGCTGCTGTCGATCGTCCTGCGCCAGGCCATCGTGCACTGGCCCGGGCATTATCCGGCGCGAAGGATCCTGAGCATGGTCCACGATTACACCGGCACCTCGTTCGGCCTGGTGGTCGGCGGGGAGGCGGCGTTGCCGCTGTACGCGGTGATGGTCTGGGTCAACCTGGGCAATGGCATGCGCTATGGCTCGCGCTACCTGGCGATTGCCACGGCCCTGGCGCTAATGGCGCTGTTGGTGGTCTATCGCCTGACGCCGCTGTGGCAGGCGCAACCCTTCATGGTGCTGATGCTGCTGATCACCAGCACGGTGATCCCGGCCTACGCCCATATCTTGCTGGAGCGCACGCGCAAGGCTTCGGAGGAGGCGATTGCCGCCAACCTGGAAAAGTCGCGTTTTCTCGCCCAGGCCAGCCACGACCTGCGCCAGCCGATCCACTCCATCGGCCTGTTCACCGCCTGCCTGCGCGAGGCGCGCCTGGGCGACGAAGAGCGGCGCCTGGTGGACAACATCGACCGCTCGCTGCTCAACGTCTCGCAATTGTTCCGCTCGATTCTCGACCTCTACACCCTCGACAACGGGCGGGTGCAACCCAGTTTCCAGACCCTGCATCTGGGCGAATTCCTCGCCGACCAGCTGCGGCAGAACGCCGAAGCCGCGCGCTGGGCCGGGGTCGAGCTGCGCCTGCGCCCCTGTTCGCACTGGGTCCGGACGGACCCGGCGCTGCTCGCCACCATGGTCCAGAACGTGCTGTCCAACTGCTTCAAGTACGCGGCGCGGCGACCGGTGCTGATTGGCGTGCGCCAGCGCGGCGCGGGGCTGGCCATCGTCATCTATGACCAGGGCCGGGGGATTGCCGAGGAACACCTGCCGAACCTGTTCGAGGAGTTCTATCGGGTGCGCGAGCTACGGGACAAGGACGTCGAAGGCGTGGGCCTGGGCCTGTCCATCGTCAAGCGCCTGGGGCAGTTGATGGGGCTCGAGGTGGCGATCCGTTCGCGGCTGGGCCACGGCACCGCGGTGAGCCTGTACGGGTTGCCCCTGGCGCCACCGCAACTGCAAGCCGCCAACCTCGACGAGGCGCGGCAGGCGGGGCTGCTGACCGGCTTGAAGGTGTGCCTGGTGGAGGATGACCGCAACGTGCTGCTGGCCACCTCGGCCTTGCTCGAGCGCTGGGGCTGCGTGGTCCAGGCCGAGCTTTGCGGCCGGGACCTGGTCAGCGACTGCGACGTCATTGTCGCCGACTATGACCTGGGCAACCACGCCACGGGCATCGAGTGCATCGACAGCCTGCGCCGGCAGCGCGGCTGGGCGGTGCCGGCGCTGATCCTCACCGGGCATGAGGTGGAGAAGATCCAGGCCGCGTTGCACGACCGCAATATCGCCATCCTGTCCAAGCCGGTGCGCCCGGCCGAACTGCGCGGCAGCTTGCGGGCGCTGCGCCAGCATTCTGCGCCGGCGGTCATGCCCGAGATGTGATGACGCGGTTCGGCGAGCCCTGGCCGCTTGCTTCGCGCCGCACAACCGTGGCGCTGGGGGAGGGGGGGGCGATTAGCGCAAATGTGCCAGGGCGGTGATTCGCGAACCACTGTGAAAGGCACCGCGAATCAGGGCTCGGCCCCGTGCCGGGATTTGCGTGTCTCAGGTGCATTGCCGAACATGAAGATTTCTACTCGAGACGGGTCGCTGTACCCGACCTCAAGTGCCACCTGCTCAGTGATGCGCAGGTATTCAAGGTATTGAGAGGGCGTTGGAACGTATCGGTAAGTGGCCATTTTCGCTGTCAGGGACGCATATTCCTGCGGCCTTGTCCGAGTGAGGTACTTATGTATTCTCGAGTCGTATATCTGTGCCCTATGGCCTTCGCTGGTCGTGATACCGCCAAAGTGCAGCAACTTGGTGGTGATGCCGTTCTTGACGTTGGGCAGTGAGTTGACTTGCTCGTATAGCTCGTTGTTCAAGGTGGCGCCTGGGCCAATCCGCTCGAGGATGAACGGGAGAGCGTTCAGTGCGTGTTGCAGCGTTCTGCCGCCCGGCAGCCCGCCACGCGGGAAGCCCCAGGCGATAGCGCTCAGGGCCCCTAGATGGGGATCCTGCTGGAATGCACTGAACACATCCGCTCTGCTCAGGGTGATTGCCTTGGCACCATCGAATACCGGATGGAAGGCCGCGCCATAACGTTGGAAGCTCGACCACTTCATGCCGATGGACTGTCGCAGGGGGTCGATAGTCCGGGTGCCGCGGAGCAAGTCGACCAGGCTGACAGGAGTGGCAGCCGTCGTGGCTATTTTCTTGTTCACAAGAGTCATTCCAGTGGTAGTGAAATCGTTGAAGCGCTTTTTACCGCGATCCTTCCTGCACGCCCATGGTGAGCATGGCGCAAAGCGCCCGATGACGGCCTTGGATCATCCGTCCCCGTGTTTTTTACCTCACTTTTCACACACCTCCCGCACGCAGTCGCGCAACCAGCGATGCGCCGGGTCGTTGTTCATGCGTGGATGCCAGAGCATGGACACGGTGATTTCCGGCGTGGCCAGCGGCAGGGCGAAGCTGTGCAGGTCGCTGCGCAGGTTGTGGGTGTGGCGCTCGGGGACGGCGGCGATCAGGTCCGAAGCGCGGACCAGGGCCAGGGCGGCGGAGAAACCGCCAACGACGGTGGCGATATCGCGCGTCAGGCCCGCCGCCTGCAATGCATCGTCCACCAGCCCGCGATCAAGGCCCTGGCGCGATACCAGCACATGCTCGCCGGCGGCGTAACGGGCGGCGCTGATCGGCCCGTGGCTCAGCGGATGGCCGTTGCGTACCACGCCGATAAAACGATCGCGGAACAGCGCGCGGGTATGGATTTCCGGGCTGGCGTTGGCGTCCACCACGCCGGTGTCGAGGTCGACCGTGCCGTCGCGCAGGGGCGTGCTGTCCTTGCTGGTTTTCTGCATGAAATGCAGGCGCACCCCAGGGGCTTCGGCGCGCAGGCGGGCGACCAGGGCCGGGCCGAAGTTCTCGACGAAACCGTCGCTGCTGCGCAGGGTGAAGGTGCGCACCAGGCGTTGCAGGTCGAGCCGTTCGACGGGGCGCAACATGGCTTCGGCGTCCTGCACCAGGTGGCCGACCCGCTCGCGCAATTCCAGGGCGCGCGGGGTCGGCACCAGGCCGCGGCCGGCGCGCACCAGCAACGGATCGCCAGTGGTTTCGCGCAGGCGCGCCAGGGCCCGGCTCATCGCCGACGGGCTTAGCCGCAGGCGCTGGGCGGCGCGCGCCACACTGCCTTCGCCGAGCAGCACGTCGAGGGTGATCAGCAGATTGAGATCGGGTATGGACATGGCGGCGGTCCCGTCTGGCACAAAAGTGAGATGGCGTAAAACGCACGAATAACCTGCAAAGGCTGCGTCTTCCGCCATGTTAGACCGCGGGCTAGATTGGCGACAGCGCCATTTCGCGCGGGTCAGAGAAGGAGTGCAACGTGAAGCCAGTCAATGCCGGAGCAGAACCGGAAGCGGTATCAGTCGGCTGGGCATTAGCCAGCCTGTCGCTGTCGATGTTGCTGGCATCGCTGGGCACCAGCATCGCCAATGTGGGCTTGCCGACCCTGGTGCAGGCGTTCGGGGCGAGCTTCCAGCAGGTGCAGTGGGTGGTCCTTGCCTACCTGCTGGCGATGACCGCGCTGATCGTCAGTGTCGGCCGGCTCGGCGATTTGCTGGGACGGCGGCGCCTGCTGCTGATCGGGATCCTGCTGTTCACCCTGGCCTCGATGCTCTGCGCCGCTGCCCCGACGCTGGGGATGCTGATCGGCGCCCGGGCACTGCAGGGCGTCGGCGCGGCGATCATGATGGCGCTGACCCTGGCCCTGGTTGGCGAGACGGTCAGCAAGGCCCGCACCGGCAGCACCATGGGCCTGCTGGGCACGATGTCGGCGCTCGGCACCGCCCTCGGCCCGTCCCTGGGCGGGGGATTGATCGCCGGGTTCGGCTGGCAGGCGTTGTTCCTGGCCTGCGTGCCGTTGGGCGGGCTGACCTGGGTGCTGGCTTATCGGTATTTGCCGGCTGCTGGTCAGGTGCGCGCCCTTGAACGAGGCGCGTTCGATCCGCTGGGCACCTTGCTGCTGGCCCTCACGCTGCTGGCCTACGGGCTGGCCATGACCCTGGGCCGCGGCCATTTCGGCCTGCGCAACGCCGGGCTGCTGTTGGCGGCGCTGATGGCGGCCGGCCTGTTTGTCTGGGTGGAGGCGCGGGTGGCCGCGCCGCTGATACGCCTGGCGCTGTTTCGCGATGCGGCCTTGAGCGGCAGCCTGGCCATGAGTGCGCTGGTCTCGACGGTGATGATGGCGACGCTGGTGATCGGGCCTTTCTACCTGGCCCACGGGCTGGGGCTGGAAACCTTTGCGGTGGGCCTGGCGATGTCGCTCGGCCCCTGTGTCACCGCGCTGAGCGGCGTGCCGGCCGGGCGCATCGCCGATCGTTTGGGCGTGCGGCCGATGATCCTCGCCGGCCTCGGCGCCATGGTCCTCGGTTGCCTGATGCTGGCGTTGCTGCCCGCGAGCCTGGGCATTGGCGGCTACCTGGCGCCCATCGTTGTCATCACCCTGGGCTATGCGACGTTTCAGACCGCCAACAACACCGCGGTGATGAGCGAGGTGGCCGCTGCGCAGCGCGGGGTGATCTCCGGCCTGCTCAACCTGTCGCGCAACCTCGGGCTGATCACCGGCGCCTCGCTGATGGGCGCGCTGTTCGCCGCGGTAACTGGCGATCTCACCACGGCAAGCGCCGAGGCCGTCGGTAGCGGCATGGGCTTCACTTTTGCCCTGGCCGCGGGGCTGGTACTCATGGCGATTCTGGTGGCGCTGCTCAGCCAGCAGCGTCGATGGCGGGCGCTGGATTCAGTGGCTTAGTACAAAGCCATTCCAGCTCGCAGCAGCCAAACAGCCTCTGTAGGAGCGAGGCTTGCCCGCAATGACGTAACCCCATTCGACGCAGGAGGTCGGGCCCTGTCGCGAGCCATTGACCGACCGCTACAGATAGGCCGTTCAAGCCTGAGCGCCTTCCCCCACCAGCAACGCGCTGTAAGCCCGCAACCGCTGCACGAACTCATTCACCGAACCCTGGGGCACATAGGCCTGCTTGAGGAAGAACGCGGCGTACTCGGCCATCCCCGGTTCGGCCGCCGACAGCAGCTGCGCATGCTCCTCCAGGGTGGTCGGCCAGCCGCGTTCCTGTTCGCCGCGCAGCAGGTTGGCCGAGCGCAGCGCCTTGCGCGCCGCGGCCCGTTGCAGGCGTTGCTGCTGCAACGGTTCGCGGCTTTGTTCCAGCTGCTGAGCGTAGCCTTCCAGCACCTGGGGGAAGTCGCCATTCAGTGCCAGGGCGATGGTCCGGCTCGGGCGGAAAGGCTCGAAGCGCAGCCCCAGGTCATTGCCCCAGATGCAGCGGCACTGATGCTTGAGCCAGAAACCCCAGCGGTAGCGATTGTCGGGCGCCAGCACCTCGCTGAGCACGCCGATGTCGAAATCGATCTTCGATACCTCCGGGTGCCGCGCCTCCAGCGCCTGCCGAGTCTGCTCCAGCCGCTGGCGCTCCTCGGGGCTCGGTGCCCAGGCCAGGACCAGGGTCACATCCAGGTCGGAGGTGCCCGGCCGCGCGTCGCCACGGGCCACGCTGCCGTACAGGTACAGGCCATCGAGCAGCGCCGGAAAGCGCCGCGAGAGCATCGCGCGCAACTCATCCACCAGAGGGCTGAACGCCGGTTGCAACGGCTGGTCGGGCAGGGACTGGATAAAACCTTCGGCGTCGACGCCTGGGTACTGCGACATGGTGATCTCGATGGGGCAATGGCGATGAAAACCGCCCGGGCCAGGCGGGCGGTTGGCAGACAGTCTGGCTGACTTCACGAATCGCGCAAGCTGGCGCGGTTCAACGCCACGCCGTCACGGGTCGAGGCTTGCCAGATCGTTACCGAGGGGCGTTGGCGACTCGCCGCTGATCGCACACAGCAGCGCCGTGATGGCTTCCCCCTCGACCATGCCGCGCTCTTGCAGCAGGTCCGCCACCGCGCCGACCGCCGGCCAGTAGCGATGCACCAGGCAGCTGGCGCGGGCCATGGCTCGGGATTCGGCGTCGAGCAGCTTGCGCGGCGGCAGCAGGCTGATCAGCTCATGGCCACGGCTCAGGTCGCCGCGGCCGCTGCCTTTTATCAGCCTGTCGGATCGGCCATGGCGATAGATCGCTTCGGCCACCGGGCCGGCAAAGCAATGCAGCAGGTCGCGCTCGATGGACTCGACCATCGACGGCAGGTATTCGGCGATCCCCGGGGCGTCGAAGGCCGGGCGCGGGACCAGGTAATCGGCTTCCACCAACCCCTCTACATAGCGCGGGTTGCCGCGCAGATCGAGCATCGGACCCGCGTCGGCCTCGGCCCTGGTGCGCACGGTAATGCGGGCGATCGGTTGACCGTTCCACCAAAAGGCCAGGGCGTGGCCGGCTTCGTGGATGGCCGTGCAACGCGGACGCTGGTTCATGGTCTTCTCCCGTGCTCTGTACGCGTCGGGCGGACGAAAAAGGCGGGGCATCAGTCGCAAAAGCCGTCAGAGCCCCCGCGGGCGCTGTCCCTATCATTGGCTTCGGCCTTGGGCCCCGGGTAAAAGCTTGTCCCTATCAACAACCAATAGTCCGGCTATTAGCGATCCGCCACAGAGGGGCTAGCCTTAATTCAGCGCTGGCGCGAGCCGGCCGGATGAGACCTGATCGAGAGATAACGAAAAACGAGTCAGAAACGTACCGGGCTTACCGTGGGCCACCGTCCTGGCAACTCGCTTGCCGCTCTGCAGCATGCCCTGTGGCCACACCCATCAGTTGAGCGAACTGTGAGCCCCGCAACCTATGTCATTGCTTTCGCCTGTCGCTATTTCGCGCCCATCCGGGCCGGATAGCTGGATGAATACGACCAAAGGTAGCTCCTCATGGCAAACGAATCGAAATGCCCGTTCAACCATGCCGCCGGCGGTGGCACGACCAACCGCGACTGGTGGCCGAACCAACTGAACCTGAAGATCCTGCACCAGCACTCGTCCCTGTCCGACCCCATGGGCGAGGACTTCAACTATGCCGAAGCCTTCAAAAGCCTGGATTTCCAGGCCCTGAAACAAGACCTGCATGCGCTGATGACCGACTCCCAGGACTGGTGGCCCGCCGACTTCGGCCACTATGGGCCGCTGTTTATCCGCATGGCCTGGCACAGCGCCGGGACCTACCGCGTCGGTGACGGCCGTGGCGGCGCCGGTTCCGGCCAGCAGCGCTTCGCGCCGCTCAACAGCTGGCCGGACAACGTCAGCCTCGACAAGGCGCGCCGGCTGCTGTGGCCGATCAAGCAGAAGTACGGCCGCAACATCTCCTGGGCCGACCTGATCGTGCTCACCGGCAACGTCGCCCTGGAATCCATGGGCTTCAAGACCTTCGGTTTTTCCGGCGGTCGCCCGGATGCCTGGGAGCCGGACGAAGACGTCTACTGGGGCTCGGAAAACAAATGGCTGGGCGGCGACACCCGCTACGGCAAACCGGATAAAGCCGCCATGCAAGAACCCGGCGAGGGCCAGCTGGTGGCCGAGCCTGGCAATGAAGAAAGCCGCACCGACCAGGGACGCAACCTGGAAAACCCCCTGGCCGCGGTGCAGATGGGCCTGATCTATGTGAACCCCGAAGGCCCCGAGGGCAACCCGGACCCGGTGGCCGCCGGGGTGGATATCCGTGAAACCTTCGGCCGCATGGCGATGAACGACGAAGAAACCGTGGCCCTGATCGCCGGCGGCCACGCCTTCGGCAAGACCCACGGCGCCGGCCCCGCCGACAATGTCGGCGCCGAACCCGAAGCCGCCGGCCTGGAACTGCAGGGCCTGGGCTGGAAGAGCACCTTCGGCACCGGCAAGGGCTCCGACACCATCACCAGCGGCCTGGAAGTGACCTGGACCACCACGCCCACCCGCTGGAGCAACAACTACCTGGAAAACCTGTTCGGCTTCGAGTGGGAACTGACCAAGAGCCCGGCGGGCGCGCACCAGTGGACGCCCAAAGGTGGCGCCGGCGCCGGCATCATCCCCGATGCCCACGACCCCTCCAAGCGGCGCAACCCGACCATGCTGACCACCGACCTGGCGCTGCGCTTCGACCCGATCTACGAGCCGATCTCGCGACGCTTCCTGGAGAACCCGGACCAGCTGGCCGACGCCTTCGCCCGCGCCTGGTTCAAGCTGATCCACCGCGACATGGGCCCGCTCTCGCGCTACCTGGGCCCGGAACTGCCCCACGAAGAACTGCTGTGGCAAGACCCGATCCCCGCGGTGGATCATGCCCTGGTCAACGACAGCGATATCGCCGCACTCAAGGCCAGATTGCTGGCCTCGGGCCTGTCGGTGTCGCAACTGGTGTCCACCGCCTGGGCGGCGGCGTTCAGCTTCCGTGGCTCCGACAAACGCGGCGGCGCCAACGGCGGGCGCCTGCGTCTGGCCCCGCAAAAGGACTGGCCAGTCAACCAGCCCGAGCAATTGGCCAAGGTGCTGGCGACCCTCGAAGGGGTCCAGAAGGACTTCAACAGTGCGCAATCCGGTGGCAAGAAAATCTCCCTGGCCGACCTGATCGTGCTCGGCGGCAGCGCCGGCATCGAACAGGCCGCGAAAAACGCCGGCCTCGACATCAGCGTGCCGTTCTCCCCAGGGCGCATGGACGCCAGCCAGGAGCAGACGGACGTCGAGTCGTTCGGCTACCTCGAACCCATCGCCGATGGCTTTCGCAACTACCTCAAGACCCGCTACGCGGTACCGGCCGAAGCGCTGCTGATCGACAAGGCGCAACTGCTGACCCTCACCGCCCCCCAAATGACGGTGCTGATCGGCGGCCTGCGCGTGCTCGACATCAACGTCGGCCACACCCCCCATGGCGTCTTCACCACACGGCCGGGCGCGCTGACCAACGACTTCTTCGTCAACCTGCTGGACATGGGCGTGGAATGGAAACCTGTCTCCGACGCCCAACAAGAGTTCGAAGCCCGCGACCGCAAGACCGGCCAGGTCAAATGGACCGGCACCCGCGTCGACCTGGTCTTCGGCTCCAACGCCCAGTTGCGGGCCCTGGCCGAGTTCTATGCCAGCGCGGATGGGCAGGAGCAGTTCGTGAAGGACTTTGTCGCGGCCTGGGTCAAGGTGATGAATCTGGATCGGTTTGATCTGCGGTGAGGGGGAAGCGCCTTGAGGTCTGGAAACAGGGCTCTCGACCTGATGGTTCAGGTCGGGGGCACCCGGCCGGAGGTAGGCGCGTCATAAACCATTCGGTGTTTTTGAAAGTTGCTGACGCCTCCCAGTGTGGAGGCGTTTTTTTGTCCGAGGGGAAGGTGCAGTGACTGTTCGCGGGGTGGAGATTGCCTGGGCTCATTGGCACAGGACGGGGGATATCCACCTCTTGAAAGGTGTCGATAACCTGTCCTTTCTCTGACTACTCAAGTGCATTTGATCTGATCAGGATCAGGTTTTCCTTACGGCAATTTTGGATAATTCTTACCCCTATACCTTCGTCTCTTTGGGTATGGTGGCAAGCCTGATTTGGACGCCTGATGTGGCGGCCACAGGCCCATCAGATCAGGCATCGAGAACATGCAAGTGGTATGAGTGCGGAGTTGATCCTCGTGCATTTTTACAAATAGGCTGCTGCCCTGATGTGCTGCCTGGGCAGATGAGCAGCGCTGGATTGCTCAGTCATTTCCGGGGCGGACCCAGGTATCAGTTCAGGTAGTGCAAGGTGCGGTTGACGCTTGGTTTTGGACGCCAAGTTCTTACACCGGGCGCCTCAATACGTTGACCAAGGATGAGTCATATGCGTCAAAGGGATTTGAGATTCACCTTCTCCGTGCTGTCCGGCCGGATGGAGTTCGAGGTCGTAGAGTTCACCCTGGAAGAAGCCATTTGCGAGCCTTATCGGCTGACGCTCGAACTGGCCAGCGACAACCCCGCCCTCGATTTTGCCCAGGTCCTCGATCAGCCGGCGTTGCTGACAATCTGGCAAGGCACCACGGCTGTCCGTCATGTGCATGGCATGGTCTCCCGCTTCACCCAGGGCAAAACCGGGTTCCGCCGCACACGTTACCGTGTCGTGGTCGAGCCACAGCTGGCCCGACTGGCCCTGAGTTCCGACTGGCGTATCTTCCAGCAGAAAAACGTGCCCGAAATACTCAAGTCGGTATTGGCCGAGCACGGCATTCTGGATTATCAGCAGAGCACTCATACCGAGCACCTGCCTCGCGAATATTGCGTCCAGGCCGGGGACACCGACCTTTATTGGTTCGACAGGCTTTCCACCGAAGAAGGCCTGTTCTACTACTTCAAATCCGACGCGACCTCCCACACGCTGATCCAGAGCGACAAACTCTATGTTCAGGAACGCATCCAGGGTGATCCGGTGCTGTACAGCGCACAGCCGGCTGCGGATGCCACGCGACCGGTGCTGTATGCGTTCAGCTACACGGAAAACGTCCGCACGGCCGAACAGACCCAGCGTGACTACACCTTCAAGCGTCCGGCTTTCGATCAGCAACAGCGTCTCGTCGGCGAAGAGTTGCAGCACCAGGCCCGGCACTATGAACGCTACGATTACCCCGGGCGCTACAAGGCCAGCGCGGCCGGCAAACCCTTCACTGAAAACCGCTTGCGTGGCCACCGTCGGGACGCCCAGGGCGCCCTGGTCGAAGGTGACGATCCGCGTTTGATCCCGGGTCTTTCCTTCCAGTTGACGGGCCACCCCCGGCAAGACTTCAACCGCTGGTGGCGTTCGGTTCGCATTACCCACCGAGGCGTGCAGCACGCCAGCCAGCAGGAAGAGTCCGCCGACGCCGAAATGGGCGTGAGCTACGACTTCACCGCCGAGATCATTCCCGAAGAAATGGAATGGCGCCCGGCGCCCCTGCCCAAGCCCCGTATCGACGGGCCGCAGATCGCCAGCGTGGTGGGTCCGGAAGGCGAGGAGATCCACACCGACGAGTTTGGCCGGGTCAAGGTCCAGTTCCCATGGGACCGGGAAGGCCGGAGCAACGAATTCAGTTCCTGCTGGGTCCGGGTGTCGCAGAACTGGGCCGGCGCCGACTGGGGCCATATGGCGATCCCGCGTATCGGCCAGGAAGTCATAGTCGATTATCTCGATGGCGACTGCGACCAGCCGATCATCACCGGTCGCACCTACCGTGCGAGCAACATGCCGCCGTACCCACTGCCGAATCACAAGATCCTCAGCACCATCAAGAGCAAGGAATACAAAGGCAGCCGTGCCAACGAACTGCGCATCGATGACACCACCAAGCAAATCAGCGCGGCCCTGATGAGCGATCACGGCAGCACCGCGCTGCACCTGGGGTACCTGACCCACCCGCGCCCAGACGGTGGTGCGCCACGGGGTGAGGGTTTCGAGCTGCGTACCGACGAGCATGGTGCGTTGCGCGCGGCCAAGGGGCTGTTGCTCAGCACCGAAGAACAATTTAATGCCGGCGGTGGCCACCTGGATCGTGGCACCGTCGTTCAAGTGCTGGAGGCTGCGCTGCAACTGGCCAAGGGCCTGGGAGACTACGCCGCCGATCACCAGGGCATCGACCACGACACCGATCCTCAGAAAGCCCTCAGTGAAGCGGTTCGCGATCTGGGGCATGGCGCCAACGATGAGTCGGGCAAAACCAACGGTGGCACACCGGCCATCGCCCTGAGCGGCCAGGCGGGTATCGCTGCCGCCTCTCCCAACAGCGTCACGCTGGCGGCCGGGGAGCATATCGACAGCGTGGCCCAGCAGAACCAGCAACTGACGTCAGGCCAGAAGTTCGTGGTCAACGCCGGCACCGACCTCGGGCTGTTCGCTCAGGGCGGGGAGATGCGTCATATCGCTCACCAGGGGCCAATGTTGCTGCAGGCCCAGAAGAACACCATCCGCCTGGAGGCGGACCAGAGCGTGGAGGTCAGTGCGAGCAATCAGCACGTGCTGATTGCCGCGAAGGAGCACATCACCCTGATGTGTGGTGGTGCCTACCTCACCCTCAAGGGCGGCAACATCGAGCTGGGGATGCCGGGCAACTTCATTGTCAAGGCGGCCAAGCACAGTCACGTCGGACCGGCACACGCCTCGACCACCTTCAACACCTGGGACTCCACGCCATTTGATGACGCTTTTGTCCTGCGTGACGAAAACACCTTGGAGCCCCTGGCCAATACGGCGGTGGAACTGCTGCGTGGCGATGGGGCGCCCCTCAAACTCACCACCGATGCCCAGGGGCGCTTGCCGAGGCAACAGGACCTGGCAATGGATCGGGTTCAAATACGTGTTTTGGCCAAGGGAGCCAGTATCAAGGGTGACAGGGAGTCCACCACATGAGCAGCGAAGCGAATACCCAGGAAGTGATAGTGCCGCGTGCGCGCGACAACCTGGGCCGTCCCGTCTACACCAGTCAGCTCACCCGCACTGAGGATCAGCGCGACAAGGTGTTACTGGTGAAGCAGCAGGTCACCATTCCAGTGATTTTCATTCCCGGCATCATGGGGACCAACCTGCGCAACAAGAAGACCTTGAACAGTGTCTGGAGTCCGCCCAATGCGTCGTTCAGCCTTGGCGATATCGCGGGTGCCCTGGGAGCATTGTTTGTCTGGGGTTTCCGGGGTCCGAAAAGACGACAGGAGTTGCTCAAGGCCGATGATGTCGAGGTCGATGATCGTGGAACGGTCGATCCCGGCGTCTCGGGGCTGAGCGAGGAGGCCGCACGGATGCGCGGCTGGGGCAAGGTCATGCGCACCTCCTATAACCCGATCATGGCGCTGCTGGAAAACCGGCTGGACCATATCGTCAAACAACGCGAGCTTCAGGGATGGTGGAAAGCTGAAAGCCTGCGCTCGCCTGCCGACTATGGCGAAGAGCTGGGCAGTGCCGCTCCCCTTAGCAGCGACGAGCTGAGCGCGGCGGGCAAGTATCAGTTCGATGTCTGGTGCGCAGGCTACAACTGGCTGCAATCCAACCGTCAATCCGGCCAGGACGTGCGCGACTATATCGAGAACACGGTATTGCCTTTCTATCGCGAGAAGGGCGGGGTCGACCCTGAGCAACTGGCGCGGACCAAGGTCATTGTGGTCACTCACTCGATGGGGGGCCTGGTGGCCCGATCGCTGACTCAACTGCATGGCTACAAGCGGGTGCTGGGCGTGGTCCATGGCGTGCTGCCTGCCCTTGGCTCATCGGCCATCTATCACCATGTGCGCTGTGGCTACGAAGGGGTGGCCCAGGTCGTCCTCGGCGCCAACGCCGGCGAAGTCACGGCGGTAGTGGCCAACTCGCCCGGCGCGTTGGAACTGACACCCTCCGCGGAATACCGGGGAGGGCGCCCTTGGCTGTTCCTGTGCGACGCACAGGGGCAGATCCTGAAGGACATTGATGGAACGCCCCGTGCTTATCCTCAGCAGGGCGATCCTTATGAGGAGATCTATAAGAGTTCAGCCTGGTATGGGTTGGTGCCGGAGCAGAATACTAAGTACCTCAATATGTCGGATGGCCTCAGTAATGCTGACGTGATGGGACCACGAGTAGTTTTCAAAAGGCTGATTGACTCTGTAGCCAAATTTCATCGTGAACTTGCGGCGGCTGGGTATTACCCCGAAACCTACGCTCATTATGGCGCCGACGACTCCCCTGACAGGCACAGTTGGCGGGACATGATCTGGCAAGGCGATTCAACTTCCCTGGAGTCATCCGGTTCTACCGTCAAGGATGATGAGAATGGCAGTTACAACGGCTGGTTTCGCCGAGGTCTGCCTTCGGTTGTTGAGGGCCCTTTACGGTCCGCAATGTCCCAGGAGTCATTCGGCAGCGGCGGGGACGGGACCGTTCCGACCGACTCCGGACTGGCCCCCGGCAAAGCCGGCATCAAGGCCAGCTTCCGCCAGGGCGGCAAGGGCGTCGGGCAGTACAACACCGACAAAGGCTACGAACATCAAAAAAGTTACAACGACAAACGTGCCCAATGGGCCACTCTCTATGGCGTTATCAAGATTGCCCAGCATGCTGACTGGGCAGGAGGTTCATGATGCGCCGGCGTCAGTTCTTCGCTGTTCTTGGCATGGTCGCCTTGACCAGTATCACCAGTTGCACATCATTCTCCTCTTCTCGGAACTCTTCCATGGACAAGACCGGATGGATCACCCATTGCTTCGGCAGATTCCTGATTGATTTGCCGCCTCAGGCGGAAATCAGAGCGGGGTATTACTTGCGTGGGCAGGTTATTGAGCCACTAAAGGATGATCTCGCTGCATTCACGTCCAGGATCGATCAGCACGAGCAGGAGCTTAAACGGCAGCAGCATGATACGAAGGGAAGCATGTTTGTGCGCCGGTATGATCTGGGCAAAGGCTCAACCGGGATACTGTCTTGGGCTTCCGATGCCAGCATCGAGTCGTATTACCTGTACGCCTATGCTGTTTCAGAACCTGTGTGGCAGCCTTATTACTGGAGGATTGAGATGGAGCCAGATCGCGAGCCTCGTGGCATTGAGGTCGCGAAGAACCTGATACGCGATCTTCGCTCTCGCGAACCCAGTGAAATTCCCACCGAGCCGGGGTTTTGCATTGATCGTGGCTATATCGCAGGCAATCACTTCCAGAGCGAACGTTTCGATATTGGCGTGACTTTCCCGGATCATCCCGGTGCTCATTTCGAATTCACTTCCAGCACTGGCGCCGAAGAGAATCGCCTGCTGGATCGGGTGGGTGGTTTCCTGGCTGGTGCCGCCAGGGCTGTTACGGGTATCGAGACCCTGCGTAAAAGGGAGCGGGGCGGTCCGGTTCCCGCTGACGAATACCTGTTGGCTGGCACCGACAAGGGGCAGCGCATCTATACGTTCGCCTGGGAAGCTCAAGGCAAAGACGGCTCTATCACCGAGCCAAATATCTCAGCTGCCCTTGGCGTACTCGAGCGTAGCCCTGACAGCAGCGGCAAACTACCTGCGCCCCCATTCAAGTCAGACAAAGAAGCGCTGGAATTGTGGGACACCATCATTGGCTCTATCCGCTTGCGCCCGGTGTCTTCTGCGCCGCGTGGCAGTAACGCAGGCAGCCCCGCTCCAACTGCCCCAACGGGGAATACGAAGGCCGTGGATGACGATTACGCCATCGAGAGATTCCTGGCCGACCTGAAGCCGAACAACAACTGGATGGATGAGTTGTAGGAGCTTTGTCGGCATCAGTACGCGTTGGGGCAGAGGGTACTTCTCTCTCTGGATCATCACTCTTCACAGCCGACACTTTTCCTTCGGCGGGCATAAAGCCTGCCGAGGCAGAAGTGTCGGGTGGTACAGCGGAAAAGGACTAGACGTGAACATCATTCGAGATGATAAGGACCGCAGGGATAACGGCCGGTTTCACCGAGATTTGCCATCGATTGTCGAAGTCCTCCAGCAGTTAGAAGATTCATGATGCGTGCCCATCAGTTCCTCACTGTTCTTGGCATCGTTGCCCTGACCGGGATAACCAGTTGCACATTATTTTCTTCTTCTCGGGACCCAGTCATGGACAAGAGCGGATGGATCACCCATTGCTTTGGCAGATACCTGATCGATTTGCCGCCCCAAGCGGAAGTCAGAGCGGGTTACTACCTGTGGGGTGACAATATTGAGGCTCTCGACGAAACGCCTGCGGCCTTGGCCACCAAAATCAATCAGAGTGAGCAGGAATTAAAAAGCCAACAACATGACTCGAAGGGCAGTATGTTTCTTCGCCGGTTGGATTTTGGTGCAGGTGCATCTGGATTGTTATCTTGGTCTTCGGAAGTCGCTTCTAAGGTATATCTTCTAGATACCTACGTTGTTTCTCACCCAACATGGCGTGCTTATAGATGGAAAGGAAATGTGTCGGCAGATAGAGAGCCTCGCGCCATAGAGCTTTCTACCCTTCTAGCCCGTAGTCTTCGCTCCCGTGAGCCTAATGAAGTTCCTTCCGAGCCCGGATTTTGCATTGATCGTGCCTATATCGCAGGCAACAGTTTCCAGAGCGAACGTTTCGATATCGGCGTGACTTTCCCGGATCATCCCGGCGCCCACTTCGAATTCACCTCCAGCACCGGAGCAGAAGAGAACCGTCTGCTGGATCGGGTGAGTGGTTTCCTCGCAGGTGCCGCCAGGATGGTGCTGGGGATCGAGACCCTGCGCAAAAGGGCGCGTGGTGGACCGGTTCCGGCCGACGAATACCTGTTGGTCAGTACTGACAAGGGGCAGCGCATCTATACCTTCGCCTGGGAAGCCCAGGGCAAGGATGGCTCGATCACCGAACCCAATATCTCCGCCGCGCTCGGCGTGCTTCAACGTAGCCCCGACAGCAACGGCAGGCTGCCAGCGCCGCCATTCAAATCAGACAAAGAAGCGCTGGCGTTCTGGGACACCATCATCAGCTCCGTCCGCCTGCGCCCGGTGTCTTCGCGTGACGGTAATACAGCAGGTTCCTGAATATTTGTCCTTCGGAGGGCGCAAGGCCCAGGAGGGAGGAGTGTTTGTGAGTACAACGGAAAAGGAGCAGACATGGACATCATCCGACTCGGCGATTCCACCAGTCACGGTGGAACCGTGATCGAAGCGTTCAACCAGACCGACCTGAACGGCAAACCCATGGCCGGGGTCGGGCACAAGGTCACCTGCCCTCTATGCAAAGGTGTGTTTCCTATTGCCGAGGGCAGTGCCTTGCTGGATGTCGGCGGTGTTCCCGTGGCGCTCCATGGAATGAAAACCGCCTGTGGCGCCAGCCTGATCGCCAGTGGGCCCAAAGGCGACGCCGGGAGTTAGTCAGGTAGAGGGTGATGTTTGCTTGGGGCTGGAGGGTGAACAGGGCGATGAGTTGGTCTTGATTTGAAACTCTTTGACGTGAACCAAGAAAAACGCCGCTTATCGCAGGTGATGAGTGGCGTTTTATTGGCTGGAAGGATGCTTTCGGCCAGAAGTGGGCATTCGTTCGTGTCGGCCAACGACGAAATGAAAGCGAGTCAGCACGCTTTGTGCGACATCCATCTATCTCCTCTACGACTGAGTCTGCGATTGGCTAGATAATGATTCGGTCATTTGTGCGTGACACACCGCCAGGATTTCATCGGCCAGCGCCGAGTCGTCAGGACAGGCGCGCGACAAGATGATCGCCCCGACCGCGCGCGCCAGCAGGTCGATCATTTTCACCCTCGCTTCACCCGGCGCCGCATCCGGCCCGGTCGGGTATTTTTCGCCGAGCGTTTGCAATATGCGCTCGATGCCTTCGGCGAATGCCGACTTCAAATCGTCCGACTGACGCGCCGCGTCACCGCACAACGCCGCCATGGTGCAACCCGTGGAGCGCCCATCGCGATGATCCCTGGACACATACACATCGATGAAATCCTTCACGCTCAATTCTTCGGCGCTGGCAAGTGACTGCGCAAGGCTGTTAGCCGAGGCTTCGGCCATCAGGTCCGCCTTCGAACCGAAGTGTTTGTAGAAACCGCCATGGGTGAAACCGGCGGCGGCCATCAAGTCGGCCACGCCGACACCGTCAAAACCGCGCTCGCGAAACATGACTGAGGCCGTTTCGACGATGTGCTCCCGGTTTAGCTGGGCCTGAGCCTTGGACACTCGCATGGGAAATACCTCGCTACCGCTGGAAATTCATCGGCTGATGATACATAGATGTTGACCATAATCAAAATCGTTGACAGTTTAGATTTCGATCATCATCCTAATCGCAAGCGACCTGACCATTTCCCAACGGGCACGGAACAAACATCCATGAGCGACCTGAATCTGTTTACCCCTTACACGCTTGGCGCGCTGACGCTGGCGAACCGCGTGGTTCTCGCGCCACTGACGCGCAATCGCGCAGGCAAAGGCTTTGTGCCGAGTGAGTTCGCGGCTGCCTATTACAGCCAGAGGGCCAGCGCGGGCTTGCTGATTTCCGAAGCCTCGCAGATCTCGCAGCAGGGGCAGGGCTATCAGGACACCCCGGGCATTTACACGCAGCCGCAGATAGAGGGATGGCGCAAGGTGACCGATGCCGTGCACGCCAAGGGCGGGAGAATTTTCCTGCAGTTGTGGCATGTGGGCCGCGTATCCCACGTGGATCTGCAACAGCACGGCGCGGCGCCGGTAGCCCCTTCCGCGCTTCGTCCTGCGACCAAGGTGTTCGTCAACAATCGTTTCGAGGACGTTTCCGAGCCACGAGCGCTGGAGACTGACGAACTGCCGGGCATCGTCGACGATTTCCGCCAAGCGGCGGCAAACGCCATTGCGGCAGGCTTCGACGGCGTGGAAATCCATGGTGCAAACGGCTATTTGCTGGACCAGTTCATCAAGGACGGCTCCAACCTGCGTACGGATGCGTACGGCGGCTCGATCGCCAACCGTGCGCGCCTGCTGCTGGAAGTGACGGCCGCCGTGGTCGCCGAAATTGGCGCTGATCGCACGGGCATCCGCCTTTCGCCTGTCTCGCCGGCCAATGGCATATCGAGCAGTGATCCACAGGCTCAGTTCGATTACATCGTCGAGCAACTCAATGCTCTGGACATCGTTTATCTACACGTCGTCGAAGGCGCGACCGGTGGGCCACGCGATGTGGCGCCCTTTGATTTCGATGCCTTGCGCCGGCGCTTCAAGAACACTTACATCGCCAACAACGGCTATGACTTGGACCTGGCCACGGCACGCCTTACACATGACAAGGCTGACCTGATCGCCTTTGGCCGTCCATTTATCGGCAACCCTGATCTGGTGGAGCGGCTCAAGACCGGTGCGCCACTGTCCGCCTTCGACCCCACCACGCTCTACGGTGGCGGTGCGGCGGGATACATCGACTACCCGACGCTTGCCGAATCAAGCGCTGCCGCGAACTAGGCACTGGCCGATCGAGCCTGGTTTTACTCGTGCATCAATCCCAATTTATGTCCCCGAAAAAGAGCTGACATCATGACGACTCGCCCCACCGTTCTCATCACTGGCGCTTCCACCGGCATCGGCGCGGTTTACGCCGAGCGTTTCGCCCAACGCGGGCATGCTCTGGTGTTGGTCGCCCGCGACCACTCGCGCCTGGAGACGCTCGCCGCAACGTTGCGTGGCGAACACAACGTCGCCATTGAAGTGC
Organism: Pseudomonas sp. LAMO17WK12:I10; assembly: GCF_900215185.1. Taxonomy (NCBI): domain Bacteria; kingdom Pseudomonadati; phylum Pseudomonadota; class Gammaproteobacteria; order Pseudomonadales; family Pseudomonadaceae; genus Pseudomonas; species Pseudomonas sp. LAMO17WK12:I10. Next base: position 4,854 of record NZ_OBDX01000016.1, on the reverse strand, counting down.
TTCCGGCCGACCTGACTCAACTCAGCGACCTGCACATCGTCGAAGCACGCCTGCGGGATGACGAGCGCATCGGCATCCTCGTCAACAATGCCGGCGCCGCACAGTCCGGCCACTTCATCGAGCAAAGCACCGACAGCGTTGCACAACTGGTGGCCCTCAACACCACCGCGCTGGTGCGGCTCGCCAGCGCCATCGCGCCACGCCTGGCCAAGGCAGGTGAAGGCGCGATCATCAACATCGGTTCGGTGGTGGGGCTGGCGCCGGAGTTCGGCATGTCGGTCTACGGGGCGACCAAGGCGTTTGTGCTATTCCTTTCCCAAGGCCTGAGCCTGGAGCTGTCGCCGCAGGGTGTTTATGTGCAAGCCGTACTGCCCGCCGCCACCCGCACGGAGATTTGGGGTCGCGCCGGTATCGACATCAACACCTTGAGCGAAATCATGGAAGTGGGTGATCTGGTCGATGCCGCACTGGTTGGTTTCGACCGTCGCGAACCGGTGACCATTCCTCCGTTGCAAGAAGGCGAGCGCTGGGATGCCTTGCAAGCCGCGCGCCAGGGGCTTTTGTCGCAGATCAGGCAATCCGCCGTGGCGCAACGCTATTTGACTCAGGCCTGAACCCTGTCGAGCAGGTCGGCCTCGCCCCGCAATCGGAGGGAATAAACATGACCCCCATGGCTACCCGCAATCACCCGGGTTCGCAGCTGTCATTTATCAATGCGGTGAACCAGTCGGTTCTGATTGGCGGGATACCTTTCGCCTATCGTGACCTGGGACCCAAGACGGAGGTCCCGCTGGTCATGTTTAACCATTGGGGGGCCGTGCTGGATAACTTTGACCCCCGCATCGTCGACGGTCTGGCAAAAAACCGGCGTGTCATCGCGACCGATTACCGCGGTATCGGTGGCTCGGGTGGCTCCGCGCCATTGACCGTCGGTGAAATGGCTGACGATGCAATCGGCCTGATTCGTGCGCTGGGTTTTGACAAGGTTGACGTGCTCGGTTTTTCACTCGGCGGCTTCGTCGCTCAAGACATCGCCCTGAAAGCTCCCGAACGAGTGCGCAGATTGATCCTCACCGGAAGCGGACCGGCCGGTGGCACAGGCATCGACAGCCTCGGTTCGGTGACCTGGCCCTTGATGATCAAAGGTTTGCTGACGCTGCGAGACCCCAAGGTCTATCTGTTCTTTACCACCACGGCCAATGGCCAACGCGCCGCGTCCGAGTATGTGCAACGTTTGAAAGAGCGCCAGGAAGATCGGGACAAAGGCCCGACACCCCGCGCGTTTCTACGGCAGTTCAAAGCCATTACCGCGTGGGGCAGGCAGGCCGCGCAAGATCTCGGTCGCCTGCGGATGCCGACCCTGATCGCCAACGGGGACAACGACATCATGGTGCCCACCGTGAACTCGATCGAGCTGGCGCAGCGAATCCCCAACGCGCAACTGATCATTTATCAGGACGCCGGGCACGGCAGCATTTTCCAGTACCACACCGATTTCGTGGCCAAGGCCGTGGCGTTCCTCGACGCCTGACGGCCTGTGCCTCTAGTCGCATCAAGGTTGCCGTGGCCGCGCCCATTCTCACTTCACCGACAAGAGTATCTGCAACATGAAGGCATTTTTTATCGACCGCTACGGCAAGCAGAACGGAATGCTTGGCGAAGTGCCCGACCCGGCGGTCGGTGTGCATGACGTTCTGATCCAGGTGCATGCAACGAGCGTGAACCCGTTGGACTCAAAGATCAGAACGGGGGAGTTCAAGCTGATCCTGCCCTATACCTTTCCATTGGTGTTGGGCAACGACCTGGCCGGAGTTGTCGTTCGCACGGGGTCGGCGGTGAAACGATTCAAGCCAGGAGACGAAGTCTATGCCCGTCCTCCCGAGGCACGGATCGGCACCTTTGCCGAACTGATCGCCGTGAACGAAAGCGCGCTCGCGCTGAAACCCTCGAATCTCGATATGGCCGAAGCGGCTTCCATCCCCTTGGCCGCCTTGACGGCCTGGCAGGCGCTGGTTGAGATCGCCCAGGTGAAAAAAGGCCAGAAGGTGTTGATTCATGCCGGATCCGGCGGTGTCGGCACGCTTGCCATCCAGCTCGCCAAACACCTCGGCGCCTTCGTTGCGACCACCACCAGCACGGCGAATGTCGAATGGGTGAAAGCACTCGGGGCGGATGTGGTCATCGATTACAAACAGCAGGATTTTGCAAACGAGTTACGTGATTTCGACGTGGTGTTGAACAGCCTCGGCGCCGATGTACTGGAGAACTCACTCAAGGTTCTCAAGGCTGGCGGACAGCTCATTTCCCTTTCGGGGCCGCCGACCGCGCAATTTGCCCAAGAGCAAGGCTTGTCCTGGGTGCTGGGGCAAGTCATGCGCCTGCTGAGCAGCGGTATTCGCAGAAAAGCCCGCAAGCACGGGGTGAACTATACCTTTTTGTTTATGCGCGCCGACGGGATGCAACTGCAGAAAATCACCTCGCTTATCGAGGCTGGCGTCATCAAGCCGGTCATCGATCGTTCCTTCCCTTTTGAATCGATTGCAGAGGCGTTGCGTTACGTCGAGCAGGGCAGGTCAAAAGGCAAAGTCACCGTCACAATCAAATAGCGCACTGCAAAACATGTCGGTAGATAACCTAGATGCCACCCAGTATCAGGCTCCCGTACCTGAACCAGAGCCGCCGCCCAACATGCCCAAGGAGCCGTTGCCACCGAAAGTCGCGCCTGCAGAAAAACCGACGATCATCTGGCGCAGTTTGCTGCTTGAGCAGTAACGAGAAATGCTTCATTGCAATTGAAACAATGCGACCCACATGTTCACGCCGGGACGCCTGCCTGAAGCGCCCAATGCCGAAGAGAGCAGCGAATACCTTTCGCCGTCGTCGAGGAAGACGGACGACCAGTAGCGAGGGAGAGCGGTTGTAAAAATGCCATGCGATGTTTCTGCAAGGCTGAAACGCCTCCTTGTATGGAGGCGTTCTTTTGCTCGCCTGAAAGGCGAGGCGCAATGAGCGTTGGCTGATAGGGTACAGCGGTGTTTGCAGGGGAGTAGTGGGGGGGAGTTGGATGGTTAGGACCTAGACATAAACAGCGACGCTTTAGCGGTTGCCCTGCTCCGGCCACAAACCTAGTCTCTCCCTGTCGCTGCAAAATCAGCGATCGGGCCTGAGAACCCGGTAAGATGCAGGCGCACAAGCGCCCGCCCACGATTGCTGGCGCATTTTTGCGCCCGCCAATTTGTGTTATGGCGGCTGTGCGTGGGAGACCTTCGGGTCTGCCGGGTTCCTGTATCTCCGGTTTCTCAGCCTGCGCACAGCTGCCACCCATTCGCCTGAGAACGAAGGTGGCAGCTCTCATTTCTGATATGGGAGTTTCAACTATGTACGCCCGTAATCTGTCTGTATTTTGCTGCCTTTCGTTTCGCCTTCATCCGCTCAATAACACCCGCTTCCTGGTTGTCGCAGGAGGTGCCCTATGAGCACGCCAACCTCCATCAAAACCCTGGGCTTCGTCACCTTCGGCCAATGCGCTGACCCCGAACAAACCCTGTTCCGCGTCAACGCCGACGTCCCCTTGCAACAAGCCTTGGAGCACGCTTCGACCCTGCTGTACTACGCCAAGAAACTCGCATTGGACGCGGCCATGGAAGAGCAGGGCGAGCGCTACGCCTGGGCTTCGCACTTTTTGGCGGAGATGGGGAAGGCGGTGATTGATGATGTTTGTTTGGGGGTGGAGAGTGGGGAAGGGCGGTGAGTTGGTTTTGATTTGAGGCTCTTTGCGTGAACCAATAAAAACGCCGCTTATCGTGGGTGATGAGTGGCGTTTTATTGTATGGAAGGCTGCTTTCGGCCAAAGGCGGGCGTCAAAGAAAAGTGGTGACTGCATGCGCATAGCAATGGACGAAAAAGTGGCACTCTGCTAGCGTCGGTCCCCCCCCGGCACGGACGTTTTAGAATTCGGGGGAGTGAATACATCGGCACCTCGGCTACTGGGGGCCACTGCTCCAACATGGCAGGCGAGCATTGTGATTCCGGACATCGACCTACAAGAAATTACCCCGAGGGAACGGACGTCTTCCGCATCCGCGACGCATGTAATAAGTGGTATTCCGGTACCTAAACCCCTTCGTGTTCGAAGCTTCAGCCCAGAAGAGTGGGAGGAATTCGTGGAGGAATGGGGGAGTAGCCTGAAGACTGAATACCCAAAAGTCCGACGCTTCGGCGGCTCTGGAGACTTGGGTGTGGACATCGCAGGCTTCTGCTCTCCTGAAGGATTTAAAGGCACTTGGGATAATTATCAGTGCAAGCGATATGGTCACCCGCTCCGACCTAGTGATATCTGGGTCGAGATTGGGAAGATAATTTATTATTCGTTCAAGGGACATTATATCCCTCCACGAAAGCATTATTTTGCCGGTTCTCAAGACATCGGAACCACCTTAGAGCAACTTCTAAATAATCCTGAGGAACTGCAATTTAAGGCGGAGGAGAATTGGGACCAAAATTGTAAGAGTGGGATCACATCGACGATGGAGATTCCGCTATCGGGTGAGCTTCTCGATTATTTTCAGTCTGAATCGCCCCGGGTTTCGTAGACACCTCCATGCCTTAAAATGAGGCCAATCAGGAGGTGCCATGAGCAACCCGCGTTATCCCGAAGAATTCAAAATCCAAGCGGTCAATCAAGTGACCGAAAAGAAGCTTCCCGTCGCTGACGTAGCGGCCCGTCTTGGTGTGTCGACGCATAGCCTCTATGCGTGGATAAAGCGCTACAGCAAACCTCAAGAAGAACGGCAGCAAGACGATGACCAGCACGCTGAACTGCGTCGACTGCGAGCGGAACTCAAGCGGGTCACT
>NZ_OBDX01000011.1:0-188197 GCF_900215185.1 Pseudomonas sp. LAMO17WK12:I10 | reverse complement strand
CTTCAAGGCTTTGGCAAAGGTGTCGGGATGAGCGGTGATACCCGTTTCAGCGTGGAATGCATCCGCTAATTCAGCTTGGCTGGAGAAGGGATGGGCTTGTGCAAGCTTGACTAGCATTGGGTACTGCTCTGCGGTAATCGCGGGCGGGCGTCCGATTCTAGGCATGACTTCGAGGCTGTCCAGGCAGAAGAAATGGTAACTTTAGTTTATTTTGTCTACACCTTCTAAGGTCGTTGAAGGATTCATGAACGACGGATATCGCCCATCAGTTAAATTAAGTATTAGCCACTACCCGCCATCATCCTCATGCTTATGTCTACATCGCTACTCGACCCACCAAATAGGATAACGGTACGCGGATCTGTTGCTGACGATTAAGGATGTTCAGCAACAGCATGACCCGCTCTTCGCCATCCACGGCAAGGAAAATCGCGGACATCTCGGCATCGGAGCTCACCTTGACCTGGACCTTGTCGCCCGGATTAAACGCCTTGAATACGGTGGCAATAGCACAACGTTGGACAAGGTGTCCGATGATGTCATCCGGCACGCGACATGGTTGACCGGAGAAGCTGACGACTTTGCTCACACCGCGGGTCGCGCGTAGCGCGGTCCAATTGTCCTGGGCGTGTAGATGGACAAAGAGATAACCAGGGAACATCGGTTGTGTGAGCTGCTTGAATCGCCCCCCCTTGATGGTTTCGCAGGTCATGGCTGGACAAAAGCAGTCGAATCCCTGGCGAAGCAGATGCTCCTGCGCTCGCTGATCCTGACGCGACTTGCATTGCACGAGGTACCAAGCGATATCGGGTAGATCTATTGGCCGATTCATTAGCTGTCCCTGGCACGAACAAATCCTTCCCTGACGTTAGTTCTTTCCATCTACCCAGGCTGTTTGACCGACTAATGGTAGGGTGAAGAAAACAAGTTCCGCGCCAAGTGCTTTCCGGCCTATCCGCTGGTCGGAAAATATCGCTTCGCCTTGTGGAAAAAATTGCACTACCTGCAACTCGAACTATCTTGAACTTTGTTCTACCCCTACGACCAACCGAAGGCAAATTGCCATCAACTATAGCAGATGGAACTGTGTCAGTTTTTTAATACGCACGTTCCAGTCCTGCACTATTCGCCCCCATTGTGCAGCGGCGAGCCGCGGTAGCCTTGCCTACCATATTTTCTGGATAACTCGTTCTATATCATCAGCTTGCTGCTACTCAAGGGTGAATGATCATAAGCACTTGGCAGGCCATCAGTTCAATAGGTCGCGCTCGGTCAGGCCCGTCTTCCTTATTGAAAAATTGATGACCACTCTGCCCCGCTTTATTTGCCTACTTGAATTCCGATACGTACGCAAACAATTGGCTGAACGGCTTTATACCTTGCGGTAATTAACCAGGTCGCAACTAACTGTATATAGGCTTGATTGATATATGTTTTAGAGCCTGCCTGAATATACGCAGGCTCGATCCGCAGCCAAGTGCCAGACACTGTTTATATCCCGGTCTTCCAACTCATGAACTCATCCATACCAACAGCCCCACCAGGGAAGTCTGTGCCGGACTTGCCCCAGGGTGGGGTCTCTGTATAGCAAAGGAGCCGGCGTCATGGTCCAAGTCAGCTATCCCGGTGTCTACATCGTCGAAAAAGCCAGCGGAGTACGCACCATCACCGGCGTCGCGACCTCGATCACCGCTTTCGTCGGTTATACGCGCAAGGGCGTGCCCGACAGGGCCGTGGCCATCACCAGCTTCGCCGATTTCGAGCGCGGCTACGGTGGGCTGGATCGCGACAGCCCGGTGTCCTATGCGGTGCGGCAGTTTTTCATGAATGGCGGCACGCAGGCACTGATCGTGCGCGTGGCTGCCGGTCACGCCACTGCCGGGTGGACCTTGCAGAACGGCGCGGCGGACGACGTCCTGCAGGTCGCGGCAGCAACCCCCGGAGCCTGGGGAAATGACTTGCGGATCACGGTCGAGCACACCGGCGTACGCAACATCGACGCCGACTTCAACCTCATCGTGTCACAGCTGCCACCGGGCGGTGGCGCAGCGGTGCCGATCGAGACACACCGCAACCTCAGCATGGACGCGAATTCGGCACAGTACGTCGAGTCGGTCGTCAACCACGCCTCGGCGGCGATACGGGTGACCCGCGACGCGATGCTGCCCGCGTTCACCCAGCTCGGGTTTGCGGTCAGCGGCGACCTCTCGGCAGCGTTTGCCCCGCTGACCGCCAGCAATGCAACCCTGGGCGGTACCCTGGACGGCACACTGCCTTTCCTGATCACGCTGGCCAACACCAGTTGGCCCGACATGGCTACGCTCCTGGCCGAGGCGGAGGACGCCATTGATGCGGTGCCCGGCCTGGCCGTCCGCCTCGAGGTCGTGGAAACCGGCGCCGACGGCGGCGCGGGCAGCGACCACCTGACGCTGCGCTCGCTCACGCCCGGTGAGACCTCCAGTGTCGTCATCGCCGGCGGCTCGTTCGGCGGCCTGGCCGCGGTCATCCATATGGGCCTGGCCAACGGTGGCCGTGAATTCACCGGCGCGGCCGAGCATCGCCCGGTCGCGCTCGCCAACGTTGCGCCGAGCAATGCCGGCGCCGACGGCTCGCGCGGCGGCGCCCTCGACTTGCTCGGACTGGAGTTGTCCAAGACCGGCATCTATGCCTTGCGCGACGTCGATCTGTTCAACCTGCTGCTGATCCCGGAAACCTTCGATATGACCGCCGGACAGGAAGCCGGGTTGATTCCGGCGGCGGTCTCGCTGTGCGTGGAAAAACGCGCCTTCTACATCGTCGACGCGCCGTCGAACCGCACACTCGCGACGCCCGGCACGGCGATCGGGGCCTGGGTGCAGTCGATGCTGCACAGCCTGAGCAACAGCGCACGCAACGCCGCCACCTACTTCCCGCCGGTGCGCATCGTCGATCCGCTCGACGGATTGCGCCCGCGTGCGATGGCCCCCTCGGGAACCCTGGCCGGCATCTATGCGAGAACCGATGCACAGCGTGGCGTATGGAAGGCTCCGGCCGGCACCGACGCGACCTTGAACGGCGTGCTGGACGTGACGCTGCCGATCAACGACATCGAGAACGGCCAGCTCAATCCGCAGGGGATCAATGTGATCCGCAGCTTCCCGGCCTACGGCCGGGTGTCCTGGGGCGCGCGCACGGGACGCGGCGCCGATGCCCACACCGACGAGTACAAGTACATCCCGATCCGCCGCCTTGCGCTCTTCATCGAGGAAAGTCTCTACCGGGGTACGCAGTGGGTGGTGTTCGAGCCCAACGACGAACCGCTGTGGGCGCAGATCCGCCTCAACCTCGGCGCGTTCATGAACGACCTGTTCCGCCAAGGCGCGTTCCAGGGCAAAACGCCGCAGGAAGCCTTCTTCGTCAAGTGCGACAAGGAAACCACGACCCAGGCCGACCGCAACCTCGGCATCGTCAACATCCAGGTTGGCTTCGCACCGCTGAAACCGGCGGAGTTCGTCGTTATCACCATTCAGCAGATCGCTGGCGATCTGCAATAAGGGAGTCGAATCATGGCCCAGTTCGCCGTCAACACCCATCGCTTCGATCCCTACAAGAACTTCAAATTCCGTATCAAATGGGACGGTCGCTACGTCGCCGGTGTCAGCAAGGTCGGTGCGCTCAAGCGCAGCACCGAGGTGGTCGAGCACCGCGAAGGCGGCGACCCCTCGACCTCGCGCAAGTCGCCTGGGCGCACCAAGTACGAGGCCATCACGCTGGAGCGCGGCATCACCCACGACCCCGAATTCGAGGCCTGGGCCAATAAGGTCTGGCACGTGAACACCGGGCTCGGTGCCGAGGTGAGCCTGAAGGACTTTCGCAAGGACCTGATCCTTGAGGTCTACAACGAGACCGGCCAGGTGGTGCTTACCTATAAGATCCTGCGTTGCTGGGTGTCCGAGTTCCAGGCGCTACCCGATCTTGACGCCAATGCCAACGCGATCGCGATCGAAACGCTCAAGCTGGAGAATGAGGGTTGGGAGCGCGACCCGGATGTCTCCGAACCGGCAGAGCCGGCCATCGCAGGGTGATCCCAAGCCATGCACCAGCCTCCCTTGAACGTGCGGCCGTTCGGCCAAGCGGTAGACCTCGACCTGGACTTCAACGACGAAAACCGCCCGGAGCTCGTGACCCGGCTGCTCGCGCAATGTGCCGAGCACGGCGACCCGGCGTTCTGGTGGTCGCAACCGGTCAGTGCCCGCACCTCGGCCTTGCTGCGCCTGGTCGCCGCGACCGAGCGGGCCGAGGCGTTTTCCTTCACGGCCCGCTGCGCGCACCTTGCCTGCGGCGAAACCTTCGAGTTCGAATTGCCGCTGCAGGCGCTGGTCGCCAGCGCGGACGACGCGACCCCGATCCGGGTGCTGCTCGACGGGCAGCGCTCGGTGACGCTGCGCCGCCCTACCGGCGGCGACCTGCGCCAGTGGCGTGCCGCCCGGCCGGCTTCACGTGCCGAGGCGGTGCGCATGATGCTCGACACGCTCCTGCCCGACGGGCAGGTCCAGCCACAGGACGAAGCGCGATTGGCCGAATCGATCGCCGTGGCAGACCCACTGGTGGCCTTCGCGGTGTCATGCAGCTGCCCAGCCTGCGGGGCCATGAACGAGGTGCCGGTCGATCTCGACGCAACGGCGCTGGCCCGGCTCGGCGCGCACCAGCAGGCACTGTTGCGCGCGGTGCATGGCCTGGCGTCGCACTATGGCTGGAGCGAATCGCAGGTGCTGGCCATCCCGCCGGCACGCCGCGCGCAGTACCTGGCATTTATCGAGCAGCAATCATGAGCGACTACTTCGGCGCACTGCTGCGTTCCAGCGGCCTGGCGGTCGGCCCTGCCGCGCCGGCGGACCCAGCGCCGCCGGCGAGCGCCGCGGATCTGTTCGAAACAGATCTCCAGCGCAGTGCACCGGCCCCGCAACCGCCAGCCGCGCTGACGACCCAGGACCAGGCCCGGCCATTGAACCCAGCGGCCAACCTCGAGCGCCACTCCGAGCCCGAGCCCGACGTGCCGGCAGCCCGGCCGGCGCCCCCCGGCATCGCCACCCCGGCGGCCGTTGGTCGCCCGCGCGACAAGGCCAGGGGCAAGGACGCGCTGCCCGCCGCCGCGCAACCACCGGTGGCGGCCGCCTCGCCCACCGAGCACGATACCCCGCTCGCCCAGCCGCCGGGCCATGATCGGGTGCGGGCGGTCATGCACTGGCTAGCGGCCGACCCGCTGCTGGCGCCTTCCGAACCGCCGGGCACCACGGGGCAAGAACCCCTGGCGACTGTGGACCTGGCCGACCAGTCTGTCATATGGGAACCGCTATCCAGGGTGGCCAGCGAGCCGCGCGCCAGCAGGCCCGCGCAGGCGCCGACGCATCCCGTGGCGCAGTCTGTCGAGGCGCTGCACGATGCACCTCGCGACGCAGCGGCCGTGTTGGTACAGACGGCCTTCGCGCCGCTATCCTCCCCGCCGCCCTCGCCGCGCGACGAACGAGTCGACATATCCATCGGCGCGATTCACCTGCGTGTCGAGGTCCCGGCGGCACAGACCCTGGCCCGCCCATTGCCACCGCCCGCGGCCGCGCCACATGCCGGCGCAGCCGCCTCGGCCCCACGCAGCGCCCTCGCGCGGCGTGCATTGCGCCGTATCTGACCATGGCACTCGCTGACTCTGGCAGGGCGATCGGCGCCGTGACGCTCCTGCTCCAGGACCACCTGATCCGTCGCGGTTTCGAGGTCTCGATTGGCAAGCCTGAAGATGCAGCCGGGAACGATACCAACGAGAAACTCAACTTGTTCCTCTACGAAACCGCCTTCGATCCGCACCTGCGCAACCTGTCGCTGCGCGACGGCGAACCGCCTCCGCTGTGGCTGGTGCTGAAGTTTCTGCTAACCGCCTTCGACACCGCCGAAAGCAGTGACAGCGCCGCCGCGCACGAGCTGCTGGGCCGTGGCATGGCGGCGCTGCACGACCTCAACTTCCTGCGCCTGGACCCACTGGTGCCGCTGGATGTGCAGCTTGCGCTGGAAAACAATCCCGAGCCGCTGAAGCTGAGCTTCGACGAGTCGAACGCGGACCTGCTGTCCAAGACCATGCAGGGCACCGATGAACGCTACCGGCTCTCGGTGGCCTTTCAAATGCGCCCGGTGATGATAGTGCCGCCCAGCCTGCCGCGCGGTTCGCTGCTGGTGGGGGTCGACTACAGCACCGCGCCCGAGACGCTTATCGGTCGCGACGGCGTGCGGATCGCGGTGATCCCGTCGCTCGGCGCCCGGCTGGAGCGGCTCGAGCCCGCCACCTTCGAAGTCGGCGCGACGCTGACGCTGTATGGCGACGACCTGAGCGCCAGCAGCATGGAAGTGGTGCTCGGCAACGTGCCGCTGACCATCGTCGAGCGCCAGGTCGACCGGCTCGTGGTCACTGCCGAAGGCAGCCCCGGCACCCCCATCGCGTCCGGCGGCACCTTGTCGGCCGGCGAGATGCCGCTTGTCGCGCACCGCCGGCTGTCGCCGACACGCACGCGCTCGAGCAACCTGCTGGCCGCGCGCCTGCTGCCGACCTTGCACAGCGCCGCGCTGGTCGCCGGCAACCTCGAACTGCAAGGCCTGTTGCTCGGCAGCGCCTCCGACGACGTAATGGTGTTGTTCTACCGCGAATCCGACGGCGTGACGGTGCACCTGTTCGACACGCCCACCTCGGCCCCGGACCAGCAGTCCCTGGCGATTCCCGGTGCCGCGGCGGCGGTGCCGGCGGGCAGCTACCGGGTCATCCTGCGCGTGAACAACCAGCAGGCGAAAGCCAGCCCCATCGTGGTGGTGCCATGACGATCAACCCGCTCGCCGCGTACGACGTCGCCGATCCGGTGGCGTTCCTGCCGGGCGTGCGCGGCCAGGATGCGCTGGCCCAGTATTGGCTGGGCCAGGTCACGCTGCGGCTGCGCCGCGAGGTCTGCTGGCTGTGGCGCGAACGCAGCCTGCAAGGCACAGCCAGTATCGGGGACACACCTCTGCCGCCACCGGTGGACGCGGCGCTGGCCGCGCTCGACCTGCTGCGCTATGAGCGCGACAAACGCGGCTTTTTCGCCGAGGACATCACCGCGCGTTACCTGAGCGAGCGCATCGCCATGGCCGCGCCCCCGGCGGCGGCCGACAGCGCCCGCGGGTCCTTCGGCTGGGTCGTGCAGCACCTGGGGCTCGCGCCGGTCGAGTGTTTCGTGCTGGCGATGGCATTGCTGCCCAGCGTCGACAGCGCCGCCGGCCCGGTGATCGCCAGTTGCCTGAACGAACCGTCGCGCAGCACCCCTACCCTCGCGCTGGCACAGCGCCTGTGGGACGCGCCGGACGAGCTGCTGCGGTGCTTCGACCCGGCGCATGCGTTGCTGCGCCATGGCTTGCTCGCCGGTCCTCCAGACCTGGGGCCGCACGACTGGCAGAGCGCGCTTTCAGTGCCGTCGATGGTCGCCCGCGAACTGTTATTCAGCCCAAGCGAGCTGCCGCCGGCGCTCGAGGCGATCAGCCTATCCTGGCTGCCGCAGAGCCTGGACCCGGCGACCAGCGCGCGCATTGGCGCCGTGCTGGCGAACTTGCGCGGCGCCGCCGGGAGCCACGGCATGCACATCGTGCCGGTGATCGGCGTGCCCGGCGCGCCCCTCGCCGAAGTGGCGGCAGCCTGCGCCGAGCGGGCCGGCGTGCCGACCGTGCGGCTCAGCGCCGCGCTGCCGCGCGAGTACCTGGCACAAGCGCTCTGCACCGCCTGGTTGCGCGGCTGTGCCGTGTACCTGTCGGCGGACAGCCTGAGTGCCGGCGCCGCCCACGAAGGCGGGCTGATGGCCCCTTCGCTGCCGGGCCTGGCGCTCATGCTGTTCGTCGGCGTGCACGATCGCGCCACATTAGCCGGGCTGGGCACGACACTACCGGCCATCAGCGTGCCGCCACTGAGCTACGCCCAGCGGCTCGGCTGCTGGCGGCAACGACTGGCCGACACCCCGCTCGCCCCGGCGCTGCCCGAACTGGCACGGCGCTTTCGCTATGAACAGACGGCGATTGCCCGTGTGAGCACGGAGCTGGCGACACTCGCTCGGTTGCCCAGCCGCGCCGAGCTGTTCGCCGCCGCGCGTGCCGACCTCGACCTGGGCAGCCTGGCGCAAATCGTCGAACCGCGTTTTGCCCGCGGCGAGCTGATGCTGCCGCCGGCACAGGCGGTGCAGATCGACGAAATCGTCGCGGCCATGAATAACCTGACCCGCGTGCACTACGAATGGGGCACCGCGCGCGCCTGGAACGAAAGCGGGCTCGCCGCCCTCTTCGCCGGGCCACCGGGCACCGGCAAGACCATGGCCGCCGAGGCACTCGCCGCCGAGCTCGGGTTGCCGCTGTACCGCATCGACCTGTCCCAGGTCGTCAACAAGTACATCGGCGAGACCGAGAAGAACCTGCGCCGCCTGTTCGATGCCGCCGACTCGGCGGACGTGATCTTGTTCTTCGACGAGGCCGACGCCCTCTTCGGCAAGCGCACCGAGGTCAAGGACGCACACGACCGCTACGCCAACCTCGAGATCAGCTACCTGCTCGAACGCATGGAGCGTTTCAAGGGCCTGGCGATTCTCGCCACCAACCGCAGAAAGGACCTCGACGAGGCGTTCCTGCGCCGCTTGCGCTTCGTTGTCGAGTTCCCGTTACCGGGGCCGGCCGAACGGCTGCGCATCTGGCACAGCGTGATCCCCGCCGGGGTCGATGCGAGCGAAGTCGACTTCGAGTTCCTCGCGCAGCGTTTCGCCCTGGCTGGCGGCCATATCCGCGGCATCGTCTTCCACGCCTGCCTGCAAAGCGCGGCCGAGGGCGCGCCCCGGCGCCTGGGCATGCCGGCCGTGATGCAGGCGCTGCAACGCGAGTACGACAAGCTGGACCGTGCCAACAGCCTCGACCAGTTCGGCCCCTACGCCGCGCTGGTCGCCGCCCAAAGGACTAAACGATGACCGCGCCCTGCGCTGCCCGCCGGCGGCTCCACATCGATGCGCTCGAACTTGACCTGCGCGGCGTCTCGCCGGCCACCGCCGAGGCGCTCGCCCGCCTGCTGGGGCCAGCGCTGGCCCGGGCGCTGGCCCAGCAGCCTTATGCGCCGCTCGCGTGTCTGGATGCCGGCCGCCTCGCCTGCGCCGCCTCGCCCGACGCCGAGGCCCTGGCCACGGACATCGCGCAGCGCATCGCCGGTCGTCTGCGGGAGGAACAACCATGAGCCTGCTGCGCGGCGCATTGATCGAATACGGCAGCGGCCTGATCGGGCCGATCCCCAATGTGGTCATCTTCCAGTTCAACCCGGAGTCGCTGTCGCGCACGCTGGAGATTCCGCCACGGCCAACCGGCCCCACCCGGCGCGAAACCGCCCAGGCGGGCGAGAAGACGTTCGAGAGAATCAGCTTCAAGGCGCACTTCAGCGCCGCCGACATGCTCGATGAGGGCAAGGCGCTGGCGCAGCTGTTCGGCATCGGGCCGCAGCTCGCGGCGCTGGAGCAGATGGTGCTGCCCAGCGGCAAGGTCGCCGGCCTGCTCGGCGCCGCCCTCGATGCGATAGGCGATGCGCTCGGAGGTGGCGGCGACGAGCCGCCGGCCCAGCCGATCCCCCGGGAGAAGTACCCGCGCATCCTGTTCATCTGGGGCCTTACGCGGGTACTGCCGGTGACCATCGACTCGATGAGCATCGCCGAGCTTGAGTACGACGCGATCCTCAATCCGACCCGTGCCGAAGTCGATATCCAGCTCAGTGTCATTTCGGTGGATGACTGCTCGGACGACCTGCTGGCCAAGGGCGCGCTCGAATACTCGAGCATCGCCAAGCAAGCCCAGGCCATCGCCAACCTGGCCAACACCGCCGGGCAGATCGTTGAATTCATCCCGCTCTAGGAGGCCGCATGTTCTTGCCCAACTCGCGCTACGCCAAGGTTGCCACTGTCGAGACTCGCACCTCGACCGGCGAAGCCGTGGTCGCCCTGAAGCTACGCTACCTGACGCCGATGGGCGGCGAGCCACAGAGGGTGCAGGCGGGCGATCGCCTCGATCTGTTCGCCCAGGCCCGCACCGGCGACGCGACCCAGTTCTGGCATGTGGCCGACGCCAACACCGCGCTCGACAGCCGCACCCTGGTCGCCGCACCGGGCGACACCCTTGTCGTTCCGCGGAACTGAGATCAATCCCCCTTCGTTTCGCCCCTGCCGTGCCTTGGCGCGGCCCCGTGGGAGGCATGGCCATGACCGAACAACACTGGCGCGTCTGGTTTGGTGACAACGCTGCAAGCGAAGAGCAACTGCGGCGCATCGAGGAAATCCAGGTCACGCAGGAGATGGATGCCTGCTGGGAAGCGCAGCTGCGCATGGTGTTGTGCCTGGATGAAAACGGCGTCTGGCTGCATTGGCCCGGCGACAGCAGCGCGCTTTTTTCGCGGGTGCGGGTCGAAATCGATATCGGCAATGGCCGCTTCGTGCCGCTGATCGACGGCCCGCTGGTCAGCGTCGATGCCGCGCTCGACTCGCAACCCGGCCGCAGCGCCGCGACCTTGGTGGTACGCGACGACAGCGCCTTTCTCAATCGCGACGAGGAAACAGAGGCGCCATTCGAACACCGCAAGGCCAGCGATATCGCCACGGAGCTGTTCGGCCGCTTCGAGCAGATCGGCGATACCCGCATCGACGCCACCCAGGCCTCGCCGCAGACCACCACCCGGCGCGGCACCGTACTGCAATTTCTGCGGGAGCTGGCGAAGGCCAACGACCGCCATGCCTACGTGCTACCGGGTGACCGGCGCGGAGCCAGCATCGGCTGCTTCCTCGCCGACCCGGCGGACGCGGCGGGCCTGCCGCCTCTGGTGCTGGTCGGCGAGAGCCGCAACCTGACCAACGCCAGCGTCATGCAAGACCCCGAAGGTGGCGAGCGCACCCAGGCCCAGGTGCTGCGGGTCGACGATCAGGGTGTCACGCACTTCGAGACCAGCGCGGCAGACCTCGGCCTGATGCGCACGCTGCCGGCGCTACCTGCCGACCTCACGCCGCGGCGGCTGCTGAACCCGTCGGACAACACCCGCGAAGACCCCGCGTCGGCGGCCACCGCGCAGGCGCGGCGCAATGGCTATATCTACGTACTGACCAGCCAGGTGATTCCGGGTTGCTATGGCGGCCTGCTGACGCCCTACCAGAAGGTACGGGTCGACGTCGGCGCCACGCCCTACAGCGGCGACTATCTGATTACCAAGGTGGTCCACCGCATCACGCCGTCGCTGTACACCCAGGAGCTGGAAGCCAAGACCGACTCGGTGACCGAGGTCTCGGAGGCGGCCGTCGCTGAAGCGCTGGGTGGCGGCCTGCAATGGGCGGTATCGGTAAATGGAGGAATCTTCTGATGACCGACCTGATGGAAAGCACCGTCGAACGACTGGTCGAGCGCGTCGGCGCAAGGTATTTCGGCAAGTACCGCGGCATCGTCAGCGATGTCGACGACCCGGACAACCAGTGCCGCATCCGCGCCACCGTGCCTGCCGTGCTGGGCGAGCAGACCTGCGGCTGGGCCCTGCCGGCCGCGCCCTTCGCCGGCGACGGTCACGGCATGGTGTTGCTGCCCAAAGTCGGCTCGGGGGTGTGGATCGAGTTCGAGGCGGGCCAGCTGGACAACCCGATCTGGTCGGGCGCCTGGTGGGCCAGCGGCCAGCGGCCCGAGCCGCAAGGCCAGGGCGTGCGGGTCATCGTCTCCGAAGCAGGCCACAAGGTGATCCTCGACGACGAGGCGAACGAGGTGAAGATCGTGCACGGCGACCCGACCATCGCCAAGACGATCACCCTCACCGCCAGCGAGATTGTGATCAGCTGCGGCGCCTGCGAAATCAGGATCGGCAACGAGAACATCTCGCTGAATAACGGGCTGATCAAGGTCGGCCTGGCCGGCGTCAGCCTGGTAAACGGGGCGATGAGCTTCGGAGTACCGCCATGATCCCGATCCTCACCACCGCCAGCACCGTCATATGCCCCCACGGCGGCATGGCGCAGCTCATCACGAGCAACACCCAGGCGCTGGTCGACGGCGCGCCGATGCTGCTGCAAACCGACGTGCATCCTATCGTCGCCTGCCCGTTCACGCCGGTTGCCTACTCGCCCTGTGTGTCGATCCGCTGGCTGACGGCCGCCACGCAGACCGCGCTGCACAACGTACCGGTGCTGCTGCAAAACAGCGTCGGATTGTGCCTCAACGCGGCACAGGTTCCACAGGGCATGGCCATCGTCGTGCAGGTCCAGCAGCAAGCCAAGGGGATATGAGGATGGCGCTTTCCAATGGTCGACACCTTGGGTTCCCGTTCCGCATCGGCGGCGACGGACGCACCGCCGCGCCGGCGAATGATGACGCCCATGTACGCGACGAGTTGCTCCAGCTGCTGCTGACCAGCCCCGCCGAGCGCCTGTTCCTCCCGGAATTCGGCGGTGGCGTGCGCAAGCTGGTATTCGAGCCCGCGTCGGAAGCGTTGCGCGGCGTGGTCAAGGCGCGGATCACCCATGGGCTGTCGCGCTGGCTGGGCCACCGGCTCACCGTCGAGTTGATCGATGTCGCCTGGGACGACGCCGCGGCGACGGTGGAGCTGACGGTGAAATACCGGCCCGCCGGCAGCCCGGACTCACGCGTCGTCACCTTCCAGCGCAGTTCTCGCTAGGGTTCATCCGTCATGGCTGCCATCACCTTTCCCGATCTGGTCGACGACCGCGCGGACGCGCTGCAAAGCCACGGCCTCGACGGACTGAAACTCGCGCTGGTGTCGCTGCCGCCGGGGCCGAACCCGGACCATGCCGATATCGACCTGCGGTTCTTCAACGGCCTGCACCTGGCAGCTATCCTCGCCGACATCGGTGGCGACCCGGTGCGTGCGCGCCAGGTATTGCGTATCCGTGGCGGCTCGCGCATCGTCGCCGGCAATGCGTCCGGACAGGTGCAGGTCACCGCCGTGACGGGCATCGATGCGACGCGCCTGTCGCTGCGCATCGCGCCCGTCGGCGACTACTCGACCTACCGGCTCGACCTGGTCTGGAACGCGAGCCTGATCGATCCCTTCTTCAGCAGTATCGGTTTCAAGTTCCGCCCTGGCTGCTTCACCAATGACTGCGCCCCGCCGCAACCCGGCCGCCCTGCGGCGCCCAACCCGGCAATCGATTACCTGGCAAAGGACTACGACTCGTTCCGCCACACGCTGATGGTGGCGATGGCCGAGCGCGTACCGGGCTGGGCCAGTACCAGCGAGGCCGACCACGACCAGGTGCTGATCGACCTGTTCGCCGCCGCCGCCGACGAGCTGAGCGACTTCCAGGACCGGGTCATGGTCGAGGCTTACCTGGCGAGCGCGCGCAAGCGCGTGTCGCTCGTGCGGCACGCCAGGCTGGTCGACTACCATGTGCACGAGGGCAACCAGGCCAGTACCTGGCTCGCGCTGGACGTGGTGGCTGGCCAAGCCCCGTTCACCCTGGACGACCAGGAGCTGGTGGCCTGGACCGGTAGCGACCCGGCGCAAGACAATGCGGTGTTCTTCGCCAGCCGCCAGCGCCGCCTGTTGCCCGCGCAGCGCCAGCGGCTGGACCCGCTGTTGAACCGCCTGCGCCTGCACACGTGGCGCAATGCCCAGCCGGCCCTGGCCGCCGGCAGCACCAGCGCCGACATCGCCCTGCCAAGCGGCCTCGCTTCGCAGGTCGAGGCCGATGCACTGCGTGACCTGGTACGCAACGGCCTATGGCGCGAGATGCTGATTGCCGAGGAGCTGAACCCGCTGACCGGCGCCAAGGCCGGGCGCCGCCGCGCGAAGCGGCAGCTGTTGCGGTTGCTGCCGGGCAACCAGAGCGACCGCGGCGCCGCCGAATCGATCTTCGACCCAGTGACGAACACCTGGATCGTCCGCGTGCACTGGCGCGAGGAAGACGCACTGCGCTTCGATTACAGCTTCACCACCTTTTGCCCCGGCCCGCCGCCCGTCAGCGTGGAGAACGTGTCGCTGTTCTACGGCAACCTCGTGACGGTGCACCAGGGCCGACCGCTGCAGGTGCATTTCCACGAGCCGGGCACGCTGCTGCCAAGCGACACCGAGACCGTCAAGCATCGTCACTACCAGCGCCTGGACCGTTACGGCAATGGCCGCGACTGGGTACTCGCCGAGCTGCCCGACGAAGGGCCTCTGGCCTTTTTGCCGCCGCGCCACGGCACGGCGCCGACCGGCGAGGAGCCGGCGCGTTCGACGCTGTGGCTTGAAGTCGAATCGCCCGGCGCGGCACGCGAAACCTGGGATGAAGTGGAGAGCCTGGTGCACAGCGACGATTCGGCGGAGAACGGCGACCACTACATGGTCGAGACCGACGAGCAGCGGCGCAGCGTGCTGCGCTTCGGTAACGGCGGCAACGGGCGCCTGCTGCCGAACGATGCGCAGGTGCATGCCGAGTACCAGGTCGGCGGCGGCCACACCGGCAACATCGGCGCGGACCAACTGGTCAACGTCCAGCCACTAACCGGGGCCCTGGGCGCGGCGATAGTCGCGGCGACCAACCCCTTCGACGTCACCGACGGGCGCGACCCGGAACCGCTCGAGCGCATCCGCCGCAACGCACCCGAAGCCTTCCGCGCCCGGCAGTTGCGGGCGGTGACGCTGGCGGACTATGTGCAACGCGCCGAAGAAGTGCCGGGTGTCGCGCGCGCGGTGGCACGTTACGCTTGGACGGGCAGCTGGCGCACGGTACGCATCGCCATCGACCCGCTCGGCTTCACCGCGCTGGGCGATGAGCGTTCGGACGCGCTATGGGCTGAATTGCGCCCGCGCATTGCCGACCACCTCGAAGCGGTACGCCTGATCGGCGAGGACCTCGAACTGCGCCCGCCGCGCTACGTGCCGCTGGAAATCCGCGTGGTGGTCTGCGCCGCCGAAGCCTACTGGCGCGAAGACCTGCGCTTTGTGCTGGAGCAGGAGTTTTCCAACGGCTGGACCTCGGACGGTCGGCGCGGCTTCTTCCACCCCGATCAATGGACATTCGGCCAGGCCCTGCACCGCAGCCTTATCGAGGGCCGCATCCAGGCAATCGCCGGCATCGAGCATGGGGTGAGCATCAGCATGAAGCGCTTCTCGGCCCCGCAGCCAGGCGTGCCCGGTGCCGAGGTGCTGGAGATCGGTTTCGACGAAGTCCTGCTGCTGGCCAACGACCCTGACCACCTCGAACGCGGCTTGATCCGCTTCGACGTCCAGGGCGGGAGACGATGATGCCTTGCAACCCGCTGATCACCGACCCCTTTGTCTTCCCCCGGCGCGCCGACAACCGCCCCGGGCTGCCGCGCATCGCCTACCGCATCGGCCGCTACGTCGACTTCGTGGAAGCGATGACGCGCGGCATCGACGCCGCGCCCGAGCTCGCCGCCTGGACCCATCGCGAAGCCGACGACCCCGGCATCGCGCTGCTGCAAGGCGCCGCCCTCCTCGGCGACATCCTCAGCTTCTACCAGGAGCACTATGCAAACGAGGCTTATCTGCGCACCGCCGCCTGGCGCGAGAGCGTCGCCGAGCTGGTGCGCCTTACCGGCTACCGCCTCGTTCCGGGCATCGGCGGGCGCGCCACGCTGGCTTTCGAGGCGCGCGGCGACAAGCCGGTGACCCTTCACGCGGGGTTTGCGGTCAAGGTCGAGCTTGCAGACCTGGCGGCCCCCGCTGACTTCCAGACCGATGCCGGACTCAGCACCTGGCCGCACCTCGGCCGCTTCAACCTGTACCGTCCGCGGGCCTATGCCGGCACGCTGGGCGCGGGCGCTACCTCGTTCGAAATTGTCGGCGTGGACGGCGCCAGCGACACCGCCAGCCTCGCCGCCTTCGAGCTCAAGGTCGGCGACCGCCTGCTGCTGCAAGCGCCGGAACCGGGCTGGACCTCCAGCGGCTCGACCCTGACCCAGCAGCAGGCCACGCAGGTGGTCAAGGTCAAGCAGCTCACGCGCCTGCTCGGGCGCATCATCGTCGACCTCGACACCCCCATCCTGCAGGCCTGGAACCAACCGGTGGCGGCCTACCGGGTCAATCGCTCATTCCGCCATTTTGGCCACAACGCACCGGCCAGAACGGTGACCAGCAAGAAGAACAGCAGCGAAATCGTCGGCGCGCTGGAGTCCCAGACTTACTTCGAGCGGCACGTTTATGCCAACCACGATTGCAGCAATACCAGCGCCTCGATCGAACTCACGGCAACCTCAATCCCCCTGGATGGGCCAATCAACGACCTGCAAGCGGGCACCCGGGTCATAGTGCAAACCCGCGTCGGCACGAGCAGCGTCACCGCACCTGTGGCCTTGAGCGTCGTGCGCCGTATCGTCGAAGTGCAAACCCGCACGATCGGTTTCGGCAACCTCAACGGCGCGAGCACGCTGCTGACTCTGGACCAGCCGCTGGTCAAGCATGTGATGCCTGGCTCGCCCTCCAGCGATGTGCGCGCCTACCTCATCCATGAGGTGACGAGCCCGCCGCTCGCCCTGAAGCCGGTCAGCAATCCCTCGGGCAACGCCTTCGCCAGCGGCACCGGCGCGCTGCGTTTCTACGGCACCGCGGCGCAGGCCAGGGTACTGGCAGGGCGGCGGCTGTACCTGACCCATCCCGACGGGCGCAGCGTTGAGTTGCTTTGCACCAGCAACGCGGCCAGCTTCGCCGCGTCAACGCCGGACATCGCGAAGCTGTGGTCGCTGAACTTCGACCGGCCGCCCTCGCCCTTCACCCGTGCCGACTTCGACGAGGCCGAGCCCAGCGTCACGGTGTTCGGCAACCTGGTCGATGCCTCGCAAGGCAAGGCCGAGCGCGACGCGGTACTCGGCAACGGCGACCACCGCCAGGCATGGCAGACCTTCGTGCTGCCAAAATCACCACTGACTTACTTTATCTACGCAGGCGGCCTCCCAGCGCAGACACCTGAACTCCAGGTGTGGGTCGACGGCCGCCGCTGGACACGCGTCGATGCCTTCTATGGCCATGGCGCGCAGGAACAGATTTATATCGTCCGGGAAAATGCCCAAGGCCAGAGTTTCGTGCAGTTCGGCGACGGCGAGACCGGGGCGCGCTTGCCGTCCGGGTTGCAAAACGTCGTCGCCGTCTACCGCAGTGGCGTCGGCGCGCACGGCGCGATCAAGCCCGGGGCCACGCCCACCACGAGCGAGCGGCCGCCGGGCTTCGACAGGCTGTCGCTGGCCGGCCTGGTGTCCGGCGGCGCCGCGCCGGAGGCCCCCGAGAAGGCGCGCGAAGCGGCGCCGGGCAAGGTGCAGAGCCTGGGGCGGCTGGTCAGCATCCGCGACTACGAGGCCGAGACCCTGGGGGTGCCCGGCGTGGTCACCGCGGCCGCCGCCTGGGACCTGCATGCCGGCGTGCCGGCGGTGATCCTGCGCGTGCTGCTGGAAGCCGGGCGCGAGGCCGAGTTCAGCGCGGTGCGGGCGACGCTGGCGCATGCGCAGCGCTGCCGTGGGCCGGATCGCTTTGCCCTGGTGGTGCAGCAGGCGCTGGCGCGCTATGCCTTCATCGACCTCAGCTATGCCCGCGACCCGGGCTACCGGCAGCAGGACGTCGAGGCCGACCTGCGCGCCGCCCTCGGCCTGGCCGGCGATGCCGCTAACGAACGCAGCGGCCTGTTCGGCCTGCGGGCACGCCGCCTGGGCGAGCACGAGTACGCCAGCCGCATCGAAGGCCGCTTGCAGCAGGTGCCGGGGGTGCTCTGGTGCAAGCTCTCGGCGCTCGGGCTGTTCGCGGCCGGGGTGGGCGATCCCCAGACCCTGCCATTGCCGGCGACGCCACGGGCACAGGCTCAAGTGCTGCCGTGCAGCCCGCATGAGCTGCTGCAACTCGCCACGCAGCATTTGACGCTGACCTCGGTGGCCGAACCTTGCGCGGGAGAATACGCATGAATCCGCCCAGGGTCCCGCTGTTCGAGCGCCTGCCCGAGATCTATCGCACGCGCGACGCCGAAGTCGCGCCGCCGAACCAGCTGCGCGCCTATCTGGGCGCTATCGAAGGGCCGTTCGGCGCCCTGCACCAAGACATTGCGCAGCTTTACCAGGACCTGTTCATCGACACCTGCGACGACTGGGTGATTGCCTACCTCGCGGATCTGCTCGGCACCACGCACCTGAAGGGCGAGCCGCGCACCTTGCGCGCCGATGTCGCCGACACCATCGCGCTGCGCCGGCGCAAGGGCACCCTGGGGGCGATGGAGCGCCTGGCGGTCAACCTCACCGGCTGGGCCTGCCGTGGCGTCGAGCTGCGGGCCAACCTCGGCTGGACCCAGCACCTGAACCACCCGCGGCCCGATGCCGGCGGCGAGCCACCCTACGCGGCCCCCGGGCTGACCCGCTTCCATGTGCCGCGTAGCGGCACCGCGCCGATCCGCGACCCCGCCGCACTGACGTTACTCGGCACCCCGTTCGACCACTTCGCCTACACCGCCGATGTGAAACCCGCGTTCGACGATACCCGCCATGTCAACCTGCCCAACCTGGCGATTTTCCTCTGGCGGCTCGCGGCCTATCGGCTGCCGCGGGTCCTGCCGCTGGCCAAGGCGAGCATCGACCTCGGCCCTCAGCCCGCGGACCTGGCGCGGTTCGCGCTGCGCTTCGACCTGCATCCGCT
Organism: Pseudomonas sp. LAMO17WK12:I10; assembly: GCF_900215185.1. Classification (NCBI taxonomy): domain Bacteria; kingdom Pseudomonadati; phylum Pseudomonadota; class Gammaproteobacteria; order Pseudomonadales; family Pseudomonadaceae; genus Pseudomonas; species Pseudomonas sp. LAMO17WK12:I10. Next base: position 169,542 of record NZ_OBDX01000011.1, on the reverse strand, counting down.
GGACATCCCGGTGCGCCTATTCAATACCAGCCGCCCCGGGTTCCTGCGCGCGGGCACCTCGGGAGGCGTGGTCTCGCCGCTGACCGAGGCCGACGCCGTGCCGGGGCCAATGCTCGATGCGCGCTTGACCAGTCATGCACCTTCGGGCCATCCCGAGGCCTATGTGCAGGTCGACTTCTACAACGCCGCAACCGCGCCGCCGAGCGGCTTTGACCTCGGTGACGTCGGCCTGCACCTGTTCATGCCGCACACCCTGGCGCCCCTGCTGGTGCCGCCGGCGCCGCTCAGCGAATGGCAGTGGCTGTTCCGTGGCGACAACCTCTGTGCCTGGGAAAGCGGCCTGCGCCGGCCGCTGCGCAGCGGCGAGATCGTCATCGACCCCGACATCGGCCGTGTGCTGGTCGGACTGGAGACGGCGGCGCAGGCCGCTGAGCTGATCGTGTCGGAGAACGGCAGCCTCGTCTCGCGCCTGTTCACCAGCTTCACCTACGGCGCCGCCGGGCCTGTGGGCGCGCATCCGCTGACGCGGCACTTCCCGGCGCTCGCGCCCACGGTGGAGCTGCGCCACGTCGGTGAGGTCGGCGGCGGCATCACACTGCAAGCGGCGCTGGACGGCCTGGCCGCCGTGGCCGCGCCCGTGGTCATCGAGATTCACGACAGCCTGGTGCACCGCATCGACCTGTCGCTGCTGCCCGGCACCGCCACCGACGGCACCCTGTCGTTGCGCCTGGCGCAGTCACTGACGATTCGCGCCGCCGGCGATCACCGACCCATCCTGTTACTGGCGCAACCCTTGTCGCTGCGCCCGGTCGCCGCCGGCTCAGCCACGCCTTTCGAACCCCAGGTACGGCTCGAAGGCCTGTACATCGCGCCGGACCAGGACGCGCCCTTCCCCGCTGGCCAGGCGCTGATCGACCGCGCCGCGGTGGCGCGCCTGGAGATTATCGGCTGCACGCTCGCGCCGGGCGGCCACAGCCTGCGCGACGGCAACCGCGCCCCCATGCAGCCGGCGCTGCGGCTGGTCGACGGTTATGGCTTCAGCGACCCGGACGACGTCGCCGCCTTCGTGCCCACCCCCGATATCGTGATCCAGCGTTCGATCACTGGCAGCATGGCCCTCGACGAGCGCTACCGGCTCGACATCCAGGACAGCATCGTCGACGCCGGGCTGGGCCTCAACGACGCAGCAACGGGACTGTTCGCCATCGCCGCCGCCAGCGACCCGGTGAACGGCTGGGCGGCCGCACTCGACTTCGACGGTCTCACCTGTTTCGGCCCGATACGCGTGGCCGAGGCCGGCGGCTTGGGCGGCCTCTTCACGCAGCGCTTCGAGGTGCTGGACAACCAGCGCGGCTGCATCAAGTGGAGCGCGTTCAGCGGCGACGGCGACCGCCTGCCGCCCAACCACTTCTGTGTGCATGCGCCGGACGCGCGCATGGTCTTCACCTCCGAACGCTTCCACGACCCGGGTTATGCGCAACTGCGGCGCGAGACCGACCGCCGGGTGCGCGAACTCGGGCCTGACGACGATGCAATGGGCGCCTTCGGTTTTCTCCTCGAAACACACAAATGGACCAATCTGCACGTGCGGCTACACGAGTTCATGCCAGTGGGCGTGAGACCGCTGATCGTGCCAGTGACATAAGGAAGGGAAAGCCATGCAAGGCGACTTCTCGGTATTGAACTTCGACCCCCACGAACACGAGCGCGGGGTGAACCCACCCGCCGACGGCGTGCTGCGCAACCTCAGCGGCGTGCTGCACCAGCAAGGCCGCGTGACCACCGATGCCGACCTGAGCGAGGGCGAACTGCTCGAACTGGGTTGGCACGGCCAAGCCGGGCGCGACATTATCGGCGCCGGTGTCTGCGCGGTGCCAGCCGCCGAGCCGCAGGGTTTTCGGGTCGAATCGGCGGCGCTGATCGACGGCGCGGTGCGGGTGAGGCTGCGCCCCGGCCGCGCCTGGGCCGATGGCATCCTCACTCACCTGGCCGGCGAGCCGCCCGATCCGCTGGCACCGGTGGCGCGCCTCGCGGCTTACTTCGGCCCGCCGCTGGCCGACCCGCTGCCCACACCGCAACAAATCGCCGACGGCACCCGCGACGCAGTGATCCTGGAGGTTTCGGAAGAGGCCCTGCACGGCTTCCAGTACCCGCAGCGGCTGATCGAGCCCGCGCTGGGCGGGCCGGATACCTGCGAGCGCGCCTTCGTCAACTTCCGCCTCCGCCTGCTGCGCCTGGCCGCGGGCGAAGACTGCCGCAGCAGCATCGCCAAGCTCGGCGACGACCCATCGGCCAAAGGCCGGCTCAGCGCATCGCTGGTGCCGGTGCAGGCCATAGTCGGCGACTGCCCGGTGGTCGGCGGCGGTGGCTACATAGGCTTCGAGCACTGCCTGTACCGCATCGAGATCGCCGATATGCCGCCCGCAACGCCGGCACGCTTCAAGTGGAGCCAGTGGAACGGCGGCCTGGCCGGCCGTGGGCGCTTCGACTTGACGAGCGATCCCGACCGCGTGATCATCGACGCCGGCCGCACGGCCATCGTCAACTCGGGTCTCACCGAGTTCTACCTCGAAGCGCTGCAATACGACACGTTGATCGGTGCCTGGACAGTGGTATACGGCAGCACCGCCACCCTCAACACCGACCACGACCTGGAACTCGCCGCACCGGCCAGCTTCGGCACGCTGCCCGCGACCACCGACTCGGTGTTCTTGCGCCTGTGGAACGGCATCGCCGATGTCTCGGCCTTCCCCGACGTCGCCAACCCGGTCGAGCTGCGCGACGGCATCCGCCTCGCCTTCGACGCGCCGGCCGCCGGCAACTACCAGCCGGGCGACTACTGGACCTTCAAGGTACGCGCCGGCGAAATCGCCAATCCGCAGGTGCTGATCGACGCCGCGCCGCCCACCGGCATCGTCTACCACCGCGTGCCACTGGCCGAAATCAACTGGACCGCGCAGGGCGACACCGAGCTCGGCGGCAGCATCGAAGACTGCCGCAAGCGCTTTCGCCCGCTGACCAACCAGAAGATCTGCTGCACCTTCCTGGTCGGCGACGGGCTGTCCAGCTTCGGCGATTTCAACTCGCTGGAAGAGGCCGCCGCCCACCTGCCGGCAGCCGGCGGCGAGCTGTGCCTGCTGCCCGGATTGCACCGCGCCAACCTGCGCCTGGAAGGCCGCCGCAACGTCAAGATTCACGGCTGCACCTGGCGCACGCTGGTGCTGCCGCACACCGAGACGCGCGGGCAACCCATCCTGCATTTCGTCGACTGCATCGGCATCGAGGTCTGCGATCTCGACCTGCTGACCTACGACGGTATCGCGGTGCGCATCGACGGCAGCGCTGAACACAGCTGCCAGCATCTGCGCCTGCACGACAACCGCATGATCGCGCGCACCAACGCGGTCCGTGTCAGCAACGCCGCCGATCTGGCAATCGTCGGTAATCGCCTGCACCTGCTGGACACGGTCGATGGCCGTGCGACGATCTCGGTGCTTGCCGACGACGTGCTGATCGAGCGCAACACCCTGTTGCTATTGCCCTTCGTCGACCCGACACCCGATGCGCCGGACGAACCCGACGACGACCCGACACGCGACCCGGCCGACCCCTGCGCGCGCCCCCAAATCCTCTACCTGTTCCCGATACTGGTGCAGCAGTACGCGTTCGCGGCCTGGACCTTCCTCGTCGCGCAACTGGCGCCCAAGCAACCCTATCGCGCCATTTGCGGTATCCATGTACGCGCCGGTTCAGAGCGGGTGCGCATCCTGGAGAACTCTATCGCCGGCGGCGCCGGCAATGGCATCACGCTGGGCGGCGACCTGGACCCGGCGGACGTCCCGCCCGCTCCGCCGAGCGAGCCACCGCGCGTCACGGCAGTCGACAATCCGGCCACGGCCCCCGCGGCGGTGAATCTCACCGCCAACGGGCAGTTCCTCGCCCTGGTGCAGGACGAGCAAGGCCGGCCGCTGCCCGACGTCGACCTGTACCTGGAAGCCGAGGAAATCGCCACCGACCGCAGCGACGCGCAAGGCATGGCCAGTATCCAGGCCGCACCCGGAGCCTACCGGCTGGACGTGTCGCCGCCCTATAGGGTGCTGCGTATCACAGAGGCGCGGGACGAAGGCGTGCTGGTCAACGCCGTCACCCTCGCCGCGCGCGACAGGACGGCCGCGCGCGGCTTCCTCCATGAAATCACCATCGAGGCCAACGACATCTCGATGATGGGCCTGTCGGGCATCGGCTTCGCGCCACGCCCCGGCGCCGACCTCAAAGGCCAGGCCCGGGCGATCCCTAGCAATGACCCCAAGGCCGCGCTGCTCGCCTACATCGACGCGGCGCTGCTCAATCTCGCGCTGACGCCGCTACTGCGCTCGACCGACCCGGTGCGCGACCTGGTGATCCTCAACAACCGCCTGCACCACAACTTGCTCAACCCGTTCACCGAGGCGCTGCTGGCCGAGGCGCAGTTCATAGGTCGCGGCGGCATCTCGCTGGCCATCGTCGAATCGGCGCGGATCAGCGCCAACCACATCTATGAAAACGGCCCCCGCGCCGCCGACCCGGCCTGCGGAGTCTTCGTCGGCTACGGCGACAACCTGGAGATCACCGACAACGTGCTCGCCGCCAACGGCGCGACCACGGCGGACTTCGAGAACAACCGCAACGCCGGCATCCGTGGCGGCATCTACGTCCGCTTCGCCGGCGCGATCACCCGCCGGCTCTCCACCTCCAGTGGCCGCAACACCGCGTTGCGCATGCACGACAACCGCATCGACCAACCGGCCGGCCGTGCGCTGAGCGCCTTCACGTTCGGCCCGGTGTCGGTGGCCAACAACCACTTCAACAGTGAGTTCAGCGGCCTGTTCGGCTTCCTCGACACCGCCGTGGGCGGCGTGTTGATCCTCAATCTCGGCGGCATCCACCACCTGCTGGCCCGCAGGTTCGGCGCGTACCTAGCGTTCGAGCCCGGCGCCAGTACCGGCAAGGGGCGCTTTGCCGGGGTTGCCGAGCAGGCGTTGCCCGGCGGCGAGACGCTGTTCGACGACAACTATGTACGCCTGGGTCTGGTCAACCGCTCAATCACCTCGCAGGCGCTGCTGTCCATCGACGACCTGGGTTATGCCTCGAACACCACGGCGGTCTACCGGAGCGACCCCTTCTTCGCCAACGCCGTGCTGATAGCCGACAGCCTGCGCGCGACAGCCTCGCGCTTGCGCGAAGACGCCACGCGGACGATCTCGCTGCTGTCGATGGCGATCCGCATGAACATGACGGCGCTGAATCAGGCCGACCACTGCATCGTTGCGCGGCCGATCGCCGGGGCCAACCCACTACCGACGGTGGACCAACCCAACCAGGTGCTGGACGCCGAAGCCTGCAGCCGGATGTTTGCGCAACCCTCGGGCCTCTGGCGATTCCTCGCCAGTGTGCTGGCAGCCAACGCCGAGCAGCTTGGCGGCACGCTGTCCCAGGAGTCCTTCAGCCCGGACGAACTGACGACGCTGATGCACCAGAACATGGCCACGGCCATCAGCCATGTCAACGCCACCCAGGTCGCCACCACCAGGGCCTACCAGGTCGAGGCGGCACGCATGGCGTTCAAGCGCGGCGCCGAGCATCCGACCACGCTGGCGCTCGTGGCGCAAGGCCAGGCCGGCGCGCGGGTCAACCGGATTCTGCGGGTCAGCGCGCAAACCCTCAGTGTCTCGGCGCCGTCGGCGCCCGCGGGCGGATCGACCCTGAGCGGCCGCTTCATCAACGACCGCGGCCAGGGCCTGTCGGAACACCTGATCGAGCTGGCGAGGGCCGACGGCAGCCGTGTCGAGAGCGTTGGGCGCAGCGATGCCACGGGGTTCTTCAGCGCCACCTACGATGAATCGCGCACCGCAGCGCTGGCCAAGGAAGGCAAGCTCTTCGCCCGCGTGCTGGACCTCGCCGGCAAGGAGCTGCTGCTGGACAAGGCCGTGCTGCGCTTCGCGCCCGACGCCCGACTGCAAACCACGCTGGTGGTGCCAGTGCGCGTGGTGCCCAGGTCGGTGGCGGTCGGCGGCACGCTGATCTATTGGACAGCGCCACCTGCGCAGCCGGGACGCACCACCCTCGAACAACTCGATCTCGACGAGACAACGCGCAAGCAACTGAAGGCCGCCCGCATTGTCGACGTGGAGGGCATCCTGGAGACCGACCCGAATACCCTGGCCAGGATCCTCGGCAGTGAGGAACTGGCGCAAAAACTGATCACCATGGCCAAGCGCCTGCTCGGATCGACCCCGCCCGAGCCGCCGGCACCGCCGAAGCCCGCGACACCCCCCCGCCACCCGCCGGCCGGCAAAAAGAGCACGCCGAAGAAAGCCAAGTAACGGGACATGACCACCGCCCGGGCCGGCAACCATCGCCGGCCCCTGGCGAGGAGAATCGCTATGTTCACGCAAGCCCACAAACCCGGCAAGCCGGCCCCGCACCAGGCGCCGGCCACGCGCGCTGCGCCAGCGCTGCCCGCATCGAGGTCCGCCATACCACGCAAAGCGGCTTGCGCCTGTGGCGGCAGCTGTCCGCATTGCCAAGCCAAACGTGTCCAAGCCAGGCTCAGCATCAGCGAACCGGGAGACGCCTTCGAACGGGAAGCGGAGCATGTCGCGCAAACCGTCATGCGCATGCCGGACCCCACGACGGCCAACCACGGTTCGCCAGCGCGACAAGCACCCTCGATTCAGCGAATGCCCGCGCTGAATGAACAAAACCAAGGGCTGTCCATGTGGTCCACGGACCAGTCCGATCCGCTCGAACCCGAGTGGTTCGGCGACGAGCGAGGCGCCCTGTCTCACCTTGCCCGGCGCGCGGCCAGTACCCAGGCGCCGAACCAAGGGCCGGGGGGGACGCTGGAAGCGGAGTTCGACAAATTGCCGCAGGGCGGCACAGCCCTGTCCCGCGAGGAGCGCCAGTTTTTCGAACCGCGCTTCGGCAACGATTTCGCCAACGTACGCATCCATGCCGACGCAAACGCCGACCGTCTGGCGCGCAGCATCAACGCCGAGGCCTTCACCTTCGGCTCGCATATCGCCTTTCGCTCGCAGCGTTACGCGCCGCGCAGCGAATCGGGCCAGCACTTGCTCGCGCACGAGCTGACGCACGTGGTGCAGCAGACCGGCGCAAACCCGACCGCCGCCCGCCAGATACAACGCACCCTGGGCGACGGCCATGACCTGGCGGCGCCGCGCTTTTCTGGCAACGTGACCCTGGAGGCGGCATTTGACGATGAAGTCCTGCTGCGTCGCGGGGCCAAGGGCGAACCGGTGCGCCGGGTCCAGGAATCGCTGCGCGATATGGGCTATGCCCTGCCGCTAAGCGTGTCGCGCCTGCTGCCAGGGCGCATGGACGGCGATTTTGGCGCGGAAACGGAAGCCGCGGTAACACAATTCCAGCGCGACGCCGGCGCGGTCGACATCGACGGCATTGTCGGTCCCGAAACCATGGGGCTGCTCGACACCCACGACGTATCGCGACCGACCGCGCGCCCGCCGGCGATCACCGGCCCGGTGCCGGCACCACTGGCGGCCACGGATTGCGATGCCCGCTTCACCGGGGTGACGTTCGCGCTCGCCAATCAGGTCGCCAGTGGCGTGGCCATGCCGGCCGATATCCGCGTCGCGACCGCGGGCGGGCGTCAGTTCCTGCGGATGCGTGGGCTTACGCCCGTCACTTACCACCCGGACATCACCATTACCGCACCGAACGATGCCACCGCCCAACAGTTCCGCATCGGGTTCACGCAAACGCTCTTGAACAGCAGCCGCATCGCGAACTACAGCGGTGGCGGCGCCGTGGCCACCATCGTGCCGACACTGCCGATCAAGGATGGCGCGCCGAACGATTACCATCCCATTTTCGTCACCAACCCCGGCGCGGGTATCGTCGAGGACTTCACCGCCGCCGGCGCCACCACGACGCTCACCTGGCCGGACGTGCCCGGTGACGGAGCCTTCGTCAACCTCAACGACAACCCGTCCTGCGCCGTCGCGGGGTTGCCGGCGCAAACCATGACCCGCATGCGCATGAACGACGAGTTCCGCATCTGGGTCGTGGTGCAACATCGCTCGAGCGGCTGCGTGCGCGCCCTGCACCATATCGATTGGAACCTGGACTGGTCGGCAACCCTGACGCCGGCGCTGGGAGCGCCCACCGTTACGGTCACCAGCAACGTCAACAACGTGACCGCCGCCGACGGCGACGGCAGCCCTCGCTTTGTCCAGGGCGGCAACGTGCCTGGGGAAATAGCGTTCAAGCGGTGCGTGTAGGCGTGCCGGGACACTCTGAACCTGGGGCTGGTCTGGCGCCTCGAAAGCTCCTGTCTTGAAAGCTGCTACCTTGAAAGCTGACACCTCGAAACCGATTGCCAGCAACAGATTGCCTGTAAATAACCTGGCTTGCGCATGGCCAGCCTGCGCAACGGCACTGCTCGCGGGCGAAACCTCAGCCGGCGAACGGCCGCCGCCTCTCGGGAGCTCGCAGATGAACGATTCGGATCCACCATCGGGCCACAGCGCTTCGGCAACGCCCTACGACCTGGTGAAACTGCTGCAATATCGCGGCCCGAGCCTGCGCCGCGAGCAATTGCTGCCCGACGACATCAGCATCCTGGACTATCGAAATTCAGATGAGAATGAACGCCTCATCTCAACCCTGCTCTCGGCAAAAGGTATTCCGTTCCACCTCGACCGCCCGTCGCAGAAGGGCTGGAGCCAATCCAGGCAGCGTCTGAGCGTTTCTGTTCCGCGCCAGTTCCTCGACTCAGCGCAAGCGCTGCTCACGGCGGCGACCCAAGCTGGCGCGATAGAAGTAGTCGAAGGGCTGCAAGGCCTGCCGGGCGTGCCGGAGGACCCGGTCTGCCCTCCCGAGGAATAGAACCGCGATCACGCCGTCGGGGAATTCGCCGCGCTGCGCAGACGCCGCTCAGAAACTCTCCGGCGCCCGCCGCAACGGATGAACCGACTCCCGATAGCCGCCCGGCTTCTGGCGTTGACGCTGATCCAAAGCACCGACCGGACCATCACCCGCATCGCCGAGACCCGCAACTATCTCTGCCAAGCGCGTTTCGCCGAGCGCTTCCAGAAGCGCTTCGGGTATTGGCCTCCGACGGTCAGATAGGTTCCAGAGCAAGGCCGAGCTTCTCAACCACTCAGCCCCCTCCCCTCACTCACCGTCTCGACGCAACCATCGCCTCCACCGTGGTCGCCCTGTCCGCACTGGCCGTAGCCTGCCCTGCCCCCCGCACTGCCTGCGCCCGTACCGCGGCCGCATCCTGCAGGATCACCTGCGCCGCTTTCTCCGCCGCCACATAGATCGAAGTGACGATGAAGAAGCCGGGGATTTTCGGGAAGATCGAGGCGTCCACCACCCGCAGGTTGCTCACGCCGCGCACGCGGAAGGCGCTGTCGAGCACCGCCATCGGGTCGTCGTCGGCGCCGATCGGGCAGGTGCAGGAGGCGTGGTGGCCCCAGGCCTGGTTCATGACGAAGGTCCTGAGCTGTTCGTCGGTCTGTACCGCATCGCCGGGCAGTTCCTCGCTGGCGATCAGCCCGGCGTCTTTCAGCGGCTGGGCCAGGTTGCGCACGAACTTGATGCCCTCCACCACCGATTGCAGGTCTTCGCCCTGGGTGTCGCTGCCCTCCTCGAAGTAATGAAAGTTGATCAGCGGGGTGTCGGCCGGGTCTTTCGAACGCAGGGTGACGTAGCCGGCGTTGTTGTTGGTATGGGCCTTGAGTATGGCCCAGGTCAGGTAGTTCAGGTGCTCGACGATCAGCTTCGAGTAGCCGGGGAAATAGCCGCGAAACAGCGCCAGCAGGGAGAAGCAGAACAGGTCCGGCAGCGGCCGTTGTTTCAGGGATTTCTTGATGATCGCCAGGACCGCGCCGTTGGTGCTGTAGACCCCGACCTTGCCCTTGGCCCACTCCTCGTACTGCGGATCGCCCTTGGCGTAGCGCGCGTCCTTGAGCACTTCCCAGTGCTCGAAGTTCATCCGGTTGACCACCCCGACCTCGTAGCGGTCCTGCAGGTTGCGCCCTACGCCCGGCAACTCGACTCGCACCGGGATGTCCTTGGCTTCCAGGGTTTCGCGTGGGCCGATGCCGGAGAGCATCAGCAGTTGCGGGGTGTTGAAGGCACCGCCGGCGAGTATCACTTCGCGGCTGGCGTGCACCTGGCGCAGTTCACCGGCGGCATTGCGCGGCAAGGTGCAGGCCCGGTACAGCCGCGCGCCCTTGATGTACTCCACGCCATAGGCGCGCTGCTGGTCATCAAGCAGCACCCGGGTCACCAGCGCGTCCAGCTCGATGTGCAGGTTGTCCGGGTGGCGCTTTTGCACATCCAGCAGGCGTTCGCGGGTCCCGTGGCGATGGTGGTGCCGGGTGGTCAGCGGCGGATAGCGCAGGCCGATGGCTTCCTCGCGCACCAGCCGCCAGTCGTTGGGGTCGCCCACGCCCTGCAGTTGCCAGCCGATGCGCTTGAGGGTTTCGCCCAGGGTCTTGAACGCCTGCTCGGCGGACTTGACGATCGAGCGCACCAGCGACAGGTCGTCGATCACCGCTTCCGGCACGGCCTTTTCCACGTGCAGCCAGCCCTTGAAACCATGCCGCGACGGGTTGATGCCGAACCAGGAGAGAAACCGCTGGAACGGCCGGTGATGGCAGTTCTCCAGGCGCTGGAAGTGCTCGCGCATGGCACTGGCGTTCCACGACGGGTCGCCGGTGATCTGCGCGATATGGTCCCAGTCCTGGTTGTGCGGGTAGACGGTGATCATCGCGTTGTGCGCGGTGCAGCCGCCCAGGCAACTGGCCCGCGGGTACAGCACCCCGTCGACGTTCTCGCCCTGGAAGGTCCGGGTGAACTTGGGGTCCTGCAACTGGCGGGCGTCGTTGCTGTAGTGGCGGACGAAGAAGTCCCAGCGCATCGCATCGTTCTCGGTGGAGCGCGGGTGGAACGCCGGCACTTCGTACTCCTCCGGCAGCCGCGGGGCGGTGGTGTCCGCCGCCGCCGGGTCGCTGCCCGATTCCAGCACCAGCACCTTGCGGCCCTGTTCGGCCAGGCGGGCGGCGACGGTGCCGCCCCCTGCCCCGGAGCCCACCACGATGTACTCGTAATCCGTTTCGTTGTTCATCGCTGGCCACCTAGAAAGTTTTCAGCAGGGCGATCAAGGCTCGTTTGTCTGCGTCACTCAGGCCCGGCTCCTCCTTGAGGAAACTGGTGCCGAAGTAATGCCCCTTGTCCACCACGAAGTCCGGGCACTTGCTCACCTGCAGCAGCGGCTTGACCAGGCCGGCGAAGACCTTGCGGGCTTCCTCGTCGGTGGCGCCGGCCGGCAGTTGCTTGAGGTCGTGCTTGATCTTCAGCAGCAGGTCCAGCACCTGGTCGCGTTTCTCCAGGTCGATGTTGGACAGCAGGCTCACCGGCGTGCCTTGCGGGATCGGCCCGAGCTGGATGCCATCCTCGCCGAACAGCCACGGCAGCCAGCGGCCGAACAGGCCTTCGAGTTTTTGCAGGAAGGTTGGCAGATAACCGCTGCTGACCCGCAGGTAGCTGGTTTCACTGGTAACGTCGACGGTACCCCTATGGCTCTTGCCGGAGCGGGTCATGACCTGGAAGTCGCCGGTGCGGTTTTCCGGCCACAGCAGCATCTCGATCGCGCTGTCGAAGGACGCCATGCGGTCCTCCACCCCGCCTTTCCAGTGGAATTGCCCCAGGCGGTTGTTCAGCAGCAGCGGCGCGGTGGACCACACACTGACCAGCGACGCCGGCCGCGTATAACCACGTCCGCCCGCCGGCATCGCGTATTCCCAGGGCTCGCCGGTGTAAGGGTTCTGCACCAGCACCGAGCCTACCGCCGGCAACTGCTTGTACGACTCCGAGGAGAAGTTGTCCCAGATATTGCCGCCCAGGGCGTTGGTCGCCAGCGGGCTGCAGGCGTTGGTTTCGGTCAGGGTGACCGGCACCCGCAGTTCGGTGGAGAGGAAGTTGTCGGTCAGGAACTTCTCATCCTTGACGATGGCGCGCATCGCCGTCTTGAACTCCGGCGTCTTGCTCCAGGTCCAGTAATTGTTCCAGCACTTGAGGTAACCGTCGTTCACGCAGCCATGGTCGGGAAAGAAGGTCCAGGCCTTTTCCGGCAGTTTGCTGGAGTGGCAACGGGCGCAGGTGTCGGCGAAGACTTCCTTGCCGCGCTCCAGTACCGCCGCCGGTTCGCTCAGGTGTGCCGTGCCACCGGGGGCGTTCTTCAGGTAGTCCGGGGTCGCCGAGGCCAGGAAGAACAACGCCAGGTCCGGGGTCTGCGCCTCGTTGGCGTTCCAGTAGGAGGAGTTCTTGCGCGCCACGTCAATGCGGAACGGGGTGATCGGCTTGCCGCCGATCAGCGGCCGGAAGTGGGTGGTCCATTCCTCGCTGTACAGGCCGATATTGATGAACACCCGGTTCAAGGCCCCGAGCGCGCCCACCGAGTCGGCGCCGTCCTTGAGCACCCGCGGGGTGAACACCGTGTCAGGCTTTTTGTAGAACTGCGCCAGCGGGCTGTCCGGCGGCACGCCGGGCACCTCGTTGAACTGGCGGTTGTTCAGCCTGCCGCCGGCGAGTTTTTCCTTGCCCAGGTTCGAGGCCAGCTCGATGCGCGCCTTGAGGTTGTAGACTGCGTTCATGGTGCGCGGGTTGTTGATGTAGTCGGTGGAGACGAACGAGGTGTCCAGCGCTCCCGGTTTCGAGGTGTGGAACAGCTGGTACGGGAAGCTGCTCGGGTCCTGGTTCCACATGAAGATCCGGTCGACCCAGAAGTACTGCGCGCCGGGGTTGGAGTTGAGGTTGGACCAGGCCGGATGTTCAGGGTCGGCCGGCGGGTTGGTCGGGTTAGGCCCGACATGGCAGAAGCCACAGGACATGCCGACCCGGTAAGGTTTCACCAGCTTGCTGTCGTTATAATAGGCCGGGTCTTCGTAATAGCGCTTGGCGTCCCACTTCTTCTGCGCGTGCTCGTCGAAGTCCGGGTTGGGGAACAGCCGCAGGCCGACGATCCCGGTGCCGTAGCCGTAATAGGAGCCCACCGGCAGGTTCTTGCCCCGGGCGCCGATCTTCACCCCGGGGTACTTGGTTTCGTTCTCGAAAGGGTCGGCGGCGCAGGACGGGTCGCGCTTGTCCAGCCACAGGCCGTAGCGATCGTCGCGCGGCCCCTCGCCCTTGACGTAGCAGGGTTCGTTGACCACCCCCAGCACTTGCCAGCGTTTATCGCGGTTGTATTTCAGGCTCGGGTGGTTGGAGACGCTCTTGAGCAGGTCCAGGTTGCCGACGCTGTCGCGCGAGAGCTTGTCCCACAGCGCATCGTTGCCGGCGGTCCAGACGATCCAGTTGTTGCGCCCACGGGCGAAGGCCTGGAGCGCCTGCTGTTCGGTAATGCCGGGGATGAAGGGCGACAGCCGCTCGACCAGCAGTTGCGGTTGCCTGGACACGCCGTAGTCCATGTCGGCGAAATAGTCCTCGTCGGCGCCTCTGAGGCTGCTGGCATCGCGGCCGACGCACTTGGCTTCGTCGAGTCGCTCGCCGGGTTTGTCGCCGCAGGGGTTTTTCGTCTCGCTGCTACAGCCCTGTAACAGCACCAAAGGAAGGAAAATGCTCAACATCAGCTTCACGGGTGTCATGCGCTGCTCCTTGCATGTGCTGCAGACCGGTCCCTCTGTCCTTGGGGACACCTGTGTCGCGACCGGTTCTTTTTCTGATGGCCGAACAACCGACTGCCTGCGCACCGGGCCGGTTAACCTCGGTGCGCCAGCCGCTTTAAAACGCCCTACAGCCGCCATACTAGGCCATGGCAAGCGGGTCAATACGTCCATTTGGCGATGAAAAGCCAGGGGTAATTGCGATTGGCTATGCGAGGGTTTACCAGGGACGTTACACGGGAACGAGGTGCCCTTCGGCGGCGGACGTCCGACACATGACGGCAACCCTTGGCCCATGGGTCAGCCCGGGCACCGTTTCGTACAGGCGCACGGCAATCCCGGGCGGGCGTGGCGATTGCGGACGGCAGCCCAGGGACAGGACAAAGGGCCCGCTTTCCCACTGCCAGAAGCGCCAGTCCCGCGCTTCGAGCGGCTCCAGCGCCTGGCAGGAAAAGCCGATCCGCCCCGGCGTCGCCAGATCAAAGGAGAAACTGTCCAGGGGGATCGACAAGCCTTGGCCGCATGCCTTGATATAGGCCTCCTTCAAGGTCCACAGGCTGATGAACGCCGAAGCCCGCCCGGCTGCCGGCAGGCTGGACAGGTAGTGGACTTCGCGGGCGGAAAAAAATCGCTCGGCCAGGTCCGCGTCGGCCATCCGCTGCCGTGACTCCACGTCGATGCCAACGCTGTTTTCCAGGGTCAGCGCCAACGTCACCAACCCCTCGGTATGGGACAGGTTGAACGCCATCGGCACCGCGGGCGCGACAATGGCCGGCTTGCCCCAGGCATTGCTGGCAAATACCCATTGGTGCGGCGCCACCCATGGCGCATACAGCGACAAGGTCGAGCGCAGCAGCGCCCGTGTGACCAGGTACTGATGGCGGTGGTGCTCGAACATCAAGCGTGCCATGCGCTCGGTTTCCTCGGCGCTCAGCCAGGAGCGATACGCCGCCAGCAGCGCCGCGTCGCCAATCTGCGGGTCCCGGGCGCTCCAGACATGGATCTCACCGGATCCCAGCCGCAAGGGTCGAGCGTCGGGCGTGCTCACAGTGCCCCCAGGCATAACAACGCCTTGTTGGCGATATGCCGCTCCGATGGATAGCCAAACGCATTGTTGATATAGGTCACGCCCTCCAGGGTGACGCGGCGATTGAGGTGGCTGTGCCCATAGATATGGGTCTGGGCCCCCAGCCGGCGCACTTGCTGCTCGAGGCGCGCCGAGCCCAGCACCGGATACAGGTAGCGGTACTGGAGCGGCACGCCGTCCGGCATCAGGTCGATCCTGGGCAGGAAATGGGAGAACGACACAATGTGGTGCGCTCCCCGCGTATCGGGCTGCTGGTTGAGTTCATCGAAGGCCCGGCTCACCGCCTCGTCGTCATGGCCGTCCCACTGGCAGGCCTTGAAGTCCATCCAGTTGGCTCGCAACGTCTCGTTGAACGGGCCGAAGGAATAGTCATACCAGCCCAGCAACGGCACGATCAGGGTGCTGCCCACGCGACACGCCTGGGTATGGACCCCGGCGTCCCGGCAGGCCTGGCTGACGGTGCGGTACTTGTCGAACGACGAGCGCAGCTCCGAGCGAATCACCCACAGGTCGTGATTGCCCGGCACGAAGCACACATGGCGAAAGCGCCTGCTCAACTGCGCGAGGCTGGACCTGAGCAGGCCGATTTCATCGGCAACATCCCCCGCCACGATCAGGGTGTCGTCGAGGTAGTCTTCACGGGACAACTGTTCAAGCCATTTCCAGTTCTGCGGATGGTCGGTATGGAGATCTGAAACGGTAAATAGCCGCATGAGGGTACCTGGGCAAGCATAAGCATTGGGAACGGCCCACTGGCGAGGGCTGCGAAGTCACGCCGCATCGATTTTCCTGGCCACCGATGCCGTGGGCGTCTCCTGCGCCGGACGGGCGCCGAGACGGATCTTCAGTTTGTCCGGCACCGCGAAGGTGGTGAATACCTCCTTTATCTGGTCCTTGTCGATCAGCTCCAGGTCGAAGTACTTGACCAGCATCGCCACCGCCACTTTCAGCTCGACATGGGCCAGGGACGCACCGGGGCACGAACGCGGGCCATAGCCATACGGAAACTGCTTTTTCCGTGTCTCCCTCATATCGATCAAGGCGTGCGGTTCGTCCAGCCAACGGTAAGGGTTGAACACCGAGTCCTGCTCCAGGTCCTTCAAACCATCGATCCGGGTCAAGACAAGCATCTTGGTGCCCTGTGCCAGCTCGATATCATCGATGACGGTATCTTCCAGCGTCTCCATCACCATCAAGGGCAACGTGGATTTGATCCTGAAGGTTTCCTCGATCACCGCCTCGGTCAGTGGCAGGTCGGCCAAGGCGTGATAGTCGAGCTGATGCAGATCCAGGCTGGCGACTTCGTTGCGCAGGTTGTCCTGCAGGACCGGGTCCTGGCCGAGGAAATAACACAGCCAGCCGAGCATCGCCGAGGTGGTGCCCTCCCCGGCCAGAATCAACGCCATCATGTTGGCGAACAGCTCATCGTCGGTGAGTGCGCCCTCTTCGCTGTCCACGGCTTCGAGCATGGTGTGCAGGATGCAATGGGCCCCCACGTCTTCCTGGTGTCGCATGCGCTCGCGGGTGTCCCGGGCGATACCGATCACCATGTTCTTGAGATCGTTCATGGAGCGGTCGAAGCGATGGTCCGACGGCAGCTTGAACACCCGCCAGTAAGGCACCACGGCCCGCATGCGGTTGTTGATGGTGTTGACCACGTCATGGAAGGTCTGCAGTGACTGGCTGTAGTCGTTCTCCAGGCTCTTGAGGTCGAAACCGAACACCAGCAGGCAACTGACATCCACCGAAAAGCGCCGCAGGTCGTCCCGCAGGTCCAGCGCCTGCTCCAGATTGCCGCGCAGGCGATCGCGCAGCTTCAGCGCGGTACTGGCGATCTGTGGAGTGAACGCCACCAGGCTGCGCTTGGCAAACGCCGGCATGACCAGCCGTCGCTGACGCTTCCAGGACTCGCCTTCATCGGTGAACAGGCTGCTGAAGCCGACTTCGTCGAACAGTCTGGCCATCTCTTTCATGCGCCGAAACTGCGAAGGCCGGTGCTTGAGGATGTAGCGAACCTGTTCGGGCTCGCTGAAGACCACGCAATGCATACTGGCTATCTGCAAGCGAAATGGCGCGAGGCCAAAATCCCGCGCCCATTGCTCCACGGACAGGTGAAAGGCGTTTTTATCCAGCTGGTGCAAGTTGCCCAGCAAGGGCAAGCCGCGACGTTTCGGTAGATCCTTTAGCGTTTTCATCAGTGACCTCGATGCGGATTGTCCAATGCGTAAAAGTGGGTGGGAACCGTCAGGCGCCCGCCTCCCTGCTGTCGTGCAGCACAGCGGCCATGCCCGAGGGCACAAGGCGGATTTCGGCGGCGCCCGACGGCGTTCCAGGGGCGTTGTCGACAATGTCCTGCAGGACCTGGCCGACATACGCCGTGACCTGCTCGACGCTCTGCCCCGGCTCGATAAACAGGTGGTTGCCCTCGAAGGCCTTGAAGGTGAATCCCGCGTTGCCCAGGCGGCGCCAGCCGCGCACATCGCTCTCCGGCACCTGGATATCCCCCAGGCCGTGCAGGCCGGAAATCGGCAGCGCCAAGGGGGCCGGTGCCCCCGGCTGGAAGCGATCGACCATCTCGAAGGTGGCCACCAGCGAAGGCAACTGCGCGTGGATCAGCTCGCGGCTGAAGTTGAACAGCCCGGCCTGCTTCATGGAGAACTCCAGGGCGTCGATCAGTTTGCCGATCACCGGCTCGGTGCCGGGCTGGCAGATCTCGTCCAGCGACGGCATTCGCTCCAGGCCGTGCTGGCGATAAACCGCGAGCATGTCGCGGATCACCGGATTGACCTCCTGGCCCGGCGCGGAATAGGCCGCCGCGAACAGATGCCGGGGCATTGGCCTGCCGACCGCCCGCAGGTGCTGGCACCAGACATAGGCCATCAGCGCCCCGGCACTGTGGCCATACAGGGCAAAGGGCTGGTCCAGTTCATCGCCCAGGACCTCGGTCAAGGTCGCCGCCAGGCTCCACATGTCCTGCAGCGGCCTTTCGCGCAGGCGGTCGCCACGGTTGGGCAGTTCGATGGGGCGCACTTCCACGTCGGCGGGCAGCAACGCCTGCCACTCCTTGAACACCGTGCTAGACAGGTGCGCGTAGGGGAAGCAGTACAGGCGGATCCGGCTCCCGGGGCGCGCCTGCCCGCGCAGCCAGCGGCTCTTGTCCCGGGACCAAGGTACGAGTTGGGTAAAGGGCGCAAACGCACTGTCCGCCGCCGGCTGCCCAGGGCTGGCCACGTGCGCGCTCCCGGCGCTGTGCGGTTCGTCCGGCCGCACCTGCTCCAGCAACTGGCGCAGGGTCATCTTGAACAGGCCGCTGACGGCGATCTGCTGATGGTCCAGGTGTTTTTGCAGCTTGATCAGCATCAGCGAATCCATGCCCAGTTCCAGCAGCGCCTTGTCCAGGTCGATCTCCTCGGGAGTGCAGTCCAGCAGCTCGGCAATGATCGCCAGCAAGCCGTCGCCGGACAGCCCGCCCGCCTCGGCCAGCTGTGACTGCACGGCGGCGGACAGTTCGCGATTGCTCGTCGCCAGTTGCTGCAGGCTGGCGCGGGCGCAAGTGACCAGGCTTTCGCCGCGGCTGTCCAGCAGCGCCCAGGCGGTCTGGAAGCGGCGCACGGCGGCGGTCGGGACGGCCTCGCCTGTCGGCGCGTGCAGCAGATTGACCAGGCGATACATCTCCTCTCGGCGCAAGGGGCCATTGAGATAAATGTCCTCCATCGTGGTGGTCATGTAGGGCACGTTCTCGTCGCTGTCGGCCAGCAGGATCGACGGCTGCAAGGCCGCATCGATCAGCCCCGGATGAGCGCCAAAGGCATAGCCGCCGGGCTCGAACTGCGCGGTCAGGGTCGACAGGCTGAAGCGTTCATGGAGCCGGCACTCGTCGATGGCCCGCACGAAGCCGTCGGCGGGAAAACCCATTTGCGTGTAACGCGCGTAAAACGCCGTTTCGTCCAGGGTCCGGTTCGGCGTGCCAGGGCTTTGCAACACCGCGGCCAGGTGCGCCTGCACCGACGTGTCGGTCTGGGTCATCGAGGCGAAATCCACCAGGGCTTCGGCCGTCTGCATCCAGGCGCCCGGTGGCTGCGCCAGGGCCCGATAATCGAACCTCAGGCGATATGCCTCGGCGGCCAGCGGTTCAATGCTCATCCGCACCTGGGTGGTGACGTTGTGAGCTATCAGCAGCGGCGACTGGAAGTCGAAACGGCTGACATGCAGGGTGCTGCGCCCGAAGCATTCGCGGAACACCTGGTAGATAGCCTCCAGATAGAAACCGACATGGAAATTGCCGGTGTCCAGCAAGCCCGGGGTCTGCGCTGGCAGGGTGAACAACGCCTCGCGGGTAGCACCGCCCTGCCCCGAGTACTCCACCTTCAGGAAAGCGCCGGACGCAGTGGCCACGGCGGGCACGGTAGCGGGAGACGCGCGCCGCGCCCAATAGGCCTTGAGGGCCAGTCTGGGCCGTGGGTAATGGGCGAGGAACAACCGCTCGCGCTCGGGGGCTGGCGCTGGCGTGTCCACCGAAGTGAGCACGACATGGGCGTTGACCCCGCCAAAGCCGAAGGAACTGACCCCGGCCACCCGCCCCGCCCCGTCCCAGTCCAGCGGGCGGTCCGGCAGGCGAAACGCCGGCTGGCTCGGCGCCAGCAACGGATTGAGGGTCGCCAGGTGGTTGTTGCCGGGAATTTTTCCCAGGTAGAGGCACAAGGCGGCCTTGATCACGCTGGCGATGCCGGCGGCGGGCTCCAGGTGGCCGATATTGGTTTTCAGGCAACCGAGAATGCAGCCCTCGCCGGCACCGCGCCCGTCATTGAGCACATTGCCCAGGGCCTCGATCTCTACCGGGTCGCCCAGGTAGGTGCCGGTGCCGTGGGTCTCGACGTAGCCGGCCCGGGCCGGCGCCAGGCCGGCCCGCTGGAAGGCCTGGCGGATCACGTCTTCCTGGGCCAGGCCGTTGGGCGCGGTCATGCCGTTGCTCTTGCCGTCCTGGTTGACCGCGGAACCGGCAATCAGCGCGTACACCCGCGCATCCGGGTGTTGCGCCAGGTGCTGGCGCGCATCGGCCTGGCGTTGCAGGACGATCATGCCCACGCCCTCTCCCGGCACATAGCCGTCGGCCTTGGCATCGAACGTCTGGCAACGGCCCGAGGGCGACAACATGCCCGAGTCCTGCAGCAGCCGGGTCAGGGCCGGGCTCAGGTTGAGGCTGACACCACCCACCAGGGCGAAGTCGATCTGCCCGCTGCGCAGGTACTGGCAGGCGATGTCGATGGCCACCAGTGTCGAGGAACACGCGGTGTCCAGCACCAGGCTGGGACCGCGCAACCCATAGTGGTAGGACAGCCGGTTGGCGGCGATGGAACCGGCGTTGCCGGTGGCGATGAACAGCGCATTGTCCTTGTCGTAGTCATTGGCGAACTGCATGTACTCGCTGGCGTATTGCGCAATGAAGACCCCGGTGCGGGCAAGGCCCGGATGGTCCTTGATCCCTGCGTCCTCAATGGCCCTGTGGGCATTGAGCAGCAGCAGGCGCTGCTGGGGGTCCATGAAGCGCGCCTCCCGAGGCGAGATATTGAACAAGCCCGGGTCGAACAACTCGATGTCGTCCAGGTAACCGCCGTGGATGCCCAGCAGATCCTGGTCGCTGAAGCTGTCGTTGAGGCCCAGCAGGTCGCGCCGGGCCCTGGGGTAATGGCCGACCCCGTCGAAGCCTGCGCACAACTGCTCCCAGAACCGTGGCAGGTCGGGCGCCTTGGGGAACTGCCCGGACATGCCGACTATGGCAATGGCGGCGCTCTCCTCGGCCGGCCGGGTAACCGGCGCCTGGCCTGTGGCCGCCGGAGCCGGTTCGCGGCTGCCGTTCAGCGGGCCCTGCTCACGGTTGGCGGCAATGTAGTCGGCCAGGGCGCGGATCGTCGGGTAACGGAAGATCGCCGACGGCAGCACCTGATAGGCCAGGCGCTGGGACAGGGTGGAGAAGAACGCCAGCGAGTTGACCGAATCCAGGCCGATCTCGGCGAACGTCTGCTCCGGATGGATATCCTCCAGCCCCAGCAGCTGTTGCAGTTCGTCACGCAGCAGCGCGCCGATATCGAGGGGTTCGCCCGCTGTGGCCTGGGCCGTCGCCATCGCCTGCGCCGCCGGCTTGCCCAGGCGCTCGCGGTAATGGGCAAACACCGGCTGGGTCTGTATCGCCGGATTGATCGCGGCGAACCGCTCCCAATCGGCATCGAACACAATGCATTCGTCGATGGCGTTGGCCAGGATACGTTCGAGCAACGCCACCCCTTGATCGGGGGTCAGCATGCGCATGCCCAGGGCATCGAAGAATGCCCGGTGATTGTGCGCCACCGCCATCCCGGCGCCGTCCCAGTCGGTCCACTGGATCAGTTGCGCCGGTAACCGCCGCTGCCGACGCTCGGCGGCGAAGGCCACCAGGCCTGCGTTGGCGGCGCTGTAGGCGCTCAGGCCGTTGCCCTGCATGCCCTCCACCGCCGAGATCGACGAAAACAGACAGAAATAGCGCAGCGGATCGCCCAGGGTGAGCCGTTCCAGCAGTTGCGCGCCCAGCAGTTTCGGCCGCGCGACCTCGGCCAGCAGGCTCGCCGAGGTCGCCTGGATGGCAATCGCCTCGGTGGTCACGCCGGCCAGATGGAACACGCCGCTGATCGGTCCGCCAAGGAGCGGGCGCAGCCCGTCCAGTTGCCGGGCCAGGGCGGTCTCGTCGCTCAGGTCCGATTGCACGTAGTGCAGCCGCACGCCCTGCTCCCGGGCCAGGCTGTCGATCAGCACCTGCCCGGTGGTGCCTGCGCTCAGGCCGGGGTGCCGCAGCGGCGCCGACAGCGGTTTGCGGCCGATGACGATCAGCGATTTCAAGCCTTTGTTCACCAGCCAGCGCAATACCGTCAAGCCGATCCCGCCGAAACCGCCGGTGACAATCATGCTGCCCGACAAGTCCAGCGCCGGGTCCGACGCGGGATCACGGGCAATCGCCAGCGGTTGCAAGGCCGGGGTCAGCCACTGGCCACCCTGCAAGCGCAGGCGCAGCAGCGCCTGCCGGCAATGCAATTGCTCGACGATCTGCTCCAGGCACGGGCTTTCCAGGCTGTCGGTGTCCAGCACGAGGCTGCCGATTTCCGGGACTTCGTAGCGCAGGAAGCTGAAGTACTTCGTCAGGCTTTCCTGGACCCCATCGGTCTGGCCGTCATGGGTGATGTTCAGCAGCACCAGCTTCAGGCCCTTGCGGGTCGTGGCCAGGCTGGCCAGCGCCTGTACCCGTTGGGTCAAGACTCCGGCCTGCTCGGCGAAACGTCGATCCAGCTCCGCCCCGAACAAGGTCGACAGCGCCGAATACGGCTGCAGCAGCACCAGGGTATCGGCCTGGCTGTCGTCGATCAGTTGTGCGATGCGGCGCTCGTCGAAGACTTCGCTGGAGGTGGTGACGCCCGGCTGCAACGCCCAGGCTTTCAGCATCACCCGATCCTCACCGAACACCAGCACATGGCGCGGGGCCGTTGCTGGCCGGCCGGCCGGTGCCTCGACCCAGCGCGCCTGCATCAGCCAGTGGTCGAGGTTGACCAGCGGCGCGGCGGTTGCGGCCTGGAGCGGGCTCGGGTCCAGGCCCGCCAGCTGGTCGGCGATCCAGTGGCGCCGGGTCTGGAACGGGTACCCCGGCAACGGCACACAGCGGCCGGGGGCCGCGCTCCCCGGCCATTGCACAGGGGCGCCGGCGACCCAGGCCCGGGCCTGCCCATCGAGATCGTCGGCGGCGACAGTGGCCGGGGCTCCGGCGCCACGGTCCAGGCTGTCGGCCAGGTACAGGCCAGGCACCGGGGCGCTATCCGCCTGCTCCAGCCAGGCCCGCAAGCGCATGCGGGCCTCCTGGCGGTCGGCCACCACCAGGGCCAGGCGAAAACGCAACGCCGCCCGATGATGGCCAAGGGTGAAGGCGATATCGGCCAAGGCATGCCGGTCATTGCCCGGCTCATCGAGAAACCCCAGCAGGCGACATGCCTGCTCTTTCAGCGCGCTTGTCGCCTGAGCGCTGAGCACCAGCACGCAGGGACTGTCCGCCATCGCGGGCGGGGCGACGGTCTCGGGGGCCTGTTCCAGGATCATGTGGACATTGACCCCGCCCGCGCCGAACGAACTGATCGCTGCTCGCCGCGGCACGGCCCGGCCCTCGCGCTCGACCACCGGCCAAGGCATCGCCCGGTCGGGGATATGGAACCCGGCCCTGGCGAAGGGAATATCGCTATTGAGCGGGCCATGCAGCAGGCTCGGCACCAGGGTGCCGTGCTGCAGTTGCAGGACGGTCTTGGTCAACTGGGCGATCCCGGCACTGGCCTCACCATGGCCGATGGAGGCCTTAACCGAACCCAGCGCTCGCGGGACAGGCGCATCGCTGCCGTTCGCATAGGCGTCGATCAGCCCCTGGATCTCGATCGGGTCCCCCAGGGTCGTGCCGGTGCCGTGGGCCTCGATGTAGTTGATGGTGTCCCGGGGGACGCCGGAGCGGGCCAGCGCCGCATTGATCGCCTGGGTCTGGCTGACCGGGTTGGGCACGGTAAAACCCTGGGTCTTGCCGTCGTGGCTGACCCCGCTGCCCTTGATCAGCGCCAGGACCCGGTCGCCGTCGCGCAGCGCATCGGCATGGCGCTTGAGCAACACCACGCCCACCCCCTCGCTCGGTACATACCCGTCGCCGCCGGTGGCGAATGCCCGGCAGCGGCCGTCGCTGGCGGCGAAGCCTGCGGCGCACAAGGTCAGGTACTTGCTGGGGTGCAGGGCCAGGTTCACCCCGCCGGCCAGGGCCGCACGGGTTTCGCCGTTGCGCAGGCTTTCGCAGGCCAGGTGCAAGGCGTACAGCGATGAAGAACAGGCCGTGTCCACGGTCAGGCTGGGGCCGGTGAGGTTGAAGAAGTACGACACCCGGTTGGCCACGGAAAAGGTTTGCGAGCCAGCCGGATAAAACGGCGCGCGCGCCTTGAGCGCATCGGCCCCCACCAGCTGGTAGTTATTGACGCTGACCCCGGCGAAGACCCCGAAGTCCCGGGGTGTGGCCTGCCAGCGCGGCGTCAGGTAGCCGGCGCTTTCCAGGCAGGTCCAGGCCATTTCCAGGAACAGCCGTTCCTGGGGATCCATGAACGCGGCGTCCATGGCCGAGACATTGAAAAACGGCGCATCGAACTGGCTGACGTCCCCGAGGAAGCCACCCCACTTGCAATAGATCGCATCCGTACGGCCTTTCGCCCCCGGGGTGAAGATCGAACGGTAGTCAAAACGCTCCAGGGGAATTTCCGTCACGCAATCGACGCCATCGCGCAGGTTCTGCCAGAAGGCCTCTAGGGTCTCGGACTGCGGATAACGGCCGCTCATGCCGATGATCGCGATGCTGTCGTCGTCCATCGCCGGCGCGCTATCGGCGCTGCCCGACGGGGTGCTGGCGATGACCGGCCGGAGCGTCTCGGCCGGGATGGGCGCGGCCACGGCCAGGCCTGGTCGCGCCTGCAGGTACTCGCTGAGTTCGTGCAGGGTCTTGTACTTGTAGAACAGCGTGGCGTCGGTTTCGCCGGTCCAGGCGCTGA
Source organism: Pseudomonas sp. LAMO17WK12:I10 (assembly GCF_900215185.1). Taxonomy (NCBI): domain Bacteria; kingdom Pseudomonadati; phylum Pseudomonadota; class Gammaproteobacteria; order Pseudomonadales; family Pseudomonadaceae; genus Pseudomonas; species Pseudomonas sp. LAMO17WK12:I10. The sequence goes on along the minus strand of NZ_OBDX01000011.1, from coordinate 145,183 downwards.
CCTGCTGGTTGAGTTTCATGATCATCACCGAGTCCAGCCCCAGGCTTTCGAAATCCCCATGGGGATCCAGGCGCTCAGGGCTGATGCCAGTGATCTCGAACAGGGCCTGGGCCAGGCGCTCGAACGCGGTTGTGGCCTGGGCGAGCGGCGCCAGGATGACGGTGTCTGCCGCCGCTGGAGCGGCGACCGCGTTCGCCAGCGCCCGGGGCTCGAACCAGTAGCGCTCCTGGGCGAAGGGATAGCCCGGCAGGCTGATGCGCCGTGGCCGATACTCCTGGTCGCCCGTGGGGCGTTGCTGCTGGTGCCAGTCCACTGCCGCGCCCTGGGACCAGAAGCGCAGCACTTCATCGAGGCGTTGCCGCTCGATCCAGGCATTCACCAGCAACTGGACATCCACCTCGGCCAGTTGCTCCGGCAAGCCGCCTGCCGACGTGCGTTCGCCGACGAACACCTGCTGTTCGCGCAAGCGCGCCAGGGCCCGGGCATCGAGCACCTCGACCGCGAGGAACAACTGCAGTTTCTCCGACAGCTGCGCCAGGGAATCCACCAGCAGCCCGAGGCGATGCGGATGGACCTCGCGCCCGCTCTGCAGGGTGAACGTCACGTCCGCCAGCCGGCGCTGACGGCCGTCCGCCGCCGCTTCCTCCTCCAGCAAGGCGGTGACTCGGGTGCCCAGCGCCCGGGCCAGGCGTTGCAGCTGGGGCTGGCTGGCGGCGGACAGCGGAATCAGGAAGGCTGGTGTCGAGACCTGGCGCCGGTCCTCGGCCGCCAGGTACTCCTGCAACACCATATGGGCATTGGAGCCGCCCGCGCCGAACGAAGACAGGCCGGCCAGACGTGGCAGGGCCTTGCCCTCGAGGTGCAGCGCCGGCCAGTCCTCCAGTTGCTGCTGCACCACAAAGGGCGAGGCGGCAAAGTCGATCCGTGGGTTGAGGGTCGCGCTGTGCAGCGAAGGCACCCGTTGGCGGTGCTTGATCTGCAACAGCACCTTGGTGATCCCGGCAATCCCGGCGGCGCTTTCGCAGTGGCCGATGTTGGATTTCACCGAACCGATGGCGCAGAACTGCCGGTCTTCGGTGTAGGGCCGGAAGGCCGCGCCGAGGGCGGCGATTTCAATCGGATCGCCCAGGGCGGTGCCCGTGCCGTGGGCTTCCAGGTAGCTGATGTGTCGTGGGTCGATGCCGGCCCGCCCGTAAGCGCGAGCAATGACGTCAGCCTGGGTCTTGACCCCGGGCACCGAATAGCCGGCGGACTTGCCGCCGTGGTTAATCTCGCAAGCCTTGATCAGCCCGTAGATATGATCTCCATCGGCCTCGGCCCGGGCGCGCGGCTTGATCAGCATGACGCCGACGCCCTCGCCCGGCACATAGCCGTCGCCGCCTTCGCCGAAGGCCTGGCAACGGCCTTCGCTGGAAACGAAGCGCCCCTGCCCCAGCATCAGGTATTTGTTCGGGTGCAGCGACAGGTTGACGCCGCCCACCAGGGCGCTGCTGCAATCGCCTCGCTCCAGCGCGCGGCACGCCAGGTACAAGGCGGTCAGCGAGGATGAGCACATGGTGTCGACGGCCATGCTCGGGCCGGTGAAATTGCACACATAGGACACCCGGTTAGCGATGCTCGAGGCACTGCCGCCCAGGGCCATGGGGTTGCCCAGCACCGTCTGTTGTGCACCGTACAGCTGATACTCCTGATACATCACGCCCACGTAGACCCCCACGTCCCGGGGCAGGCCCTGGCGGGTGTAGCCGGCGTCTTCCAGGGCATGCACCGCGCATTGCAGGAACAAGCGTTCCTGGGGATCCATGAACCCCGCCTCGCGGGGTGTGATGGCGAAATAGAAGGGATCGAACTGGTCGATATCCTCGAGAAACCCGCCCCAGCGGCCATAGGTCTTGCCCGGGCGATCCTTGTCGGCGTCGAAGTACAGCCCGTGGTCCCAGCGCGTGGCGGGAATCGGGGTGATGCTGTCGACGCCCTGGCTCAGGTTGCGCCAGAACTGCTCCAGGTCGTCGGCCCCCGGATAGCGTCCGGCCAGGCCGATAATGGCGATGTCATCCTCGGCTGGCGCCAGTGCCGCAGCGGCTGCCGGGCGGGAAAAGTTGGCGTTGCTCAAGCGCGCCGGATCGCTCACCTGCCTGACCGAGGCATTGACGATGCTGGCCAGGTGTTCGCCCTCGAGCGACAACACATCGACGTCGAACGCGACATAGCCGGCCTTGGCCGTGCGCAGGCGATTGACCAGATAGACCGTGGACGGCAAGGGCCTGGCCTGGACGATGCGTTCGATCAGCAGCGGCACATACATGCTCGACTGAGGCTGGCCGAAGTCCGGGTCGCGAAAGAAAAAACAGCCGTTGAGCAACAGCGGATCGAACCCGTAATGCGTGCGCCCGCCCTTGGCCCGGGGGGCACCGAGGTCGACCTTGCTCACCAGCAGGGAGTCGCCATCGGTGTACGCCTCGCGGATGTTCTGCAACAACGGCCCCACGCTGAACTGCGGGATCCGCCGGTAGGACTGCTCGATCGCTTCATCAGACAGCCGCGTCAGCCCCGCCAGCAGGCTGTCCGGCGATTGATGGCGGGCCTCGAACCGCTCCTTGAGGCGCAATTGCCCGACACAGCAGGGTTCGACGTTTGCCGCCCGGTCGCGGCGAAAGCCGACGCTGAATGCTTCGCGCTGCGGGTCCAGGGCAACCGTCAGCTCCACCGACTGCCCGGCCTGCAAGGTGATCGGTCCCCCCAGCAGGCGGATGTGCCCCAGGCTCAGCGGAAAGCTGGCGGCGCCCCATTGCTCCAGGCAGGCCTCGATGGCCAGGCACGGATGGGTCACGCCCATCAAAGCCGGCGTGCCCAGTACCAGGTGGTCTTGCAGATAGGCTTCTTCGGCGACGAAGCGCTGGGTCCAGGACGCGCTTTGCGGTATTGCCGTGCCCTGCTCCGCAGCGGGCGCCGGAGCGCTGTCTGGCACTGCGCCATAGTGTTGCTGGAAGAACGCTCCCAACTCCTGCAGGGTAGTGTGTTCGAACAACAGGGTCGGCGACAGCTCGAGCCCCAGCGCCTGGCTGGCATGGGTCACCAGGTCGAGCAGGTCCGCCGAATCCAGCCCCAGCTCGTAATAGCCTTTGTCCAGGGCCACCTGCGACACGCCGGTGCCCAGTTTGTCGGCAATCAGCCGCCGCAGCCTGAGCACCAGCGGATGCTCGCTGCCGCCAGCCGGCGCCGTCGGGGGCGGCGCCTGCCGGGTAGGCACCGGCGGCGCTATCGGCGGTTGATGCAGGCCCTGCTCGGCCCGCACCCGCTTGGCGGTGAAACGCTCGATCTGGGCGATTTTCTCGCCGCTGTCGGCAAAGAACTCCAGGGTGAAGACCACCAGTTCCCCCTGGACGCTGACCGAGTCGGCCTTGATCCGCACCCGGCATTGCCCGGTGATCGGCGCCACCGCGCTGAAGCCCTGGAACAGCAGCGGCAGGTACAGGCTTGGCGGCGGTGCCGATTGCTCGCCGTTGCGCAGTTCCAGGGCCTGGGAACTGATGGCCGCGCCGTCGAACAGCGCCGGGTGGAACAGAAACCGCCCGGCATCGGGCAGCGCCTGCGGCCCCAGCGTCAGGTTGGCCAGCAAGCCGTCGCGACCGGTACGGATATGTCCGCGTACCTGCATGTAGTCGTCATGCATCAATTGATGGTCGCGGCACTGTCCGTACAGGGCCTCTGGGGTCACCTCCCGGGCACCATCTGCGGCCTGGGGCGCGAGCCGCTCCTCGGGTGCAAAAGCCGCGGCACCGGTGTGTTCGAGTTCCGCCGTGGCATAGGGCCGGGCCTGGCCGTCGGTGCTCAGGTCTTCGACCAGCAGGGTGTAATACCGCGGATCATCGCGAAACAGCGCCACCCGCACCACCAGGGTGCCGTCAACCCCCTCGAGGGCCAGGGGGCGGTGGATGCGCAAGGTCTGCAAGCGGTGCTCGGCGAACCCCAGACCATGCTTTTGGCAGACCTGGTAGATCAGGTCGATATAGGCCAGCCCCGGAAACACCGGACGTCCGTGCACCCAGTGGGCGCCGATGACAGGGTTGGCGCAAGACAGCGAAATCTTGCTCTCGGCCAATAGAGTGCGCATCAGAGTTGCTCCCAGATCATAGAGGTGGCCGGCGCGTGGTCGCGGGCCAACGGTATCGGTTCCATCGTCGCCGCCAGCGGGGCATGGCTCTGGCGCTCGCGGTTCAGGATCGGCGCGGCCAGGGGCTGGCGCCGGGCGGGTACGGTCGGTGCTGCCGGGCTCTGCAAGATGGCGTGCACGTTGTTGCCGCCATCGGCGAAGCAGTTGAGGGCGATCCGCACCGGCCGCCCCTCGGGCAGCGCCACCGCGTTGCGCGGAAAGTAAAAGGCCGAGCGTTCGAGGTCGAAATGGCGCAACGGCAGCTGTCCCGAGAGGAACGGCACCAGGCTGTGGTGCTGGATCATCAGCACCGCCTTGATAAAGCTGGCGATGCCTTCGGCGCACAACGGATGGCCGATATTGGGCTTGATCGAACCCAGCCCGCAGGGATTCCCGGCCGAACGTCCCACGCCCTGGCCCTGGCCATACACCGCATCGATGGCCTTGAGCTCCAGCAGGTCGGTGACCTGGGAGCCGGAACCGTTGACCTCGATATAGTCGATCTGCCCGGGCGTCAGCCCCGACTGGCCCAGGGCCTTGCCCATCACCGCCTTCTGGCGCTGCACATTGGGCGTGGCCGGGCCGGCGGTGCGCCCGTCGTTGTTGCTGGCCAGGGCGCTGAGCCGGGCATACACGGTGTCGCCGTCCAGGCGGGCCCGGGCAGCAGTCTTGAGCAGCACCAGGCCGACCCCCTCGCCCAGCACGATGCCGTCGGCCCGTTCATCGAACAGGTGGAACCCGGTGCCGACACTGAGCAGCCCGCGCTGCTGGAACAGGGCATGGGTGCGCTCGCCGTCCAGCAGGCTGACCCCGCCGACCACCGCGGCGTCGATTTCGCCGCTGCGCAGGGCCTGGACAGCCATGCCCATGCCCACCAGCGCCGAGGAACAGGCGGTATCGATCAGCAGGCTCGGGCCGCTGAAGTCGAAGAAGTGCGAGAGATTGGCCGCCAGGTAATTCTGCCCGGCCACCACGATGGGATTGCGCGCCTGGCGCAGGGCCTCGGGGTCCAGGCTGCTGCGGGCGCGGCCGCCCAGGTAGACCCCGGTGGCACTGCCCCTGGTTTCCTCGACCCGATAGCCGGCGTGGGCCCACAGCTTCAGGCACTCCTCCAGCACCATCAGCGCCTGGGGGTCCATGGCGTGGAAGTCTTCCGGCGGAATGTGGAAGGTCTCGCGATCAAAACAATCGGGGTTCTCCAGTGTGCCGGCCAGGTAGTGCGCGCCGTCGGGCCAGCGCCGGGACGACACGGGCGCCAGGGCGCTGCGCCCCTCCTTGAGCAGGCGCCAGTAGTCGTCGAGGCTGGCCGCCCCGGGAAAACGCGCCGACATGCCGACCACGACAATCTCATTGTCCTCGGCCTCGCGCCCGCCGGACGTCATCTTGGGTACCGGCGCCGATGGCCCAGGCATCGGTCCGGGCAGCACCGAAGCTGGCTGGGGTAGCTTGGGCGCAGGTGCGGCGGCGTCGACGGCAAATGCCTGTTCCAGGGCCGATCCCTGGTGGGCCAGCAGCCATTGGCTCAGGTCCCTGAGATTCGGATGCTCGAGAATCAACGACGGCGCCAGGTCGACCTTCAAGCGCCGATTGATGGTACGCAGGATCTGCGCCATCAGAATCGAGTCCAGGCCATAGTTGGCGAAATCCAGCCGGGGATCGAAATCCGCCGCGGCGATCCGCAGTTCACCGGTAAACAAGCCACTCAACCATTGCTGCACCTGAGCCTCGAGGGCATCGCCCGCGACAGCGGCCCCCGCCGGCGCCGCGCTGGCCTGCGCGGCGACGGGCGCCTGGGGTATCGGGGCCTGCAACCACAGGTCGGAGTTGAAGCACGCCGGCAACAGCACCCCCGAGCGGCCGCTGGCCAGCGCTCGGTCCAGCAACGCCAGGCCGTCCTGGTCGCTCAGCCCCAGCAGGCCGGTGCCGCGATACAGCGCGCTGTCCATGGCCCCCATGCCGGTGTCGGTCCAGCTTGGCCATTGCAGGCTCAGTACCTTGTCGGCCTGATGCTGCGCGGCAAAGGCATCCAGGTAGGCGTTGGCCATGGCGTAGTCGATCTGCCCCGCTGCCAGTTCGGGCAATTGCGCGCTGACCGAGGAGTAAAGGACGCACAGCGACAGCGGCGAGCCCTGCAGCGCCCGGTACAGGTTGTCCAGCCCACGGGTCTTGGGCGCCAGGACCTTTTGCACATCGGCAAGCGGTTTGCGGATCAGCGCCGGATTGTTGTAATCCCCCAGGCCCGCGCAGTGAATCACCCCGCCCACCGGGCCCAGTTCGCGGCCGATCCGTGCCACGGCCTGCTGCATCGCCCCGGCATCGTTCATGTCCACCGCCAGGGTCAGCAACTCGACCCCCTGCTGTTGCAGGGCCGACAACGCGATCAGCTTCTCTTGCAGCGGGCTGGCCGGGCCCGCCAGCAGCGCCGGCCATTGCGCGGGCGGCGGCAAGGCTTCGCGACCGCTGAGCACCAGCTTGCGCACGCCGTAGCGGGTGACGAAGTGCTGGGCGCACAACAGTCCCAGGCCCCGGGTGCCGCCGGTGATCCACAGCGCCTGCTCGCCGGGCAGGCTGAAGGCCGGCCTGGCGGCACGTTCCGCCATAGCCCGCAGCGCTGGCAGATAGACCTGCCCGGCGCGATGGCAGACATGCCGTTCGTGGGGCGCGCGATACATCTGTTCGATGATTTGCGCCACCAGCAACGGGTCGTCGGCCGCCAGGTCGGTGTCCATGTGGCCACTGCGCAGGCGCTGATACTCGGCGCCCAGGCAGCGGTACAGACAGGCCGGGACCGCCGCCTGGGCCGCAGGCGCCAGGGAGGCCGGCCGCTGGAAGGCTTCCAGGTACCGGGAGACGTACAGCAGGCGGATGTCGCGCATGCGGGTCTGCTCGACCAGCCGTTGCAGGCCCTCGAACCAGCCCTCCAGGTCATGGGTGCAACGCTCGACGAAGGCCGGGTCGCAGCCGGTGATGTCCAGCACCCCATACAACTCATGCCCGTTGACTTTGCACAGCGGTTCCGCGCGCAGGGCCAGTTCGCTGATCGGCACGATCCGCGCGGCGTCCAGCCCCGCAGCCAGGCGCTCCGCCAGGGCCTGGGTGGCCGCCGTGCAGATAATCAGCATAAAACCCGCTTCGCGGCTGTGGGCAGGCGTGCCCGCCATTGCCGGACGCAGCGACCACTGTTGTTCGAACAGAGCGTTTTGCGCCGTTGACAGGGCTTTCTCCGGCGCTGCCGGGTGCTCGATGGCCGGCGCGAACGCGGCCAGCCAATAGCGTTCGTTCTTGAACGGATAGGCCGGCAGCGGCAGGCGCCGGGGCAGCCGTTCAAAGCCCTGCCGGGGCCCGTACAGTTGCGCCCAGGGCACCGCCACGCCCAGCACCCAGACGCGGGCCAGGGCCGGCAGATTGGCCTTGTCCAGCCAGGTGTGCAGTAACTGTCGGGCGTCTTCATCCCGGTACAGGTCCTGGGTGTCCTTGCCCTGGCTGGCCGAACCGCGCTGCCATTGCGGGTCGACAGCGGACGCGGCCAGGCTGTGCAGGCGCTCTTTGAGCTCGTCGAGGCTGGCGACCACCGTGGCGACGCGATGCTCCATGGCTTCGCGGCCCACTTGCAGGGTGTAGGCCAGGCTTGGCAGCGCATCGTCGCAAAGGTGTAGACGCTCGATGGCCGCCAGCAGGTTGCCGGCCATCAGCGGCAGGCGGGACGTGTCGCGGGCCGACAGCAGAATCAGCCAGACGGCCGCAGATCGAGCCTGGACCGGGGCCGGCGGATAGTCCTCAACGATGGCATGGGCATTGACGCCCCCGGCGCCAAAGCTGCTGATCCCGGCAATGCGCCGGCCCTGCCCCTCCTTGACCGGCCAGGGTACCAACTGCTGATTGACCTGGAACGGCGTCAGGGAGAAATCGATGTTGGGATTCAGCGTCTGCGAATGCAGCGACGGCACTATGACCTGATGCTGCATTTGCAGCAGCACCTTGATCAGCCCCGCGACCCCCGCCGCGCCTTCGCAGTGGCCGATGTTGGACTTGACCGAGCCGATCAGGCAGGGCGTCTCGCGGGGCTGCCCGGGATCATGTTCGAAGGCCCGGGTCAGCCCGCTGATTTCGATCGGGTCGCCCAGTTTGGTACCGGTGCCATGGGCCTCGATATAGCTGATCTGGTCCGGGGTGACCGCCGCCCGCTGCAAGGCCTGGCGAATCACCTGGGTCTGCGCCGAGGGGTTGGGCACGGTGTAGCCGCTGGCACGGCCACCGTGATTGACCGCGGTACCGCGGATCACCCCGTAGATGAAGTCGCCGTCGCGCTCGGCGTCCTCCAGGCGCTTGAGCAACAGCACGCCCACGCCTTCGCCGGGAATGTAGCCGTCGCCGCCCTCGCCGAAACTCTCGCAATGGCCCTTGGAGGAAATGAACTGGCCCTGGGACAACATCAGGTATTTGCTGGGGTGCAGGCTCAGGTTCACGCCGCCGGCGAAGGCCGTGTCGACCGCCCCCGAACGCAGGGCCTGGCAAGCCATGTCGAGGGCCACCAGGGAGCTTGAGCACATGGTGTCGATGGCCATGGCCGGACCGTTGAAGTTGCCGACATAGGCCATCCGCGTGGCCACCGAGGAAGTGCCGCCGCCCAGGCCCATGGGCGTGGTGGATTGCGCGGCGAACAACGGATACTCTTGGCCCATGACGCCGGCGTAGATCCCGACATTGGCCGCGCCGTCCCCCGCGCTGCCGCGCTGCAAGGCTTCGCGGGTGTAGCCGGCGTCTTCCATGGCCATCCAGGCGTGTTGCAGGAACAGCCGTTCCAGGGGGTCCATCACTTCGGCTTCGCGGGGCGAAATCTGGAAGAACAGCGGATCGAAGGTGGCGGCATCGTCGATAAAACCACCCCATTTGCTGGAAATGGTCCCCGGCTCGCCGTTGTCACTGTAGTAGTCGCGCCAGTCCCAGCGGCTGGCCGGGATCTCGCTGATGCAGTCCTTGCCCGCTTGCAGGTTCTGCCAGAAACCGTCGAGGTCGTAGGCCTGGGGAAAGCGCCCGGCCATGCCGATCACGGCCACCCGGTGACCGCCTTGGGCCTGGACCTGAGCCCTGGTTGCGGCTGCGGCCGGTCGAGGCGCGACGCTCGGTTCCAGGCGACGCAACGAGGCATTGACCAGCGACGCCAGCGCGCGCCCCTCGGCGTCGACGATCAGCGAATCGAAGGCGATGAAACCGTCCTTGACCCGCTTGGGCCCGGTCACCACGAAGGCCTTGCGGCCCGCGCGGCGCCACAGGGTCAGGCGTTCGATCAGCAGCGGCACGAAGGTGGCGGCCGCGCCCTGGGGCGACTGGCCCGAGACGGGAAACAGATAACAGCTGTTGAGCAACAGCGGGTCCAGGGCCAGGCCGTTGACAAAGGAGCGCTCGGTGGCGCCCAGCTCGACCTCGCAGATCAGGCTGCCATCGGCGCCCTCGTAGGCGGCGACCAGGGTCTTGAGCATCGGCCCCAGGGCAAAGGCCGGCACCGCGCGGTACCAACTGTCGATCTGCTCCTGGCTGCACGGCCGGGCCGCGCCGATCAACGCCTTGAGATCGAGCGCGGCTGGCTCGGTGCGTTCCGCCGGTTGCAGGCGGCCTTCGCAGCACAGGCTGGCGCCCTCCCCGGCTAGGCGTTGATGCACCCTGAAACCTGTACCGCCGTCGGCCGCAAGGTTGACCTCCACTTCGGCGACCTGCCCCGGTTGCAGCTTCAGCGGGCCGCCATGGAAGCGGATGTCCTGCAGGCTGAGCGGCAAGCCCGCCACACTGGCCAATGCGGTGTGCAGCACCAGGCTCGGGTAGGTGATGCCCATCAGGGCCGGTTGGCCGTCCACCCGATGATCCAGCAGGTACGCCTCGTCGGCGGCAAAACGGTACGCCGCCGAAGCCATCAGCTGCCCGTCGGACACTGGCGCCGTCGATTGGGGCGTGGGCGCCAGCTGGCGAAGATGGCCCAGCAGTTCCTCGACGGTGTTGTGTTCGAACAGCAAGGTCGGGTTCAGGCGCCGGGACAGCAGTTGTTCGATGTCCTTGAGGATGGTCAGCATCTGCGCCGAGCTGAGGCCCATATCGAAAAAGCCGCGCTGCGGGTCCACCTGATCGACGCGGGTCTGCAGGTGCCGGGCAAACACCGCCAGGATCGCGGATGCCAGCTCGGGGCCCGCGGCCTTGGCGGCCTGCGCACGCTGCGGAGCTTGCGGCGCCTGGACCGCGGATGCTCCCAGCGTGGCCCTGACACGTTTGCCGGTCAGCTCGCCAAGGCTGGCCACCCAGCGGCCCGCCAAGTCGTAGAAGTCGATGTCCAGCTTGCGAATATCATTGGCCGTGCTGATCCGGGCCAGCTCGACGCGGGCCACGCACGCCTCCTGCAACAGCGCCCGGGCCTGGAAACTGCCGTAGTGCAAAGGCAGGTACAGGCCGTCATCGCCAGCGGGTAAGCAGTCTTCAAGCACCGCGGAGGCCACAGCCGCGCCGTCGACCAGGGTGGGATGAAACAACGCATCGGGCATCAGCTGCCGCCATTGCGGCGCGACGCCCAGCTCGATCAGGCAGCCCCAGGGAAAGCGATGGATGCAGCCTTCGGCCAGCAACAGCCCGTCATGCACCAGCTGCCGCTGCCGCGCCTGGGCATATAGCTGCTGCAGCGGGACCTGGCTGTCGGCCTCGGCCCTGAGGGCGGCCAGGTCCAGGTCGGGCCTGGCCCCCGCCCCCTCGAGCGTCGGGTGCAAGCGCGCCGTGCAGTACTGCACCTTGGCCCCGACGACAGCCTCGCCTTGCAGCACCACGCCGTCGACATCCACGCCCCAGGCGTCGTCCTGGGGCTGCAGCGCCAGGGTCAGGCGCAGCGCCGAACCGGCCTGGACGATCAACGGCTGGTAAATCACCAGGTCGCGCACCTGGGTATGCAGGCAGTCGAGCCCCAGGCCGTCGCGGGCGACCCGCAGCAGCAAGTCGATATAGGCCAGGCCCGGCAACACGGACTGGCCCTGGACGCGATGATGGGCAACCAGCGGATGCTCGGCGCCGAGCGTCAGATCAAAGTACTTGTTCATGAATCACACCCCAGCTTGACGGGATAGAAGAAGGCGCAACCGCCGCTGCCACGGGGGCAGGCTCAACCCGGGCAATGGCGGCCGGCGCGGGGTCGCGGTGGCGGGAAAAAGAGCGACGGTCGAACACCGGGGCCGGCAAGGGCTGGCGCATTTGCTCGTAGCCAGGGGCGGCGATGAACTCTTCGAGGATCACATGGCAGTTGGTGCCGCCGTCCGGGAAGCAGCTCTGGGCGGCAACCCGGGAGCGGCCGTCGGGGGTTTTCCAGTCCAGCGTGCGACGGTTGAAATGCACCCGCGAAGTGCCGAAGTCGAAGTGTTCGAAAGGCCCCAGGCCGCAGGCGCTGGGCACGATCTGCCGATGGTGCAGGCTCAAGGCGCAGCGTACGAAGCCGGCCAGCCCCGAGGTCAGCAGCAGATGGCCGACGCTGGGTTTGACCGAGCCCAGACAGCAGGCGTCCAGGGCGCTGTCGTCGAGTGCGTAGACCTGGGCCAGCGCCTTGATCTCCACCGCGTCGACCACCGCCGAACCGCCACCATTGACCTCGATATAACCGACGTCCCGCGCGGTTTTTCCGGCCTGCCGCAAGGCTTGCCGCATCACTTCCTGCTGCGCCTTGAGGCTGGGTGAACCCGGCCCCAGGGTGCGGCCGTCGTTGTTCACCGCCAGGCCCTTGACCACGCAGTAGATGCGGTCGCCGTCGGCCTGCGCCGCGGCCAGGGTCTTGCAGACCAGGGCTACCACGCCCTCGCCCAGCACATCGCCCGCGGCGCGGTCGTCGAAGATATTGAAGGCGCCGTCGGGGCTGAGGATATTGCGCGCCGAGAACAGGTCGTGGGCGTCGGACGAGGTCAACAGGCTGGTGGCGCCCACCAGGGCCATGCCGATGCTGCCGTTGCGCAAGGCGTCGCAGGCCAGGGACATGGCGGTCAGGCCCGAGGAACAGGCGGTGTCCACCACCAGGCTGGGGCCGGTCAGGTTGAAGAAGCGCGACAGATTGCTCGCCAGGTAGTTCTGCCCCACACCGAGGATCGGGTTGCTGGCCTCGGCCAGCGACCGGGCGTCGGCGGTGACCCGCAGGCGGCCGCCGATGTAGACGCCCACCGGCCTGCCCGACAGCTCCCGCTGGGAATAACCGGCATCGAACAGGGCCGTGACGCCTTGTTCCAGCATCAGGCGGGCCTGGGGGTCCATCACCGCCGCGTCCTTGGGATTGAGGCCGAAGAACGCCGGATCGAACCGGTCGATAGCGTCCAGCCAGCCGCCGTAGGCCTGGCCATGTCCGCCCGGCCAGCGCTGGTCGCGCATCGGCCCGATGGCCGACCCGCCGCGTTCTTGCAGGGTCCAGAAGGCCTGGGCATCTTCGGCGCCGGGCAGGCGCACGGCCAGGCCGATAATGGCGATGTCCGCTGGCCGGGAGGTCTCGGTCTCGGCCAGGGCTGGCGCTGGTTCAGGCTGCGCCAGCGGTGCCGGTCCGGGGCTCTGCTCCAGGAGGCCCAGGTGTTGCTGCAGAGCCTCGGGGTAAGTGCTTGCCAGATGCTCGCTCAGGCTGCCCAGGGTGGTGAACTCGAACATCAGCGACGGGTCCAGGCGGTTGCCCACCCAGGCGCCGAGGCGCTCCATCAGTTGCAAGACCATGATCGACTCGATGCCGTAGTCGGCGAACGCCATGTCCCGGTCCGCCAGTTGCCCGGCGGAGAACTTCAACTCGTCCATCAACAGCTCGCGCATCGCCTGTTCCACGCTCGCCAGCAAGGATGCGGGCGCCACTGGGGCCGGCACGGCCGGGCTTACCGTGGCCTGAGCTTGCGCGGCCGGGGCGGCTGGATGCCAGTCCAGCTGCGCCGGGCTGAACTGCTCCGGGTCGATATGGCAAGGCAGGCAGACCCCCGGGTTGTCCGGCGACAGGGCCAGGGCCAGCACCCGATCCAGCAGGCTCAGGCCGACAGCAGTGCCCAGGGGCTTGAGTCCCATCTGCGCAGCCAGCGGCCCGCCGTTACCCACTGCCATGCCGACTTCGGCCCAGGCCGGCCATTGCACGGAGCACAGCCCCACGCGCCGGTGAGCCAGGGCGAACTGATCCATATAGGCATTGGCCATGGCGTAGTCGCTCTGTCCCGCCGCCAGGGCCGGCACGCTCGCCGAGACCGAGGAAAACATCAGGAAAAAGCGCAGCCGCGGGCGGTCCAGACGTTGATACAAGGCTGCCAGGCCGGAGATTTTCGGCGTGCACACCGCTGCCATGTCGGCCACGGGTTTCTTGATGAAGGCTGGCGCGTTACTCACCGATCCGGCGCAATGGAAGACGCCGGTGACAGGCCCTAGGTGGTTTTCAACAACAGCGATGGCCTGATCGATGGCCGCTGGCGACTCCAGGTTGCACGACTGATAGGCGACCCGTGCGCCCCGCTCCACCCAGCCTTGCAGACGGCGGACCCTGGCCAGTATCCGGCCGTCGAGCCCGCTATCGCCGGCCAGCACGCGTGGCCACTGCCCGGCGTCGGGCAATGGCTCGCGGCCGATGATCGCGATGGCGCGCGCACCCGCCTGGAGCAGATGGTCCACCAGTGCCGCGCCAATCCCACCGGTGCCGCCGGTCACCAGCAGCACATCGTCCGCCTGGTAGGCCGGCGCCGCCGTGTCGGGCGTTGCGAGCGGTTCGAAGGTGGCGACAAAACGCTCGCCCTGGCGGTAGCAGCAGTCCGCCTCGGCGTCGGCGTTGAACTCGGCCTCGATCTGGGCCATCAGAGCGGTCTGTTGCGTCGGGTCCAGGTCGGTATCCAGGACTCCCGCTCGCACGCTGCGATACTCGGCATTGAGCATCCGGTACAGGCCCGCGGTGCGGGCGCCTTGCAAGGTCGGCCGCAGTTGGTGCCGGCCGTGGGTCACCAGCAACAGCCGCGGCACGTGTTGGCGCTGCTCGGCGACAAAGGCCTGGAGTAGCGCCAGCTTGCCCCGTTCGAGAGCGGTGCTGGCTTCATAGCGTTCATCCAGGGCCGTCAGGTCGATCAGCCCGGTCAACGGCCCCGGGCAACGACGATAGGCCGCCAGGGTGCTGTCCGGGTCATGGAAATCGACTCCCTGCTCGCCCTGATGCACCAGGTAATGCTTGTCCACGCCGCTGCTCGCGAACAGTCTCCGGGCCAGCGCCAGGGTCGGTTCGGTACACAGGATCAGCAGTGCGCCCGGGGCCGCGGGCAGGTCCGCGCTCGCCAGGGGCGCGGCCTGCCAGGCGCGGACCAGGATCGGCTGGTCCCCCAGCGAGGGCCGCGCCGGCGCAAGCGCATCAAGGCCCAAGGGCGCCCAATAGCGTTCCTTGGCGAAGGGGTACAGCGGCAGGCCGATGCGCCGCCCCCGATTGCCCGGTTGCAGGTTGGCCCAATCCAGCGGCGCGCCTTCGACCCAGGCGCGCAGGCGCGCCTCCAGGGCCGCCCCGGTCACAACAGCGGCAGGCGCCACACCCGCCCTGGCCCGGTAGAACACTCCGGCCCCGGCCGGTTCGCGCCACACTCCGGCGCCGCTCGCAGCCTCTGCCTCCAGATGCACCCAGTTCAGGCTCAGGGTCTGCAAGCGCGTCGCGAGAACGTCCAGCGAGTCGGCCATGAACACCAGGCGCTCACGCATGGCTTCGCGCCCCACCTGCAAGGTATGGGCGATGTCGGCCAGGGTCCGTGGATGACCATCGGCCAGGGCCAGGCGCAGTTGTTCCACCTTGTCCCGCAGCTGCGCCGCGGTGCGCGCCGACAACGGGATCGCCCAGGCCTGTCCGTCATCGCTGGCGGGCCGGGCGACGCTTTCGCGTTCCGAGGGTTCGCGCAGGATCAGGTGCGCGTTGGAGCCGCCGGCGCCGAACGAGGACACCGCCGCCACCCGCGCTTCGCCCTCGGCCACCCCCCAGTCCGCCAGGACCTGCTGGACCCGGAACGGCGTGCCGGCGAAGTCGATATTGCCGTTGAGCACCGCCGAGTGCAGCGAGGGCACCAGTTGCCGGTGCTGGAATTGCAGCAGGATCTTGGTCAGCCCGGCGATACCGGCCGCGCTTTCGGTGTGACCGATATTGGATTTGACCGAGCCGATGGCGCACTGCCGGCCGTCCTGCGGGAAAGCCCCCAGGGCCTTGCTCAGCCCGGCGATCTCGATGGGATCGCCCAGGGCTGTGCCGGTGCCATGGGCCTCGACGTAACTGATGGTGCGCGGGTCCACCCGGCCCTGCCGCAAGGCGGCCGCGATCAACGCCGCCTGGGCATTGGGGTTGGGCACCGAATAGCCGTTGGTCTTGCCGCCATGGTTGATGGCCGACGCCTGGATCACCCCATAAATGCGATCGCCCTGGGCCAGGGCATCCGCCAGCGGGCGAATCAATACCGCGCCGACCCCTTCACCGGGCACGTAGCCAGTACCGCCCTCGCCGAAACTGCGGCAACGACCGTCGTCGGAGAGGAAACGGCCCTGGCCCAGCACCAGGTACTTGTTGGGGTGCACGGTGACGTTCACCCCGCCGGCGATCGCCAGCGCGCATTCGCCGGCCAGCAGGCTCTGGCAAGCCATATGGATCGCAGTCAGCGACGAGGAACACATGGTGTCCAGGGTCACGCTGGGGCCATGCAGGTTGCAGAAGTACGACACCCGGTTGGCGATCGAGGCGACGTTGCCGGGAATCGCCAGCGGATGGCCGAGGGCCGTCTCCTCGGGGCCGTAGAGCTGGTACTCGTTGTACATCGCGCCGACGAATACCCCGACGGCGGCGCTGTCCAGGCTGTGGGCGGCGCTGTGTTCGCCACTGTAGCGGCGCGCCGTGGCGGCCAGGGTCGCGCGGGTGTAGCCGGCATCTTCCAGCAGGTGATAGGCGCATTGCAGGAACAGCCGCTCCTGGGGATCGAGGATCTGCGCCTCACGGGCCGAGATGTTGAAAAACAGCGTGTCGAAGCAGTCCACATCGTCGATGAAGCCGCCCCATTTGCCGTAGGTGGTGCCGGGAATGTTTTTCTGCTCGGCGTAAAAGCGTTCGTGGTTCCAGCGCTGCGCCGGGATCGGCGTGATGCAGTCGCGCCCCTGCCGCAGGTTGGCCCAGTACTGCTGCAGATCAGCCGCCAGCGGGTACTGGCCGCTGAGCCCGACGATGGCGAACTCCGCGAGGTCGTCAGCGGCAGGCGCTGGTATCAGTGGCTGTCCGGGCTGCTCAGATACGACGGGGACGGTGGTTGGCGGGACCTCGGGTGTGGCGACGCTGGAGGCCGGCGCCAGGCGTCGTGCCAGTTCCTGGCCATGCTGCTCGAGGAAATACCCGCAGAGTTTCTCCAGGGTCTGGAATTCGAAGAACAGGGTTTTCGACAAGGGCCCGAACACTTCTTCGAGGCGGGCGGTCAAGCGCCCGACCATGATCGAGTCGATGCCGTAATCTTCCAGGGGCGCCCGGGCATCGATCCGATGCGCCGGCAGCGCGAACACATCGCAGAGCAATTGCTTGAAGTACTGCTGCACCTGCTCCGCGGTCACCGCTGCGGCCAGGGCCTGCGTGGCCCGGGGCGGTTCGACCGGCGCGCAGGCCGCCGAGTCCAGGCCAAAAGGCGCCAGCGCCTGGGCCGGATCGCCTTCGGCCACCAGCATCTGGGTCGCGCCTTCGGCCAGTGCGCTGCGTAGCGCCGACAGCGCCACCGCCGTGCTCAGGGGGCGAATCCCCAACTGGCTCCACAAGCGTTCCTCGGTCACTGCGTCGGGGCGCATGCGGCCTTCGGCCCACAGCGACCAATCCACCGCCAAGGTATGGCCCTGGCGTTCGCCACGGCGCACCTGCTGGTTGCGCACATAGGCAAAACCATCGAGGAAGGCATTGGCCGCCGCGTAGTCGGCCTGGCCGACGTTTCCGGTCACGCCGCTGGCCGAGGCGCAGAGCACGAACCACTCCAGGCCCAGGTTGCGGGTGGCGTGATCGAGGTTGGCGGTGCCGCGCACCTTGGGCTCCAGCACCGCGGCGAACTGCGCCTGGGTCTTGTTGAGGATAAAGTCGTCGGCCGTGATGCCGGCGTTATGGATCACCCCGCTCAGGGGACCGTGGGCCTGTTGCACCGAGGCCAGCAAGGCTTCGACTTCCGCCAGTTGGTCAATGTCCGCCTGGCAGTACACGACCCGTGCCCCGCGCTGTTCGAGGTCGGCCAGTTGCTGGTGTTGCGCCTGGCCCAGCAGCGAGCGCCCCACCAGGACGATGCGCGCGTCGCGGCTGTTTTCGATGATCTCCCGGGCGAAGATCCGCCCCAGCCCGCCCGCGCCGCCGGTGATCAGGTAGCAACCGGCATCCTTCCAGACCGGCCGTTGAACGGCCGGCGCCGCACTGCGGTTCCAGACCGGCACCCGCTGTTCACCGCCTTCGAGCCAGACCGCCGAGTGCTCGGTGCCGATCAGCCCCGGCTCGAACCCGTCCAGGCTCGGCATGGCGATCAGTTGCCCGCGCAGCCTTGGGTTTTCCAGGCACGCGGTCTTCAGCAAACCCTCGAGGCCGAGCATGACCGGCGCCGCCGGCCAGCCGAGCAGCAGCACCTGGATAAACAGCGGCTTCTGGCCGGCGCCGGCCCCCAGGCAGGTTTTCAGGTGGACGAACAAGGCTTCGGCCGCCGCCTGGTAATCCCGGGCCAGGGCCTGGTTGTCCTGGCCGCTGGAGCGCACCTCCAGCGCCTGCACCTGTGCCTGGGGAAACAGCTGGCCGAGGCGGCTGGACGCCGCCAGCGGGTCGCCGGCCGACAGCAACAGCACCTGATGCTGGCCCGGCACCCGCGGCACCCGCGGCGACCTGGCGCTCGCGGCCAGCGCTTGCCACTGGCGCAGCAGGCGGATCGGGGCGAGCGTCTCGCGCCCGCCCAGGGCGATCTCCCGCGCAGCCAGGCCGTGCAGGCTCACCCGCAGGCGACCCTGGTCGTCGTACAGCCCGGCATCAAGCTTGCTCACTGCCCCCTGGGTATCGAGGCTCAGCAGCGCCCACATCCTGGCCTCGAGAGCGCCGTGGATATCGAGCCGCTCCAGAGCGAACGGCACTTTCGGCGGCAGGCTGCCGCTGCCGTCCACACCGAGGAAGAACCCCGCCGCCCCTTGCAGCGCACCGTCGAGCAAGGCCGCATGCAAGGTCCAGCCAGTAGTGGGCTGGCCGCCCGGCGCCTCGGGCAATACCAGACGCACCAGGCATTGCCGGCCATCGCAGTGGACCGCCTCGACCACCCGGCAAGCCGGGCCGTAGGCCAGCCCTGCCGCCTGGAAGGCGGCGTAGCAGCCGGCGCCCGACAGGACATGGGTGCTGCGTGCCTTGAGCGCCTGGATATCCAGCATGGCGGGGACCGCAGGGTCCTCGGCCAGGGCCGTGTCGAACAGCGACACCACGCCCTGGCCATGCACGATCGCCTCGACCTCCAGCTGGTCCGCCCCGCGGCTGACAATGCTGTAGGCAAAGCCGTCGGCACCGGCCAGCGGGGTCAACCGGGTTTCCACCTGCCGCGCCTGGTCAGCGTGCCAGGTCAGCGGCGCCATCCAGCCGACCTTGGCCAGGCGCGCGCTGGTCCAGCGCGGTTGCAGCGCGCTGGCGGCTTGCAGGGCCATTTCCAGGTAAGCCACTCCGGGCAGCACGTGGTGCCCTTGCACCACATGGTCGGCCAGGAAGAACTCCTGCCCGGTGAACGTCGAGACAAAAGATCCGCCACCCGCCTGCGCGGCCAGCAGCCGCACCAGCGGCTGTGCCGTAGGCACCGATGGCAGCCTGTCGCGACCGGGGCCCCGGGGGTCGACCCAGTAGCGCCCATGTTCGAAGGGATAGGTCGGCAGTTGCAGGCGCGCGGGTGCCTGCCGTGGGTAACGCAAGTGCCAGGGCAGCGCGTACCCCTGGCAGTAGAAATCCGCCAGGCCACGCAAGGTTTCCTCGTAGCCCTCGGTTTGTGCGCCAGCCTCCAGGTCATCCCCCAGTTGCCGCACCCACTGCTCGATGGTGCGCACGATGGAAGGTTGCGGCGCCTGGCGCTTGTCGCCTTTGCCCAGCAGGACCCGCTCCTGGAACACCTGCGCCGGGAAGGCGTCGTCGCTGGCCGCCCGGGCCCGGGCCTGTGGCAGGTAGTCGCTGGCCAGTTGTCGCAGCAGGTCCAGCGCCGAAGCCTGGTCCTGCGCCACCAGGGCACAGCGGTATTCGAAGTGATGGCGACCGTCGAGCAAGGTGTGGCTGAGCGCCGCCAGGTCCAGTTGCGGCTCGCGGGCCAGGACCTCGATCAACTGCTCGAGCCGATCGCACAACGACAGGATCGAACGCGCCGACAGCACCATCAGGTACGCCGCCGAGGCCCCGAAGCGCTGCGGCGGACGACGTTCGGCGCCCGCCAGGTCGCGCAGGACCACATGGGCATTGGTGCCGCTCATGCCGAAAGCACTCACCGCGCCGTGCCGCGCGCCGTCGGCCTTGACCGGCCATGGGCGCAGCGTGGTGTTGACGAAAAAGGCACTTGCCTGCCAATCGACAAAGTCGTTGTGGGTCTCGAAATTCAAGCTCGGCGGGATGCTTTCATGACGCAGCGCCGATGCCAGGCACAAGGTGCTGACCAGGCCCGACGCGGCCAGGCAGTGGCCGAAGTTGGTCTTGGTCGAGGTCAGCGCGCAATGGGTACCTTCCTGCGAATGGCCGAAGACCTGCGCCAAGGCGTTGACCTCTACCGCATCGCCCAGGGCGGTGCCGGTGCCGTGGGTGACCACGTAATCGATCTGCCGCGGTGCCAGGTTGCAGGCCTCGTAGGTCGAGGCCAGCAGGCGGGCCTGCGCCGCGCCGTTGGGCGCGGTGATGCCGTTGGTCTTGCCGTCGTAGTTGATCTTGCTGGCGGCGATCACCGAGACGATCGGATCGCCGTCGGCCAGGGCCGCCGACAGCGGCTTGACCACCAGTGCCACCACCGCCTCGCCGGGGACCATGCCGTTGGCCCGCTGGTCGAAGGTGTGGCAGCGACCGTCCGGCGAAAGCATGCCGGCCTGGTCCATGCGGGTGAACGACTGCCGGGTGAGCATCAGGTTGGCGCTACTGACCAGGGCCATCTCGCACTCGCCCAGGCGCAGGCTCTGACAGGCTTGATGCAACGCCACCAACCCCGAGGAGCAGGCCGTGTTGAGCGTCATCACCGGGCCGTCGAGATCGAGGAAATACGCCAGGTGCGAGGCGGCGATGGCGCTGTGGTTGGCCGTGATGGAGCCGGCACCGCCCAGCTGGAAATACTCGCCTTCCTCCAGGCCGACAAATACCCCGACGCGGTGGCTGGCCAACTGGCGCGGGCCGATAGCGGCATCCTCCAGGGCGCGCCAGGACTCTTCGAGCAACAAACGCTGGCGCGGGTCCATCTCTTG
Organism: Pseudomonas sp. LAMO17WK12:I10; assembly: GCF_900215185.1. Taxonomy (NCBI): domain Bacteria; kingdom Pseudomonadati; phylum Pseudomonadota; class Gammaproteobacteria; order Pseudomonadales; family Pseudomonadaceae; genus Pseudomonas; species Pseudomonas sp. LAMO17WK12:I10. The sequence goes on along the minus strand of NZ_OBDX01000011.1, from coordinate 124,608 downwards.
CGCCGCACGCGGGGAAATGCCGAAGAACAGCGGATCGAACTCATCGACGCCGCGCAACGAACCGCAGCTATAGCCATTCGGGGCTTGCGCCGCGCTCACCGCGCTGCGGCCGTCGAGCAGCAACCGCCACATTTCATCGACCGAGTCGCACTGCGGGAAACGGCCGCTGGCGCCGATGATCGCGATGGGCTCGGCCAGCAGCGCGCCTCCGTTGCCCGGGGCCTGGGCAGGCGCCGGGACAATGGCCCGTTGCTCGCTCGAGGGCCGCGCCGCCTGGGCCGGGGCCGTGACCGGCGCACGATAATGCTCCGTCAACGACGTTGCATGCTGTTGCGCCAGGTGTCCGGCCAGCCGCGCCAGGGTCGGATGGGAGAAAAACAGCGCCGGGCTGACGGCAAAACCGAAGCGTTGCTGCATTTTCTTGGCCAGCCGCGCCAGGTTGATCGAATCGAAGCCGAAGCTGCTCAGGGTGGCATCGCCGGGCAATTCCTCAACCGGGATCTGCGCCACGTCGCTGCACAGGCCTTGCAGCTCCGACAGGACTTGAATGTGCAGATCGATCGCCGCGGATGCCGGCGATGCTTCGGCCCGCGGCGCCACTTCGGGTTGCGCCGGGGTGTCCAGGTCGAACAGTTGCGCCAGCCGCGAAGCGTCGCCGCAGGCCACTGCCGCGTGCTCCAGGCCGCTGTGTAGAATCGCTTCGAAGGCCGCCAGGCCCTGTTGCGCGGTGAGCAAGGCTTGGCCACTGCTGTGCAGGTAGGACGCCAGGCCACGCCCCTGTTCGGAGTCGACGGCGGCCCGCACCGGGCCCATGCCGCCGTCTTTCCACAGCGGCCAGTTGATGGCGATGGTCTGCCCGTGTCGCTCGCCGCGGGCGACCCGCTGGTTGCGATACGTGGCGTGGGCCATCAGGAATCGATTGCCCATGGCATAGCTGGCCGCGCCCATGTCGCCGAGCAAGGCGGCGGTCGAGGAGAAATAGCAGGCATGGACCAGCGGATCGCCGGCGGTCAGGGCATCGAGTATTTCGCTGCCGGCCACCTTGGGCGCTAACACCGTCTGGAATGCCTGCGCCGAGGCCTGCAACAGCCCCGGCCCCTCTTCGACACCGGCGGCGTGAATGAACCCCTGTAGCGGGCCAAAGGCCGCGCGGGCCTGGATCAGCGCCTGCTCCATGGCGGCGAAGTCCGTCACATCGGCCTGCCAGTAACGCACCTGGGCGCCACTGGCGGCCAAGGCCTGCAAGCGCTGCTCCAGGACTGGCGTCGGCGCTGAACGCCCCACCAGCGCCAGGCGCAAGGCGCTGCCCTGGGTGCGCGCCAGATGATCGGCGAACAGCAGCCCAAGATGGCCGCTGCCACCGGTGATCAGCCAGGTATTGGCCCGGGCCGAAGGCATGGCCGCCGGTTGCGCAGTTTCATCCACCACAAGGGCCAAGCGCTGCATCGACAGTTGATAGCGCTGATGCCCCACATACAGGCTGCTGCCGCTTGCGCCGCCGCGCCATTGCGCCAGCAGCGGCTCGAAACAGGCGCTGGCCCGCTCCTGGCCGGCCAGGGCGAAGTCGCACGCCGCGGTGCTTTCCAGCAACAGGGTCTGCCAGGCGGTCTGCGCCAGGATGCGCGGCATGGAACGCTCCAGGCCGATCCAGGACTCCAGCTGGCAACGGTCCGCGCCGTCGCGGCAGATACCGGCCAGCAACACCCGCTGCAGGTTCTGTTGCAAACGGACCAGCGCCTGGACCAGGTTCACCAGCAGCACAGGCTGTCGCGCGAGCTCCGGCGCTTCCAGCGGCCACAGGTACAGCAGGCCGTCGATGGCGCCATGCTGCTGGACAATCGCCCCCAGCACGGCGCTGAGCTCATGGACCCGTTGCGGGTCGAGCACGAAGCTGTCGGCGCTGCCATGGCCCCGACGCGAGAGGAACACCAGGCGACTGCCGGGCAGCTGCATTGCCGCCAGCTGGCGCAACTGCGCCTGATGGTCCGGATCGGACAGGCAGCACAGCACCAGCCGCGGTTGCTCCGGCGCCGCGCTGGCGATCTCGGCGAGCGCCGGTTGCCAGTGCTCGGCGAATGTCAGCAATGTGTGCCGGGTGGACGGATCGGGCGCCGGTGGCGTTGGCAGCGGTGGTTCGTCGATGGCCCAATGACGGATCCGCGCAAACGGATAGCCCGGCAATGCCACCCGGCGCACGCCGGCGGGACGCGGCAGCGCGCGCCAGTCCAGGGCGCTGTCGCGATGTCGGGTCCACAAGCGCGCCAGGGAGTGCAGGTCACTGGCCGCCAGGGCCTGCTCCCAGAGCTGGTCGGGCGCCTCGGCGCCGTTGTCGTCGGGACTGTTCCAGTAGACCGAAGCGGCGGCCGTGAGCTCGTCGCTCAATTGGCCCAGGCGTTGCGCCAGTTCCGCCACGCTGCCCACCACCAGCGCCAGGCGCTCGGCCAGCGGATCGCGGCCCACTTGCAGGGTGTAGGCCAGGTTCGCCAGCGAGATATCCGGTTGTTTCTCGAGATGGCGGGCCAGGCGCCGGAGGCTTTCCAGCAAGCGCTCGCGGGTCCGGGCCGAGAGCACCACCAGTTGCTCGCTGTCCGCATGGGGCGTGGCGGTCGGCGCGACATACTCTTCCAGCACCACATGGGCATTGGCCCCGGAAAAGCTCAGGCTGCTGACCCCGGCCCGGCGCGGGATCGGTTGGCCCTGCGGGTCGCTCAGAGCCGCCCACGGCTGCGGCCGATCGATGATGTAGAACGGGCTGCCGGCCAGTTTGATGTAGGGGTTCTGCTCCTGGAAATGCAGGTTGCCGGGCAAGGTGCGGTGCTGCATCGACAGGATGATCTTGAACAGCCCGGCCATGCCGGCGGCGGCTTCCAGGTGACCGATATGAGTCTTGACCGCCCCCAGGCCGCAGCGCCCTTCGGGAATGTTCACGCCGTGGTTGCGCGACAAGGTGGCGAAGGCCTCTTTCAGGCCATTGATTTCAATCGGGTCGCCCAGGGGCGTGCCGGTGCCATGGGTTTCGATGCAGGTGACGGTCGCGGGGTCGACCCCGGCCCGGGTATAGGCATCCACCAGCAGCATCGCTTGCGCCACCGGGTTCGGCGCGGTCAGCGAGGACGCCCGCCCGCCATGGTTCTCGGCGGTGGCGCGGATGACCGCGTGGATGTTGTCGCCATCGGCGATGGCCTTGTGCAGCGGCTTGAGCAACACCGCGCCGGCCCCTTCGCCGCGCACATAACCATTGGCCTTGTCGCTGAACGTCATGCAGCGGCCGTCTTCGCTCAACATCCCGGCGTCGCTGAACGACAGGGTGAGAAACGGGCTGAGGATCAGGTTCACGCCACCGGCGATCGCCATCTCGCAGCCATTGCGGATGGACTCCACCGCCCGGTGCAGGGCGACCAGCGAACTGGAACAGGCGGTGTCCACCGGCTGGCTCGGGCCATGCGTGCCCAGCAGGTAGGAGATGCGGTTGGCCAGCACCGAGTGGGACAGCCCGGTGGAGGAATAGGCACTGATCGGTTGCCCCGAAGCCACCAGCAGGTTGAGGTAGTCGGTCGCGCCGACGCCGATAAAGACCGAGGTCTGTCTGCCGGCGAAATCCGTGCTGGCGTAGCCGGCGTTGCCAATGGCGCTGAACACCGTCTCCAGAATCAGCCGCTGGGACGGGTCCATCAGCTTGGCTTCATGGGGCGAGATGTTGAAATACAAGCTATCGAACTTGTCGACATCGTCGATGAACCCACCCCATTTGGCGCGGGTCTTGCCGCCCTCGGCCGGGTCGCCGTAGATCGCCTCCCAACTCCAGCGCTGTGCCGGCACCGTGGTGATCATGTCATCGCCGGCGAGCAGGTGTTCCCAGAAGCGCTCCAGGTCGGGCGAGCCCGGCAGCACCCCAGCCATGCCGATGATCGCGATCGGCATGGCGCCGCTGTCGGCTTGCGCCATGACCGCGGTTTCGAGCGTGGCGGCCACCGCTGGCCCTGGTTCCGGCGCGGCCGCTGGCGCCGCGACGGCTTGCGGGTACTGGGCCGAGATGAACCCGGCCACCGCGGCCAGGGTCTTGTGCTCGAAGAACAGCGCCGGGGTGATATCGATGCTGTAGTGGTGGTTGAGTTTGTTGGCCAGCTCGACATAGGTGATGGAGTCGAATCCGTAGCTGCCCAACTCGCTGTCGACGTTGAACCCCGCCGAGCTGGTGTGCAGCACCCCGGCTGCCAGGTCCTTGAGAGTGGCCATCAGGTCGGGGCCGGCGGGCGCCGACAGGGCATATTCGCTGGTCAGGAATTGCGCCACCGCGTCCAGGGTCTTGTGTTCGAAAAACAGCGCCGGAGTAATGTCCAGGGCGTAGTCGCGGTTGATCCGGTTGGCCAGCTCGACATAGGTGATGGAGTCAAAGCCGTAATCGGCCAGGGCCACCTGTGGGCGCAGGCTGCTGGCGTCGCGCCGGAGAATGTCGGCGGCCAGCTGGCCCAGCGCGAGGCCCAGGCTCTCGCCGGCGCCCCCCGGGTGCGGGTTCACCACCGCGGCAGGAGCCGGCCGCGCCGTGGCCATGCCGAGGGTTTTCTCGATCTTCGCCCGGTCGCCCGGCGCCACGCAGATCGACGTCGGGCTCGCCGGGGACAGACCCAGCAAGACCTCCAGCCCCTGTTCCAGGGACAGCGGCTGCACGCCCATCACATTGCGCATCAGGGTCTGGTTCTGCTCGCTGATCCGCATCCCGCCGTCGCGCCAGTACGGCCAGTTGACCGCCAGGGATTTGCCCTGGCGCTGCCCGGCCCGCACTTGCTCGTCGCGCCACTGGACAAAGTGATCGAGATACTGGTTGGCGTAGGCATAAGCCGACTGGCCAACGGTGCCGGCCAGGGACGAGATGGACGAAAACACCAGGAACAGGTCCAGCGCGTCCGCGCGGGTCGCCTCGTCCAGGTGGCGGACCCCGGCGAACTTGGGATCGAGCACCGGCCCCAGGGCACTCAGATCCTGCTTGACGATCAGGCTGTCGCGGATCGCCCCGGCGGCATGCAGGACGCCATTGAGGGCACCGAACTCGGCCTGGATGGCCTGGTGCAACGCAGCGACGTCGGCCTGGCGGCTGACATCGGCTTGCAGGTAACGGGTCACGCCCGGCAAACCGGTCTCTTCGGCCTCGGCCAGGGCTGGCGCCACGCGGTCCGGCGCGGAGCGGCCGCAAAGAATCACCCGGGCGGCGAAACGCCGGCGCAGGTGACGGGCAATCTGCAAGCCCAGGGCGCCGGCGCCACCGCTGATCAGGTAGACCCCATCCTGGCGAAACAGCCCCTGGGGTGCGAACGCCGCCGCCCGCTCCAGGCCCTCGAGTCGTTGCACCTGACGCAGCTGCTGCCGGTAACGGACCAGCACCTGGCCGGCCTCCGGCGCATGACCCAACTCTTGCGCCACATGCTGCGCGGCATCGGCTTCGGAGCCCTCGCTCACGTCCAGGACACTGGCCGACAGCCCGGCATGCTCATGGCGCAAGACCCGGGCGAACCCGGCCAGGGCGCAATGATCCGGGTGGGCCGAGCGGCTCACGAACAGCAGCCGTCCCCGGCTGCGCTGGCGTGCCACCAGCGCGGGCAGGAGCTGATACAACAGGTGCAACAACGCCTCGCCTTGCAACCCTTCCTCCAGCAGGAACAGCAGATTCAAGTCGCCGCCGGCCGGCAGCCTGTCCAGCCACCGCTGCCAGTGCGCATCGCTCCGAGGGTCGATGCCCAGGCTCTTGCCGCCGTCGCCGACCAGCATCGAACCGTCGGCGGCGGGCGTTGGCGACACCCGCCAGGGGGTGAAGCCCAGGGCCTGCTCGAGTGCCTGCCCTGCCCCTTGGGTCGCGGTGAACAGCACAGTGTGCGCGGCCGCCAGCGGGGCTGCCTGGCCGTCGAGGCTCTGCGCCTGCCAGCGGGGGGTGAACAGTTGCAGATCGTCTTGCTTGCGCAGCGAGTAAGGCCGGTAGGACAGGCTGCGCATGGCTGCCAGTACCTGTCCGTCGTCGCTCAGAAGGTCGATGTCGAAACGCTTTTCGGCGAACTGCGCCGAACCATGGTTGCCGGCCACCCGGGCATAGGCGTGGCAGGTCGCCGTGAGCGGCGCGTAGACGGTGATCTCGCCGAGGGCGTAAGGGATGTACAGGGTGTTGTCCCGGCTGGGATCGCCAAGCAGTCCCAGCAGGCTCTGCAAGGCGCCATCCATCAGCGATGGGTGCAGGGTGTAGGCCGCCAGGTCATGGCGCAGGGCCTCGGGCAGGATCAGTCTGGCCAGGGATTCGGACGCATTGAAGTACAAGGTTTCCAGGGTGCGCAGGCCCGGCCCGTAGACCAGATCGTTGCGGTCGAAGATCCGGTAGCAGTCCCGGGCCGGCCAGACCTCGGTGCAGCGCGCCTTGATCGCCGCCAGGTCCAGGCGAGGCACCTGGCTGGGGGCCGGCACCCGCCGTACCCGGCCCTGGGAATACAGTTGTCCGGCACCGTCGCTGACCCGATAAGCCGTGCCGCGCTCGGTCTCCTGCAGGTCGACCTGCACCTGCCGGGGCTGGTCGGTGACGATCACCGGCTTGATCCAGGCCACGTTCTGCACTTGCTGCAACTGGCCGTCCGGCGTGCCGGCGCCGGCCAGGCGCTGAGCGGTGATGGCCATTTCCAGGTGGGAGACGCCGAGCAAGGTCGGCGCCCCGGACACTAGGTGGTCCTTGAGGTAAACCTCGCTGCCGTCGAAGCGATGGCTGAAACCCGGCTGGGCTGTCCCGCTCAGCCGGCGGGACAGGATCGGGTGCAAGGCCGGTGCTTCGCCGGAAACACCGGGCGTGCCGGCGGCCCAGTACGGGGTCGCGGCAAAGGCATAGGTGGGTAGCGGCACGCGGCGCAGGTCGTCCTGGGGCGCGAACCGAGACCATTGCACGGCCGCCCCGGCCACCCACAGGCGGGCCAGGTCGCGCGCCATGGGTTGTGGCAGCGCGGCGAGCTCGGCCTGGGCCGCCTCGCGGCCCTGCTCGTCGGCTTCGCCACCGACAAACACCTGCTGGCGATCGGCACCCTCGGCAAGAAAGCCGCGCAACGCCTGGGCCAGCGACTCCAGGGAATCACACAACAGGGCCAGCCGGGCGGGCATCGGGTCGCGCCCGCTTTGCAAGGTGTGCAGCACGTCGCGAAAGGCCGGCAGCGACGCGCCGCTGTCCAGCCAATGAAGCAGGCGCTCGGCCATCACCACCAAGCGTTCCGGGGTGCGGGCCGAGAGCACCGCCACCCCGGCGCCGGGAGCCTCGGAACGGGGAGCGGGCGCCGGCGCCGGCGCGGCCGGCACGTACTCTTCCAGCACCAGGTGGGCATTGGTGCCGCTGAACCCCAGGGAACTGACACAGGCCCGTCGCGGGTGATCGGCCTGGGCGGCCCAGGGCTGGAGGCGATCGAGGGTGAAGAACGGGCTGTTGGCAAAATCGATGTGCCGGTTGGGTTGTTCCAGGTGCAGGGACGGCGGCAGCGTCTGATGGCGCAGGCACAGCACGGCTTTGATCAGGCTGGTGATGCCCGCCGCAACCTGGGCGTGGCCGATGTTGGTCTTGACCGAACCTATGGCGCAGAACTGCTTGTGTTCCGTCTGCTGGCGAAAGGCCGCGGTCAGGGCCTCGAGTTCGATGGGATCGCCCAGGCGCGTGCCGGTGCCATGGGCCTCGACATAACCGATGGTGCGCGGGTCGATCCCGGCGCGGGCATAGACGTCGCTGAGCAATTGAGTCTGGGCATAGGCGCTGGGCACGGTAATGCCCGGGGTCTTGCCGTCCTGGTTGATCCCCGAGGCGCGAATCACCGCGTGAATGATGTCGCCGTCGCGCTCGGCGGCCGCCAGCGGCTTGAGCACCACCACCCCGACCGCCTCGGAAATCACAATGCCGTTGGCCCGCTCGTCGAAGGTCTTGCACAGGCCGTCCGGCGACAACATGCCCAGCTGCGAGGCCAGGACAAACAGTTCCGGGGTGTTGTAGAGCATCACGCCACCGGCCAGGGCCACGTCGCAGGTGCCGCTGAGCAGGCTTTCGCAGGCCATGTGCACCGACACCAGGGACGACGAACACGCGGTGTCCACGGCCACCGCCGGGCCCTTCAGGTTGAGGAAGTAGGACAGCCGCGCGGCGAGGATCGATGAGGCGTTGCCGGTCAGGCTGTAGGCATCGGCCGGCATCTGCTGCTGGCGCAGGTGCGTCAGGTAGTCGCCGGTGACGCAACCGACAAAGACCCCGCACTTGCTGTTGGACCAACTGCCCGGCGCATAGCCGGCGTCTTCGATGGCGCCCCAGGCTTCCTGGAAAAACAGGCGCTGCTGAGGGTCCATCAACAGGGCTTCGCGGGGGCTGATGTTGAAGAAGTCGGCATCGAAGCCCTTGATGTCGTCCACCAGGCCGGCCCATTTGCTGTAGCTCTTGTCGCGGGCGCTGCGGTCGGGATCGAAATAGCCGCGGCTGTCCCAGCGACTGGCGGGAATCTCCGCCACGCTGTTGCGCCCGGCCTTGAGGTTGTCCCAGAAGGAGCTCGTGCTGTCGGCACCGGGGAAGCGCCCGGACATGCCGATAATGGCAATGTCCATCGCGCCCGCGGGTTGCTCCTTGGCAGGCTGGCTGCTGCCGGCCACCAGGCGCAGCAGGTCGCGGCCCTGGACCAGGGAGATGTGGCCGTCCTTGACCAGGTTGAGGATATCGGTGGTGGTAATGCACACAGTCATTGGAAATCACCCATTAAACGATTGGCCTGGTCGACGCTGAGTCGACCGCTCTGCAATTGCGCGAGGATCTCGAGCACGGCCTGGTCCGGGTCGTCCGCGACAGGCTCGGCCGACTGCGGTGGCGTGACGGGGAGTGGCGCGGCATTGCCCCTGGCGTGCCGTTCAAGCGCGCCGGCAAAGCTGCCCAGGGTCGGATGCTCGAACAACAGGCTGACCGGCAGCGTGATGCCCAGCTCCTGCTGGATCTGGTAGATCAGGCGGGTCGCGGTGAACGAGGTCCCCCCGGCGTTGAAAAAATGGCTGTCGTCGCGCGCCTGCGGCAGGCCGAGGATGGCCGCCCAGACCAGCCCTACCCGCTCTCCCCGGCCCGGCGCCGCCGACACCGGCGAAGACGCGGCCTCGACGGTTTCCGGCGCCGGCAGCGCCTTGCGATCGATCTTGTTGTTGGGGGTCAGCGGCAACGCGTCGAGGCGCACGTACAACGACGGCACCATGTACGCCGGCAGCTCCCGCGCCACCCGTTGCCGCAGATCGGACTTGAACGCCTCATCGAGGATCACCGGCGCGCCGATGACCACATAGGCGGTCAACACCCCTTCGGCATCGTCACCGCTGCCGCGCTGGCGCAGGGTGACAACGCAATCGCGCACCTGGGGATGGCCGCGCAGGATGTTTTCGATCTCGCCCGCCTCGATGCGAAAGCCACGGACCTTCAACTGGCCGTCCTCACGGCCGAGGAACTCAAGCTGCCCCTGGGGTGTGAGGCGTGCCTGGTCCCCGGTGCGGTACACCCGGTCGGCGGCGGCCTGGATGAATTTTTCGGCGTTCAGGTCCGGGCGATTGAGGTAGCCGATGGCGACCCCTTCCCCACCGATGCACAACTCGCCGGCCACGCCTGGGGGCACTTCCACCCGGGCGCCGTCGAGAATGTACAGGCGAGTGTTCTGGACCGGCTTGCCGATCGGCACGATGGCCGACTCGCCCTGGCCATCGACCCGCTCGACACAGGACCAGATGGTGGTTTCCGTGGGCCCGTAGAGGTTCCACAGTTCACGGCTGCGCGACAGCAGTTCGCGCGCCAGGCTGCGGGGCAGTGGCTCGCCGCCGCACAGAATGCGCAGGTCCGGCTTGCCGGCCCAGCCGCTGCTGACCAGCATTTGCCAGGTGGTCGGGGTGGCCTGCATCAGCGTGATCCGCTGCTCGTCCAGCAGGCGCTGCAACTGCAACCCGTCCATGGCCGCCTCGCGGGAGGCCAGGACCACGCAGGCGCCGTTGACCAGGGGCAAGTACAGCTCGAGCGCGGCGATGTCGAAGGAAATGGTGGTGACGGCGAGCAAGCGGTCCTGCGCCGAAAGCCCCGGTTCCCGACCCATGGACTGAAGGAAGTTGCTCAGGGCCTGGAGGCCGATCTGCACGCCCTTGGGGCGCCCGGTGGAGCCCGAGGTGTAGATCACATAGGCGCAGTCTTGCATGCGCGACAGGCACGGCAGGTTGTCGGCCGGGCGGACATCGATGGCCCCGGCCTGCGCGGCCAGGTCCAGCAAGGTCGTGGCCTCCAGGCTCAGGCCCTGGGGCAAGCCGGCCAGGCTGTCGACCACCATGAAGGCCGGCCGGGCATCCTCGACCATGTGTTGCAGGCGCTGGGCGGGGAAGCCCGGGTCCATCGGGATGTAGAAGGCGCCTGCCTTGAACACCGCGAGCAACGCCGCGACCAGGTCGCCCGAGCGCTGCATGCACAGGGCGACCCCCTGGCCTTGCCTCAGGCCTGCGGCCTGCAAGTGATGGGCAAGGCGATTGGCCCGCTGGTTCAAGGCCTCATAGCTCCAGCTGCGCCGGGGGTCGATCAGCGCGGTCTGCGCGGCCTGCCGCAGCACTTGCTGCTCGAACAACTGGGCGGTGGTCAATGGCGCCACGGGTACCTGGATGCCTTGCAGCCAGGTGGCCGAGCGCGCGCGATCCTGCCCGGCGACCACAGGCAGCGACCAGACCGGGGTCCCGGGCTGGCTGACGCAGTGCTGCAACAGGGTCAGGAAGCTGTCTGTCATGCGGGTCATGGTCGAGGCGGCAAACAGATCGGCATTGAACTTCAGGGCGCCGGCCAGTTGCCCGTCGATGTCCATCATCTCCAGACCGATCTCGAACTGCCCCTCCTGCTGGGCAAACGGCAAGGACTCCAGCTGCAGCCCCTGGTGCTGGATCGGCAGCCCTTCGCGGGGCGACAGGATGCGGATCAAGTCACTGTCCTGGTGCGGCTTCTGATAAACGAACTCGGCCTGGAACAGTGGCGTACGCCCGGCTTCGCGGCTGGGGTTGAGGTCCTGCACCAGCTTGGCGAAAGGCACTCGCTGGTTCTCCAGGGCCTCCAGTACCACCTGCTTCTGCTGGCGCAACAGCTCGCTGAAAGACGGATTGGCCCGCAGGTCGGCGGCCAGCACCACCGAGTTGACGAAGTAGCCCACCAGCGGGTTGAAGCGCTGGTCGATCCGCCCCGAGACCGGCGAGCCGATCCACACCTGGCGGTCCGAGGAGTAGCGGCCGAGCAGGCACTGGTAGGCGGCCAGCAGCACGGTGAACACCGTGACGCCTTCGCGTAGTGCCAGGGCCTTGATACCTGCGCTCAGTGCGCTGTCGCACTGGATCGCCACCGAGGCGCCATTGAAGGTCTGGGCCTTGGGCCGCGGGAAGTCCAGCGGCAGGTTCAGGCGCACCTCGGGGTCGGCCAGCCGGTGCTTCCAGAAATCCCGCTGGCGCTGGCCGGCGGCGCTGAGCAGAAAAGCCTCTTCCTCGCGCACGAAATCGGCAAAGCTGGCGGTCAATGGCGCCAACCGCGGCTGCTCGCCACGGCACAAGGCCGCGTAGCCGCTGAGCAACTCATCGAGCAGGAGCCATTGGCTCCAGGCGTCCGACACCAGATGGTGGACGGTCCACAGCACCAGGGTGTCGTGCTCGCCGCAGATGAACAGGCGCAACCGGCTGAGCGCGCCTTGCAGGTCGAACGGCTGGCGATGGGCGCTTTGCAACGCCTGTTGAACCTGCTCGCGGGACTGGCCGACCAGGTTGCTCACGCCAAAGTCGGGGAGCGCCACTGGCGGAATTTCCTGCACCGGTTGCCCCAGACGTTCGCTGAACCGCGTGCGCAGCGCCGGATGACGCTGCACCAGCAGGCTGTAGCTGCGCTCCAGGGCGACGCGATCCAGGGGCGAGCGCAGGCGGAAGGTCATGGCGATGTGATAGGCCGCGCTGTCCTCGTTGAGCTTATGGATAAACCACAGCGCTTGCTGGCCGTGGCTCATGGGCCACACCTCGACATCGGCGAGCGGCGCGGCGCGGGCGATCCCCTCGGCCCTGGGCATGGGGGCCAGGTAAGGGTCGGGATAGCTCACCGCGACTGCCGGCGCGGATGCGGGCACGGGTGTTGCCACAGGCAGCGGCTCAGGCTGCGGTACGGCGGCGCTGGCACTCTCGGCCAGGTGCTCCTCGCAGATATTCGCGGTGAAGGCCTTGAGGCTGGTGTGGCGCAGCAGCGCCGCCGGTTGCACGTTGATGTCGAAGGCGTCGTTGATCTTGTTGATCAGCATCATCGCGCCGATGGAGTCCAGGCCATACTTCATCAGGTCCTGGTCCGGGTCGATATCGGCGGGCGCCAGCTTGAGCAACTCCGCCAGCTCGACAAGGGTTCGCTCCGCCACGGCCGACGGGCCTTGCGCCACCGCGCCGCTGCTTGGCGTCGGGCGCGGCGCGGGGGCCGCGCCGCGCGGCGCCTGGGGGAATTCGTTCCAGGCCGCCTGGACAATACCGGCCTGCCCCTGAATCACCACCCGTTGCGTGGCCCCTTCGGTGGCCAGGCTGCGCTTGAGCGCGGCGATTCCGGCGTCGGCGTCCAGGGCCACCAGGCCGCGACTGCGCTCGAGGAACAACTCACTCTGCTCGTCGATCCGCATGCCGCCGTCACGCCACAGGGTCCAGTTGATCGCCAGGCTACGGCCCTGGCGTATCCCTTGCTGGACCCGGCGTTGGCGTTGGGCGACAAAGCTGTCGAGGAAACGGTTGGCATAGCCGTAGTCGGTCTGGCCGGAGAATCCCATGACCGCCGAAATCGATGAATAGACCACGAACAGGTCCAGGGCCTCGTGCTCCAGGGCCTTGTCCAGCAAGGTGACGCCAATGGCCTTGGGGTTGACGATGCGGGCGATCTGTTCGGCGCTCTTGTTCGCCAGGGCGGCGTTTTCCATGATCCCCGCGCAATGGAACACGCCGTGGATACGTTCGACTCGCTGCCGGACTCTGGCCAGCAGGTCGACGCAGCCTTGCGCGTCGGTGATATCGGCAGCCAGGTATTCCACCTGCCCTCTCTGCTCGTTGCGATTGAGCGCCTCGAGCTGCTGCTGGATGGCCGGCGCCAGCCGCTGCGCCGGCGTGCGGCCGGTGAGGAAGACCCGGGCGCGATAATCCTCTACCAGCGCCCGGGCCAGGATCAGCCCCAGCCCGCCGGCCCCGCCGCTGATCAGGTACACCCCACCCTCGCGCAAGGCATCGTCGCCCGTCGCGGCCTGGGTATCGGGCACGGCGGCCAGCACCAGGCGCCGGTCCTCTTCCAGGCGCACCTCGACGCCTTGGCCGGGTTGCTGGCGGACGCCGATTTCGCCTTCCATCAGATCGGCCAGGCGTTGCGCCGAATGGCCGGGCAGACCGACGGAACGCGCAACCCACGACGGCTGCTCGGCCGCCAGGCCGCGCATGAATCCGCCCACGGCCACCGCGGCCGGTATGTCATGGGGGTAGAAGTGCAGCAGCACCGTACCCTTGGCGGCCTCGCCACGGATCAACTGCTGGCTGATGAACACCAGCGAATACAGATTCAGCGTCAGGGCCTGCTGCAACTCCACCGGCGCCCCCAGGGCCCAGGCATGCACGACGGTCAGCGCCGGGTTGGCGCAGGCGTCCCAGAGCCTGGCGTAATCGTCCGGATTGCCGGGCGCCAACTCATAGTGCCGGGGCCCGACGCAGCGAAAACCGGCGGCGGGATACACCAGGATGTCCTGGGGCCGCGCCAGGTGGGCGGCGATCTGCGCATCGGCGACGAACAGCAGGCGCGGTGCCTGCAGTTGCGCGGCTTCGATGCCGGGCGCGGGCGTCGCGGGCAGCCAGTCCATACGGTACAGATGGCTGGGCAGCGCGGCCTGCTGCACCTTGAGCGGCCGCAGCGTCAGGTTGTCGATGTGCACCAGCAGTTCGCCGCTCTCACTGAGGATGTGCACCGAGCACTGGGCGCTTTCGCCGTCGATCTCGCGCAGTTGCGCAACGCTGTAGAAACGTTCGGGCAAGGCCTTGAATACAGTGATCTGGTCCAGGGCATAGGGAATGTAGGTGCTGCTGGGGTCTTCATCCTCGCAAAAGCGGATACACGGCTGGAAAGCACTGTCGAGCAGCGCCGGGTTGAGGACGAAGCCATCGAGCAGCCGGTAGTGCTCGGCAAGCCCCGCGGGCACCGGTTGTTGGCCCTGGCTGGCGCCCGCCTGGCGCTGGATATCGGCTATCAGGTAGCACCCGCTGCGAGACAGGGTATTGATGGCGCGAAAGCTCGGCCCATAGGCAAAACCCTGGGCATCGAAGCGCGCATAACACCCCGCCCGTTCGTCCAGCAGCCTGGCGCCGGCCAGCAATGCGGCAAGCTGCGGCACCGACGGCGGCTCGGGAACAGTGGCGTCCAAGACGATTTCACCCTGTGCGCAAAGCGGCTCGCCGGCGTGGGACAGATCATGGATCTCAAAGCGGGTCTTGCTGTTTTTCTGCTTCAGGCGCAGTTCCAGGGTGGCCGGTTCGCGGTCCACCAGGAAGGGTTGCAGCCAGACGATATTGCGCACCCGGGAAACCGCCTGGCCGGCGGCCAGGTAGCCGGCGGTGCAGGCCATTTCCAGGTAGGCCACGCCGGGCAGGGTTTTGCGCCCAGCGATCACATGGTCGGCAAAATAGAATTCGTCGCCGTGGAACACCGAACGGAACGCCAGTTGCTCGAAGGTCGACACGTTGCGCTGCAGCAGTGGCGAAAGCCCTTCGGCTACAGCCGGGGCGCCAGGCGCCTGAAACACCGGCATCTGGCAGGGCCGCCGGGCAAAGGGATAGCCCGGCAGGCTCACGCGCCGCGGTTGTGGTTCGCCACGCCGGGCCCACAGCGGCCGCCAGTCGAAACCGCCGCGCCGCACCCACAACCGGGCCAGCGCCGCCCATTTGCCCTCCTGCGCCCAGCGCAGGGCCATAGCAGGGACTTCTTCGGCATCGAGCAAGGCGTCCCGCTCGACAGCGGGTTTACCGTGGAACAGCGTGGCGTCGCGCTCATCGCCAGCGCTCCCCGCCAGGTACGCGGCCAAGGCCTCCGCCACCGCCGGCACGGAGTCGGCCACCAGCGCCAGGCGCGCGTCCATGGTTAGGCGCCCGACCTGCAAGGTATAGGCCAGGTCCTCGAGGCACAGCGTCGCCCCCTGGGTGCGCAAGAACGCTTGCAGCGCGCTGGCATAAGCCCGCAGGCGTTCCTCGTTCCGGGCGCTCAGCACAATGACCTGAGCCGCGGGCGCGGCGGCGGGCACCGGTGCGGGTTGCGGATACTCCTGCAGCACGAGGTAGGCGTTGGTGCCGCTGAAGCCGAATGAACTGACCCCGGCGCGACGCTGGGTGCCGGCGGGCACTGTCCATTCGCGATTGTCGGTATGGATGAAAAAAGGTGACTGATCGAGCCGGATATGTTCGTTGAGGGTCTGGAACTGCGCCGAGGGCGGCAGGCGTCGATGGCGGATCGCCAGGAGCGCCTTGAAGAACCCGGCCACCCCCGCCGCCGCCAGCATGTGCCCCATGTTGCTTTTCACCGAGCCCAGGGCGCAGAAACCGCAATCGCCGGTGAACGGCTTGAACGCATTGACCAGGGCCTCCACTTCGATCGGGTCCCCCAGGGGCGTGCCCGAACCATGGGCCTCCATCAGCCCGAGGGTGCGCGGGTCGATGTCGAACTGCCTGAACACCGCCTGCTGCAACTCGGCCTGGGAAGTCTGGCTGGGCGCCGTGATGCCATTGGTCTTGCCATCCTGGTTGACGCCCCAGCCGATCAGCGTGCCGTAGATCGGATCGTTGTCGCGCCGGGCATCCGCCAGGCGCTTGAGGGCCACCACCCCCACGCCTTCGGCCGGGACAAAGCCGTTGGCGCGCTGATCGAAGCTGTAGCAACGGCCATCGGTGGACAGCATGCCGGCCTGGCTGGCCATGATATGGATCGACGGGTCGCTGAGGATCGACACGCCACCGGCCAGGGCCAGGTCGCTGTTGCCCATGACCAGGCTGTCGCAGGCCTGGGCAATGGCCACCAGGGAAGCCGAACAGGCGGTATCAATGGTCAGGCACGGACCGCGCAAGTCCAGCAGATAGGCGATGCGCGCGGCCAGGATCGAGGTGCTGCCGCCAAGGAAACCGGCGGCGCTCAGGGCATTGCCGTTCTGGCTCTGGCCGTAGTTGCCGCAGCCGACGAAGACCCCGCACTTGCTGCCGGCCAATTGCTGCGGATGCAGGCCGGCATCTTCCAGGCAGCTCCACGCCTCTTGCAGGAACAGTCGCTGCTGGGGGTCCATGTCGTCGGCATCGGCCGGGGAAATATTGAAAAACAGCGGGTCGAAGCGATCGATATCGTCGACGGCGCCGATGAAGTCGCAATAGCTCTTGCCCGCCTGGCGCGTCGGGCTGTAGGCCTGGTCCATGCGCCAGTAGTCACGGTCGACGCGGCTGATGCAGTCGCGCCCTTCGGCCACGGCCTCCCAGAACGCCTGCACATTGCGCGCCTGGGGAAAACGCCCCGACAGGCCGATGATGGCGATCGCGCCGGCGTCGGTCGTGGCTGCCGCGGGCCTCGCGGCAGGCGCCCGGGGTGCCGTCACGGGGGGCGTCTCGACGGGCTGGGCATTGCCGCGCGGTTGCCTGCGAAACGACGCCAGCTTTCTCGGCCCCAAGGCAACCGCCGGCGCCTGTTCCCGGGCAATCGGCGCCGGTACGAGGGCTGGCGCGATAGGCGCCGGACGACGCCCGAACATCGTGCGCGCCGGACGCTGGGCGCTGCCTTCGCCCTCCTGGGCGGCAAGTTCCTGGTGCACCAGTTCGGCCATCCGCGCCAGGGTCGGGTAGTTGAAGACACGGACCGCCGGGATGCTCAGCCGATAGGTCTGGTTGACCTGGGCCATCCACATCACGCCGATACGCGAGGTCAGGCCCAGTTCGAAAAAGGTGGTGCTTTCGCTGATTTCCTCGGCGGCAACGCCCAGCGTCTCAGCCAGCAGGCAACGAATGGTGTTCTTGACCGATTGCAAGTCTTTGACAGACATCTGAGTTCCATCCAGAAAGTTAGGTACGCAGGCTGCGCGGGTTCAGGCGTGGGGCTTGAGTGCAATCACGCTGGCGTGCTCGAGGCCGTCGGTGGCGGCCTGGCCGTCATAGTCGATGGCCAGGCCCTCATATCCGGCCTCCTCCACCAGCAGCCCGGCGAGCCGGCATTCGCGGGCGAGGATCTCGGGGTCGACCAGATTGATCAGCGGCGTGCCGTTGAGGGCATCGCTGGCGTGGCTGCCGCTGTCGATGGCATTGGCGGCACCGGCCTGGGCGCGGCTGTGGAAGTAGTCGGCGATATCGGCGATATAACCCGGCCACTCATCACCCCGGGCGTTCAGGCGCTCGTATTCGTCGACCCGCGCCGCCCAGTGCGGGAAGTACGGGCTGTCGCAGATCAGGAACAAGCGACCGCCCGGCGCCAGCCAGCGGGCCATCTTGCGAATCGACTCGCGAAACGCCTCGGGCGGCAGGAAATGCAGGACCCGCGCGGCATGAATGGCCTGGAACCGGCCCGGCGCGAAATCCATCTCGGGCAACGCGCCCGCCTGGGTACTCAGGCGGCCGCGTAGCCGTGGCGCCACGTTGTCGGCAAGAATCGTCAGGTGCTGCTCTTCGATATCCACCGCCAGTACCCGCGCACCCCGTTCGAGCACCGCTATCGTCGCCACGCCGTAGGCGCAGCCCATGTCCATCACTTCGCCAGCCGAACTGGCGGCAGACTCGACGAACAATTGCGAACAGGCCGGCAGGACGGTGGTCATGGCGCCGGTGCCGTTGAGCGTCGGGATCATGCCCTTGAGCTGTTGCGGCATGCTCACCGAGGCCGGCACCGCGTGCGCGTCCAGGGCCTCGGCGTGACTGCAAACCACGTCCCGCAGCTGCGTCAGCACCTCGCCCGCGGCGTCGCAAATATCCACGTCCAGGCGAGAAACCGTGGATGGCATCTCCACCTGGGCAAAGTCGTTGTCGGAGGGGCGCAGCCACAGCCAGGCGGCCTTGTCCAGGGCGTCATTGACGAGCACTTCAGCCACCGACAGCAGCGTGAGGGCATGGTTGTCGCAGGCCTGCGCCCGGGCCAGCAACCCGGTCAGCTGCACCAGCACCGCCGCTGGCTGCGCCACCGCATGCCAGCCGGGCTCGCCCGAGCGGGCCGCCACGTCCAGCGCGGCGATCGGCTGGCGCGGCTGGAACAGCGCCTGGCCGTGGATATGCAAGCCGGCCTCGCCCAGGGAACTGACGCGGTAATCGATCAGGTCGTTGTCGCCCGGGACCAGGGTCAGCTCGACAGCGACCGGCTGCTGATTCACCCACAGCGGATGGGGAAAGATGATGTCCTGCAACAGCAGACGCACCGGCTCGTCGGGCGCCACTTCCGCGGCCTGGCGCGTGGCCTGGATCAGCATGTGCAGATGCGCCAGCTCGACGAAACGGCGGGACGGGTCGGCGCCCCGTTCGACGAACCAGCGCTCGTGCCCGGTGAATTCCGAACGGTATTTTTGCGCCATGAAGGTTGAAACGTTGTGCTGCAGGATCGGCGCGAGAGGCACATCGCCCGGACGGCTGGCAGGCGCCTGGGGAATCCACAGCGCATGCCGGGCAAAGGGATAGGTCGGCAACCGGGCTTTCCTCGGGGCCGGCTGGCCGGCATACAGGCGCTGCCAGTCCACCGCCACCCCGGCGACCCAGATGCGCCCCAGGCCGCGCGGGTTGCGCTCATCGAGCCACTGTTGCACGACACGCTGCATCTCCGGGCTGGCGAAAAGCTGGCGCACGTCCTTGCCGGTCTCCAGGTCGCGGGTGAGGAAGGCGCTCGCCTCCTCCTTGCCGGACAGCAGCCCTTGCAGACGCTCGGCCAATACCGCCAGCGAATCGGCAAATATCACCGCGCGATGCTCGAAGTGTTCCCGGCCGGTCTGCAGGGTGCAGGCAATCTCCTGCAGGCTGAAGTCCCCGGCCGCGGCCGATTGCAGATGGGCGAGCAGGCGCTTGGCGGTCTGCACCAACTGGTCCGCGGTGCGCGCGGACAACAGGATCGCCTGTTCGCCAGCCGCGGGCGCCACGGCGGGCGGCTCGGGGCTGAGGTATTCGCCGAGCACCATATGCCCGGTGACGCCGCCAAAACCGAAGTTGTGAATGCCGATATGCCGGGGCTGGCGCTGCCCGTCGAACGCCTTGGGTGCCCAGGCCCCGGTCTGGAGCACCGGTTCGCAGGCGAAGTCGCCCTGTCCGTTGTCCCAGTTGAAGTGCTGCAGGTTGGCGATCTTGATCAAGGTGTCGTGCTTGAACGTCAACAGGCTCTTGATCAGCGAGATCACCCCGGAGGCCCCGGAAAAATGCCCCAGCTGGCCCTTCAGGGTGCCGAAGCCCGGCTTGCGGGCACAGCCCTTGAAGACCTTGTCGAACGCGCTGAGCTCCACCTCGTCGGCCAGCGGGTTGGCGGTGCCCTGGGCTTCGATGTAGTCGATGTCCTGGGGGCGCAGGCCGGCCTGTTCGAGGGCCTCGGCGATGGTTTCGCAATGGATTTGCGCATTCGGCGCGGTGAGGTAGAGGCTCTTGCCGCCATGACGCACCGACAGGCCCTTGATCACCCCCAGGATCGTATCGTTGTCGCGTTCGGCCAGCGACAGCCGCTTGAGCATGACCACGCCCAGGCCATCGCTGAAAAAGTGCCCGTTGGCTTGCTTGTCGAAGGGGCGGACGATGCCGTCGCCGGTAAACAGGCCGAGCTTGCGGTTGTAGATATTCACTTCCGGGCTCAACACCAGGTTGACGCCACCGGCTATGGCCGCCTGGGCCTGGCCGGTGCGCAGCGCCGTGATGGCCCTGTCGATGGCGACGAAAGAACTGGTGCAGGCCGCATCGACCGTCGATACCGGGCCCTTCCAGTCGAAATAGTGGGCAATGCGATTGACCAGCATGGCGTGGGCATTGCCGGTGTTCAGGTGGCCGTCGATCGCCACCCGGCTGGCGCGGATCAGGTCGGCGTAGTCCTTGCGCTCGATGCCCAGGAATACCCCGATTTTCTGCTGGCGCAATTGATCGCGCTGATAACCGGCGGTTTCCAGGGTCTCCCACACGGCTTGCAGCATCAGCCGGTGCTGGGGGTCGATCAGCGCCGCTTCGCGAGGGGAAATATTGAAATGCAGCGGATCGAAGCCGCGCACATCGTCGATAAAGGCGCCGTGATAACAGTCGGTCTTGTCCGGGCTGTCGATGTCGCCAAAGATCGCCCGCCAGTCCCAGCGGTCGGCCGGCACCTCGCCAATGAACGGTTCATCGGCCACCAGGCGGCGCCAGAAGTCGTCCAGGCTGTCGGACTTGGGCAGGCGCGCGGCCATGCCGATGATCGCGATGTCCTCGCTCAGCGCCGAGGTTTCATCGTGCCTTTGCGGCCCCGTCGCGGCATGCCCCCGGGGCCCCTGCCCGCTGGAGGGGCGAACGGCCCTGGCGATCGGCTGGACCGTTGCCCCGGCCAGGTGGGCGTGCTCATGAAAGTAGCGCTGCAACTGGTCGGCGACCACATGTTCGAGGTGGCCGGGTGCCGCTGCCGGGGCTTGCCCGAGGTCTGCCCTGGGCGCGATATGGCGCGCCAGGGCCGACAGCGAGGGGTACTCCATGAAAGTCGAAGGCGCCAGTTTCAAACCCTGGAAATGCGCACCGATGCGCTGCGAGAACTCGGTCAGGGAAATAGAGCTGAAGCCATAGTCGGCCAGGCTGCGGTCGGGCTCGATATCCCCCTGATCCAGTTGGAGGGTGGCGGCCAGGAAGCCGGTCAGCTCGGCCAACACCTGTTGCTCGCTGATCGAACCCGGTGCCGCCGGCGTGGGTCGCTGCACCGACTCATGCAGTTGCCTGATCACGACCAGCGCCTGCTCATCGGAAATGCTCTGGCTGGAAACCTTGTCGATAAAAGCGTTCAGGTATGGCATCACGAGGCCCTCGAGATTTTCTTGAGTTCCGACAGGAAATTGTCAGCGTTGATTTCTTTGTTCCGGATCTTGCGAATCAGCCCGAGGTACAGGCGGTCGTGCTCGGCGATCACCCGGTCGAGGGACTCGGTGGCCTGGTCGATCGCCAGCGCGCGGTCGCTGAGGGGCGTCAGGAACTGGCTGTCCCAATCGAGCCGCAACGGATTGTCGAGCTGAGCCAGGGCCGCCTGCTGTTCCTCGGCGGTGATCTGGCCCTGGGCCGCCAGGCTCGCCACTGCCTCGCTGCCCAGCCCGGCCAGCAGGCGCGCCTTGACCTTGCTGATTTCCAGGTCGCCGGTCTCGTCCTGGATAAAGGCGCGCTTGCGGCTCGCGGCAACGATGGCGGCAGCCCCGGCGCTGGCGTGGGGACCGCGCAGGCGGTACTGGCCGGGAAAGCACGGCGTGTTGAGCAGGCTCCAGAAGGCTTTGAATTCGCCAACCGGGTCCGGCACCAGGCCGAGCTTCATGCCGATCACCACGCTGGCCAGGGGGCCCATGATGATCTTGTCGGTGTCGGCCGTTTGCTGCAGTTCCTGCTGGCTGAGCCAGTACTTGCCGGAAACCACCTGGGCATACCAGCGCGACGCCATTTCCAGGTAGGGAAAGGTGCCGATGACCCCGATTTCCTGCAACCCGTACTGGTTGAACAACCGCGGGTCGTCCCGGTAGAACAGGCCCATGGCCAGGTCCCGGGTCGGCTCCAGGCCTTGCACATAGTCATACAGCGCGCCGGTCCGGTAGCCGGTGCACAACACCACCACGTCGATGTCCTCGAGCGCCTGCTCGTGGCCGACATGGAAGCAGCGGGCGCCGGCGAATCGTTCCACCTGGCCGAAGACCGTCTCGATCTTCCCGCTGTCGACCAGTTCCACCACCTCATCGTTGATGTGAATGAACGGGTGTTGCCGGAACTCGTTCAGGGTCGGTTGCAAGCCGCTGCGCTGTAAGGCCTCACTGAAGGCCGGCATCACCCGTTGCAGGCGGTCGATATTGCGTTGCGCCCGCAGGGCATCGGGTATCAGCAGGTTGGCCGGGGAAACAAAGTCATTGGGCAGGAAACCCACCATTCGAGGCAGGATGAACTTGCGCGAACGCAGGCTCCAATAGACCTTGGCGGCGACCTTGCTGGCTTCGCCGGCGATGTCCATGCCGCTGACGCCATTGCCGATCACCAGTACGCGCTTGCCCGCCAGCGGCGCATTGTCGAAGTACTGGCCCGAATGCAGCACCTGGCCCGTGAAGGTCTCCAGGCCGGGAATACGGGCATGCTGGGGAATCTGGTAACGCCCGTGGCACAGCGCGACCCCGTCGAAGGTTTCCTGGCGACGGGTCCCGCCGGATTCGATTTCCACCTGCCAGCCATCGCCCTCGGCCCTGACCGCAACCACCCGGGACTTGCAGTGGATGTGCCGCTCGAGGTCGAAGCGCGTGGCATAGGCCTGGAGATAGCGCCGCACATCGTGGACATCGGGAAAGGTGTCGCTGATGTCTTCGGGGTAGAAGTCGGAAAAGAAGCTGGTGTCCCTGGAGTTCTGGAACCGCGTGGTGGAGTAAGTGCCGGCCTCTTTGTCACGCTTGAGATTCCACACCCCGCCCAGGGTGTCCTGGGCCTCGTACACCACCGGTCGATGGCCCTCTTCGAGCAATGACTTGGCCATCACCAGGCCACCGGGGCCGGCACCGATCACGCAAATCCTGCGGGACCCGGGCCCGGCCGGCGGCGCCGGTTCGTCCTTGGCCCATGCGTTGTAGGTCTTGAACTGGAACGGATAGTGCGGCAGCGCCAGTTTCCTCGCGCTGCCAGGCGGATGCAGGGCATGCCAGTCCTGCGCCGCGCCCGCGACCCATTGCGCGGCCATGGCGCCCAGCTCGTCGTCCGCGCCAAGGTGCCGGTCGCTGTGGAAAATACCCGACGGCCAAGCCGCGGCGCCTGCCGACAATCCTTCCAAGGCACGGGCCAGTTGCTCGCACGCCTCGGCGATGGAACGGACAACAAAGGCCAGCCGCACCTTGAGTGCTTCGCGGCCGACTTGCAGGGTGTAGGCCAGGTCCCGCAGCCGCACCTGCGGATGGGCGTGCAGGTGAGCCCGCTGGTTTTCCAGGACAGTGGCCAGTTGCGCCGGGGTCTTGGCGGAGAACACCAGCAAATGCGCGGTGTCGTCTTCGGCGCGGGTATCCTCCGGCGGGCAATACTGTTCGACGATCACATGGGCGTTGACCCCGAATCCATAGCTGTTGATGGCTGCGCGACGAGGCGCCGCCGTATCGGCCCAGGGCTGGTTCTGCGCACTGATCCGCAATACGCCGGACGAACACAGCCGGGCGCCATCCTCTTCGGTCACGCCGGGTACCCCGGGCTTGATGCCTTGTTGCAAGGCGAACACCACCTTGATCAGCGCCGCCATGCCGCAGGCCACTTCGCTGTGGCCGATGCAGGGTTTCAAGCTGCCCAGGGTGCAGTCCGGCGTAGCCGATCCGGG
Source organism: Pseudomonas sp. LAMO17WK12:I10 (assembly GCF_900215185.1). Lineage (NCBI taxonomy): Bacteria > Pseudomonadati > Pseudomonadota > Gammaproteobacteria > Pseudomonadales > Pseudomonadaceae > Pseudomonas > Pseudomonas sp. LAMO17WK12:I10. The sequence goes on along the minus strand of NZ_OBDX01000011.1, from coordinate 101,072 downwards.
TCCGCCCTGGCCGGCGAACACCGCTTCCAGGGCGCTCACCTCGACGCTGTCGCCAAGCAGCGAGCCGGTGGCGTGGGTCTCGATATAGCCCAGCGAGTTCGGTGCCACGCCAGCGTCCGCCAGCGCATCGAGCATGGCGCTGCGCATGCCTTCCTGGCTGGGGGCCGTGAGCGATGCGGAACGCCCGCCATGGTTGACACTGCTGCCCTTGATCACCGCCGCGATCCGGTCGTTGTCGGCGAGCGCCCGGGCCAGGGACTTGAGGATCACCACCGCCGCACCTTCGGAGCGCACGTAGCCGTTGGCCCCGGCCTGGAAGGACCGGGTGCTCTGGTCGGGGCTCAGCAGGCCCATGGCGTTGTAGCTGTGAAAATATTCGGCGGAGAGCAACAGGTTGACCCCGCCCACCACCGCTTGCTCGCACTCGCCATGACGGATGGCGCGGATCGCCCGATGCAGGGCGACCAGCGACGACGAACAGGTGGTCTCGACGCACTCGCTGGGACCGAAGAGGTCCAGGCTGTAGGACAGCCGATTGGCCACCATCGACGCAAGCTGCGCGGTGGCCAGGTAGCCCTTGTTTTCTTCGGCGTGCGACGCCGCGACAGCGTAGTCGTTCTGCGCGGCGGCAATGAACACCCCGGTACGTCGCTGGCTGAACGCCTGGGCGCTGATGCCGGCGTCTTCCAGGGCGCGCCAGGTGTAGGTGAGCATCAGCCGCTGCTGCGGATCGATCAGGTGCGCTTCCTTGGGCGCCATCTGGAAAAAGACCGGGTCGAAATCGAAGGCGTCGGCAATGAACCCGGCCCACAGCGGCGTATCGTCCCGCACCAGCTGTGGGCGCATCAGAGCCGCGGATGTCACGCAATTGCGCCCGGCCAGGATGTTGTCCCAGAACGCTTCCGCGCAGGGCGCCTGGGCGAAGCTACAGGCCATGCCGACAATGGCGATGTCCTGCCGCGCGTCGTCGCCCTGGCTGGCCTGCCGGTGACTGTGGGCAGGCGCTTGGGCCATGCTCGCCGGTGCCGCTTGCGGATGGGCCAGCAGCCGTTGCGCGATGGCCGTCGGGCTGGCGTGGCGGGCAAGGTCGGCCAGGACCAGCTGGGTGTCGAAGCGCTGGTTGAGACGGGCGAGAAAGGCATTGGCCGAGATCGAGTTGCCGCCGATCTCGGCGAACAGGCTGTCGGGCTGGATATCCTCCACCCCCAGCAACGCCTGCCATTGTTCGATGATGTAGCGCTCGACATCCCCCTGCCCCGCGGCGCTGGCGCCCGGTGCCAAGGAAATGGGCCGTTGCGCCAGCAGCTTGCGGTCGACCTTGCCATTGGGCGTCAAGGGCAAGCGCTCGATGGCCACCAGGAAGTTCGGCACCATGAAGTCGGGCAACTGCCCGCCGAGCCAGGTCTTCAGGCGCCCGGCCAGGGAGCTGTCCGGCACATTCGGCTCACGCGGGACGAAGTAGCCCACCAATTGACCGGAACCGGCCTGTTGCCGGGCCACGACCACCGCTTGCAGGACCTCCGGATGGCTGTCCAGCTGCGCTTCGATATCGCCCACTTCAACTCGGTAGCCACGGATTTTCACCTGGTTGTCGATCCTACCCAGGTGTTGCAACAGGCCATCGGCCTGCCAGCAGGCCAGGTCGCCCGTGCGGTACAGCTTGCCGGAGGTCTCGAGGGTGTGGTCGATGAACTTTTCGGCCGTCAGGTCGGGACGATTCAAATACCCTTCGGCCAGCCCCGCGCCGGCGATGCACAGTTCTCCCGGTTCGCCGATGGCGCAATGGCTGCCGTCCTCGCGCAGCAGGTAAAGCCGGGTGTTGGCAATGGGGCGGCCGATGGACACCGGTTGCCCGGGCTCGAGCTTCTGCAGCGTCGACCAGATGGTGGTTTCGGTCGGCCCGTACATGTTCCAGACAGCATTCCCGGCCTGTTCGAAACAGCTTTTCAGGGCATCCGACAAGGGCTCGCCGCCACAGAACATGCGCAATTGCGCCGAGGGCTGCCAGCCGGCGTGGAACAGCATCATCCAGGTCGCCGGCGTCGCCTGCATGAGGCTGGGCCGGACCCGGGCGATCAGGCTCATCAGTTGGCTGGCGTCGCCTGCGGTCTCGGCCGGGCAGATATGGCAGCGAGCGCCGACGACCAATGGCAGGAGAAGCTCCAGCCCGGAGATATCGAAGCAATGGGTGGTCACCGCCAGCAAGGTATCAGCAGCGGACATGCCGGGCTCTTCGGCCATCGACAGGAGAAAGTTGCTCAGCGCGCGATGGCTGATCATCACCCCCTTGGGTTGGCCAGTGCTGCCGGAGGTATAGATGATGTAGGCCAGGCTGCCGGCAGCCAATGCCGGTTCCGGCAAGGACGCCTGGCACGCGGCCACGAGCGGCCATTGGCGGTCTAGGGCAAGGCTGCAGCAGTGCTCGCCCAGCAGTGCGGCGAGCCTCGGCTCGACCGCTGCCTGGGTCAGCACCCAGCGGCTGTCGCTGTCCTCGAGCATGTAGCGCAAGCGCTGTTCGGGGTACGCCGGGTCCAGCGGGATATAAGTAGCGCCGACCCGGGCGATGGCGAGCATCGCCAGCACCAGGTCGAGGGAGCGGTTCATGAAAATCGCGACCCGCGAGCCGCTCCCCACCCCCTGACCGGCCAGGTAGGCGGCCAGCTGGGTGCTTTTTTCCGCCAATTGGCGATAACTCAGGCTGTGCTGCGCATCCGCCAGGGCAATCGCGTCCGGCGTCGCCCGGGACCGGGCCTCGAACAACTGATGAAAACCCGCTTGGTTGTCGAAGTCGCGCGCATTGACGCTCCACGCCGATGGGACAGGATTGACTGACATGGGCTACTCCCCTGAACGGCCGGTGATTTCGTTGAGAAGAATGTGAAGGTTGCTCAGGTCCTTGCCGAACTGATTGATCGAATGGCTGTACCTGAGACTGTTGGGGCGGGTGTATTTGATGAAGTTGGCCAGCGAGCCGGTGGCGCTCAGATCGACGAACAGCGCCTGGCTGCCGCTGTTCGAGAGGTGCTTGATCAAGCCATGGAAGTCGACGCTCTGGCGGATGATGCGCCACACGTAATCCCGGGCGTTCGCCAGGTCGCCGGCGTGGATGGCCCGGGCAAACGTGGAGGAGTAATAGGGAATGCCCGGCGCCTTGAAGTCGATGCCCTCGAGGATCGCCAGGACCTTGTCCCGCACTGGCTCGATATGGCTGGAGTGAAACGGATACTGGACAGGCAGCTCGATGGAAATCACCCCCATGGCGTCCAGGCCTTGCCTGATTCGGGCCAGGTCCGCCTGAGCGCCGGCGACACAGAAGTTGTCGGCAAAGTTGATCCCGGCCAGTTCCACCCCTCGGTACAGCTCCGGGTGTTGCTGGAAATGCTCCACGGGTGCCAGGACGCTCAGCATCCCGCCCTTGGGGCCATGCTCGGCCAGCACCCGCGACTGGCGCAGGGTCAGGCGCAGCCCGTCCTGCCAGGACAGGCAGCCGCTGACCGTCAAGCCGATGTACTCACCCAGGCTGTAGCCCAGGACGGCCTTGGGCTCGACCCCCTCGGCGCGCATCATGGCGGTCAGGCTGTAGCCGATGGCGAACAGCGCGGGATGGGTTTGCAGGATCGAATCGAACGGCTCATACACCCGCCGCGATTCATCGTAGATAACCTTGACCAGGGAAAACCCCGCCTCCGCTTCCACCAGCGCGCTGCAGGCATCCATCTGCTGGCGAAAGGCCGGGTTGTGCTGGTACAGCTCGCGCCCCATCTGAAAGTACTGGGTGCCCTGCCCGCCATACATGAAGATCGTGTCCTGCATTGGCGAGGCCGGCGGGGCCGGGTCCGGTGCCGCGGAGGGTGGCGGGATGACCATCGGCGCCTTGAGAATCTTGTCGGTCAGCTTGGTCAGGACATTGCCAGGCCCGAGTTCTTCGATCGGCTGGATATCCTGGGTCAGCAACCAGGAAATACTCTCGTACCACCTCACCGGATGAGTGATCTGGCCGCTGAGGATGGCGGCGTAATCGCGCTGAGGATAAGGGCGCGCCGTCATGTTGGAGATGACGGGGGTCGCCAGGGGTTGCAGCGCGAACCCTGCCAGGTAGTTGGCGAACTCGCGTTCGACGTCCTTCATGTAGCGCGAGTGAAAGGCCGCGCTGACGTTCAGCGGGAAATAACTGGCGCCGGCCTGCTCGAAGATGGTTCGGGTACGTTCGCCGACAATGTCGTCGTGCAGGCCGGAAAGAATGATCTGGTCCGGTGAGTTGATATTGGCCAGGTCGATGCTGTCCAGGCCCTTGTCGCGCAGGAGGGTACGGACTGTTTCCTCGCCCAGCCCCAGCACGGCGGCCATGCCGCCCTTGGGCGCCTGGCTCATCAGTTGGCCCCGGCGCTGGACCAGTTGCAGCCCGGTGGCGAAATCAAAGCCGCCAGCGGCAAACAGCGCGCAGTATTCGCCCAGGGAATGACCGGCGAAATACGCCACCTGTTCGTTTCCGGAAGCGCTCTGCAAGCGATCCAGGTACGTCAGCGCACTGACCGTATAAAGCGCCGGCTGGGTGTATTCGGTCTGGTTCAGGCGCTGATCCCGGTCTTCGAGACACAGGTCGACGATGGAGTAACCGAGCATGTCGCTGGCCAGGTCCGTATAGGTTTTGAACTTGTCGAAAACCTCCTCGCCCATGCCCTTGAATTGCGAACCCTGGCCGGGAAAAACATAGATCTTTTGCATTCGTTCACCTTTTAGCAGGTACAGCCGCGCCTCAAAGATGTATTTGATTCAGGCATGCCCCACACTCGGCCCTCAGCAACACTGCCGCAGCTTATATTAAGAAGAAATGATGAGTGTCATCGACCACAGAAGAGCTTCGAGCTTAGTCAATACAGCCGCTCAAGCAACTCCCGATTTTCAAAAAGCAACGTAGCACAGGATGTTAGCGATCATTGTGAAGAAGTGCGCATTGCGCTTTATGAAACATTTTTAATCTTATTCAGAGCCACAGAAATATTCTTGCAAAAAACCAATAAAAACAATGGTTAGCGAATATAATAAAGAAATATCCCAGGCGTACAAAAGGCAATGACCTGAAAATCAGGGACAGGATTTAATATATAAATTTGACACCGAACAGATACTAATCATGTTCCGAAAATACCCTGCAAGCCATTCAAAAACAGCAACTTGTAGCCAGCATGGCGAGCACGCAACTAACTGAATGGAAATAACTAAACAGGTAATTAAAGTTAGATCCTGTTACACACCACGAAACCAGAGGCAACTTTATGAAACAACTGCTGCGATATTATTTTGGCATCTTATTAGCTGTTCTCTGCTTATGTGCTGGACAAACGTCGACTGCATTTCCCAAGCTCCGCAGGGCGTAACCCCATGAGCATCGCCACAGAACTTGGAGTGCCTGCACGGTATTTCGGACGGAACCTGGGCGGTGCTGACGACTACACTCGTCTGCAATATGCCTTTTGAGGCCCCCGCCTCCTGGCGATTGCTATGCCCCACGCAGAGGCAATCGCGCAGGATGCCGCCGACAGCGGGCTTCGACGCGACGCCGGGTAACCCGCCCAGGCGGCACTCTTTTTTCACCGCGAGCTTAACTGCCCATGACCGACGTGTTCGCCAAGGTGGCCCTGGGGCCGCTGTTACTCGCCCAGGGCCTTTACACCCGCTGGGTCACCCCCAGGTTGCCGGAGGCCGAAGGCCCGCGCCAAGGCAGGCACGCCGACGCCAGCGGGCCGGCCCTGCGCCTGTTGATCCTCGGCGACTCCGCAGCGGCGGGCGTCGGCGCCCTTACCCAGGAGGAGGCGATCGCCGGCCGGCTGGTGGCTGGCCTCGCCGGCGACTTCCAGCTGTCATGGCAGCTGCGGGCACAGTCCGGGCTGGACTCGCGACAGTTGTTCCAGCTGTTGGACGCGGGCCCGGCCGAGCCCTTCGATGTGGCCCTGGTGTCCATCGGCGTCAACGACGTCACCAGCCGCATCGCCGCGGCCGAATGGCAGGCGCGGATCTCGCGCCTGATCGCCCTCTTGAGCGAGCGCTTCGAGGCCCGGCACATCGTCTTCCTGCCCGTGCCGCCGATGCACCTGTTCCCCGCCCTGCCCCAGCCGCTGCGCTGGTACCTGGGCCTCAGGGCCCGACGCTTCAGCAGCCTGCTGGTCGAACTACTGGCCGGCCAGGATCGTTGCGCATTGCTGGCGACCCGCTTCCAGCCGGCCGCCAGCCTGATGGCCGGGGACGGCTTCCACCCTTCCCCGGCGCTCTACCGGATCCTCGCGGATGACGCGGCGCAGGTGATTCGCCAGCGCTGCGGCCGCTGAGTCACACCTGGCTGAACCCGGCACGCCCGCGGCCTGCGGATCGAAGCGGGCCAGGCTTGCCTGCGGATGGTCGAAAAACCTGGAAATAATTTAAACCTTTGCCGCAGGTTCCCTATCAACCGTCAGGCGACACCTGTCGTGCCACGAATGGAGAAAGAACATGAACAACCTGCTGATGAAACAAGTGGGCCTGTTGTTCCTGCTGAGCGCAGGAAGCCTTTCAAGTGCAATGGCGATGAGCTCCAGCGACTTTGTCGAAGAGGCCGCGCAAGCCGGGATCAATGAAATCGAAAGCAGCAAGCTGGCCCTGGAAAAAAGCGCCTCCGCGGACGTCAAGGCCTTTGCCACGCAGATGATCAGTGATCACAGCAAAGCCAATCAGGAATTGCGGGTGCTGGCGAAAAAACTCGACATCCAGATCCCGGACGAAGCCTCGCTGACGGCCAAGGCCAAGCAAATGATCCTGGAGATGCGCGACGAGTCCTTCGACAAGGCCTATGCCGACAACCAGGTAGTGGCCCATGAGAAGGCCGTGGAGTTGTTCAAGAAAGAAGTGGCGTCTTCGGACAAGCCGGACCTGAAAGCCTTCGCCGAGGAGACCCTGCCCAAGCTGCAGGACCACCTGGACATGGCCAGGCACCTGCAGTCCAAGACCAAGTGAAGCACCGGCAAACCCCGCCTGAGCGCGGGGTTTGCCGGCTCACGCCTTCGGATCGGCGACCCTTTGCGCCACGGCTTCCTCGATGGCCCGCTCATAGGCGGTGTTGGCCTGGTCCTTGAGCTCGAGCCAGCCGGCCTGGTCGATCACGCCGCTGCGCAGCATGTTTTCCGCCGCGTCCAGCAGCGCCTGATGCCAGGCGTCGGGCGAGTCCGCACGGTAGCCGCGGTCCTCCAGCAGGATCTTCCAGGCCTCCAGTACCGAGGCCTTGCGTTCGCTGATCATGACCGTTCTCCTCTGTTGATGACCGATAGACTTTCGAGTCCCGACCGGGCGCCAATGTTCAGCTCAACGGTCCGGTGCGCGCCTGGCCCGACGACCAACGCAAGCCAGACGCCGCGCCGGCTAACCACTCGTCGTACGCCGCCGAACAAATTTCAACTTTTGAAAAATCCCGGTACTCCCAATTAGTGCTTGCTGCAACTGCGAGCGAAATTCAATCGACCAAGAGGTAGCGAATCATGGCCAACACCGGACATTCCAATCCCGGGAATTTTGCGAACGATCGTCAAAAAGCATCCGAAGCCGGCAGGAAAGGTGGCCAGGCATCGGGCGGCAACGTTGCCAACGACCGGCAGAAAGCGTCGGACGCCAACAAGAAAGGCGGCCAACCCGGCGGCGCCCGCGGAGGGCGTAGCTGATCGTTGAGCCCCACCGTGCAAGGGCTCCGGCCCTTGCCTCTCATGCCGGGCCACCACGGCCCGGCCTTTCGAGGAGAACCATGATGAAGATCTCTGAAGTCATGACCCGTGACGTACAGACCGCACGTCCCGAGCAGACGCTGCGGGAAGTCGCCAACATGATGGCCAGCATCGACAGCGGCGCCATCCTGGTGAACAACGAGGACCGGCTGGTCGGCATGATCACCGACCGCGATATCGTCATTCGTGCCGTGGCCAAGGGCCAAAGCTGCGATATGCCGATCAGCAGCGTGATGAGCAGCGACATCCGCTATTGCTTCGACGACCAGGAGGTCGACGAAGTGGCCCGCAACATGGCCGATATCCAGCTGCGGCGCCTGCCGGTGGTCAATCGGCAGAAACGCCTGGTGGGCGTGGTGTCCCTGGGCAATATCGTCAAGGCCCACGATAGCCAGGCCAACAGCACGGTGCTGCAGGGCGTGGCCAAGGCCCATTGATAGCCTGGCCCCAGACGGCTGTGGCCGAGCGGCCACGGCCGGTATTTACCCGCTGGGCCGCTGCGCAAATCGCCACGTAGCGGCCCTCGCCTGGCGCCCAGGCGATGCCGGCCTGCGCCCCGCAGTCACTATCCTTTGCTGTGCTCGGGCGACGTCGGCCCGCTACCCGGCTTGATTCCGCGCGGGCCGGCGATGCCCCAGGCGATCAGGCCCAGCACGGGAAAGATGACGATGCCAAGGAACCACATGACCTTGACCCCGGCGGACTTGCTGCTGCGAAAGACGCTGATGATCGCCCAGAGATCGAGGAGGATGATCATCGCGGCGACGAAGATCCAAAAATAGCTGACAAAGATCTGTCATGACGGCTACTCCCCTTGGGTTGATACAACTTAGGTTTCATTCCCGCTCGACGGGTTCAACCTTTCTTGGCTCCGCCGAGCATGGCGCCAGGGCGCTCCGCTGCCGTTACGGCCGGGTGCCATTCGTCTCTTCCCAGCGTCTTGCAACGAACGTCCCGGCGCCGGAAAGACCCAATGCATAGGCATTTTTGAAAGTGCGCGGGAGTGGCTATGAAACCGGTCGAACGCCGTGTCGGCCTCCTGGGTCGCGAGGCTGTCGAGGGGCCCGGGTGGTTACCTGGCCTGGCGCTGGGCTCATGCCGCGGCCCTGGCGCGACAAGCTGACCGGCCCCTTCGAAAGTGCGCGTATGGACAATTCGAAGATATCGCACGCCTCCCCCGCTCAAGTGGCCGTCAGCCTGGCGCTCGGCATGGCCCTGGTCGTTGCGTCCGGTATCGCGCCGCACAATCGCGTGGATTGGCTCCTGGAAAATATCCTGCCTGTCGCCTTGCTGTTGGCGCTGCTGGCGGGTTGGCGATATGTGCGGCTGTCCCCGCTGGCGTATGGCTCGATTCTTTTATTGCTGGCCATACATGAGCTCGGTGCCCACTACACCTATGCCAAGGTGCCCTATGACGAGTGGCTGCGCCATGTCACCGGGCAGTCGCTGAATGGCGCCCTGGGCTGGGAGCGCAACCAATATGACCGCCTGGTGCATCTGAGCTACGGCCTGCTGTTCTATCTGCCGGTGCGCGAACTGCTGGGGCGCTGCACGCCGTTGCGTGGCTTCTGGCTGGCCACTCTCACACTCAGCCTGATCCTGGCCACTTCCGCGTCGTACGAGCTGATCGAATGGATCGGTGGCCAGTACCTGGGCAAGGACAAGGCCAAGGCTTTCCTGGCGACCCAGCGCGATCCCTGGGACGCGCAAAAGGACATGGCGCTCGCCTTGGCCGGAGCCTGTGCCAGCGAGGTCATCCGTGCCCTCGCGGCATTCAGGCGTTGAAGCCTCGACCTTCGGTCCCCGGGCGGGAACATCGCCCCCGCGCCAGCGTCTGCTCTGTATCGACCCTGGCAATTCAATCCTCGACCCGAGAGGAGGCAGCGCCATGAAGTCACACACCAAGGACCCGCAGGCGGCCCGCCAACCCGGCACCGCGCTCCAGGCCTTGCTGCGCCGATACGCCGAACCCTTGCCCGCCCTCGAATCCGCGGCTTTCGGCGAGCTGTTCGACCGTTATGCGGACGCCAGGGTGGTATTGATCGGCGAAGCCAGTCATGGCACCCGTGAGTTCTATCGAACCCGCGCGGCCATCAGCCAACGGCTGATCACCCAGCACGGCTTCGGCATCGTCGCCATCGAGGCCGACTGGCCCGACGCCGGACATATCGACCGGCATGTGCGCGATCTGGGCCCGCCCACCGCCGGGCAGCAGGCGTTCAGCCGCTTTCCGAGCTGGATGTGGCGCAACGTCGAGGTGTGCGATTTCATCCGTTGGCTGCACCGCCACAATCGCCCCCTGCCCGCGCAGCAGCGCGTCGAGTTTCGTGGGCTGGATGTCTACAGCCTGCGCAATTCCATCAGCGAAGTACTGGCCTACCTCGATTGCACCGACGCCCGGCTGGCGCATGAAGCGCGTCGCCGTTATGGCTGCCTGACGCCCTGGCAGGACGACCCGGCGCTGTATGGCCATTTCGTCGAGCGCGGACACGAGGCTTCCTGCGAAGAAGCGGTGGTCCAGCAGTTGAACACCTTGTTGAGCGAGCGCCTTGCCAGCAACCCTGAAGCGCTCTTCAGCGCCACCCAGAATGCCCGGGTCATACGCTCTGCCGAACAGTACTACCGGGCCATGTACCGAAGCTCGGCCGCCTCCTGGAACCTGCGCGACAAGCACATGTTCGAGACCTTGCAGACCTTGCTCGCGCACCGCGGCGCGGGCGCCAAGGCAGTGGTCTGGGCGCATAACTCACACATCGGCAATGCGGCGGCGACCGACATGGGCTGGCGCGGCGAATTCAACATCGGCCAGCTGTGCCGCACGGCCTACGGCAACGCTGCGGTGCTGATCGGCATGAGCACCGACCGCGGCCAGGTGGTGGCCGCCGATAACTGGGACGGTGACATGGGGATCAAGGAGGTGCGGCCTTCCCTTGCGGACAGCTGGGAGCAGCAGTTTCTCCAGGCGGGCATTCCCGCCTCGTTGACCGACTGGCGCGCCCCCGAGCGCGAAGACCTGCGCCAGGCGCTGTCCGAGCCGCTGCTGGAGCGGGCGATCGGCGTCATCTACCGGCCCGCGACGGAGCGCCAGAGCCATTATTTCCAGGCGGTGCTGGGCGAGCAGTTCGATGCGCTGGTCTGGCTCGAAACGACCAGCGCCCTCACGCCGTTGCCGGTGGCCAGCGGCCCTAGCCATGAAGAGGACACTTTTCCTTTCGGGGTATAGACCTCCCCCTTGACCATCAAGAACCCCAGCGAGGGCCCCACCATGAACCCTGAATCGCACTATCCGAAAGCATCCACATCGGCCTCCGGGACCGCCCCCGAAGAGCGCCCCGGGCAGCCGGACCCTGGCGACGAAGATGAGCAGAGCCATGGCGTCGATGACGCCGCCACGCCTGGCCCTGCGCCAGGCAACGAGCAGGAGGCCGAGGACATCGCCAGGAAAATCGCCGAGATAGAAAGGAAGGTCGCCGACGGCAACTGAGCCCCTCGGCCCGGCAGCACTCAACGCCCCTGCGGCTCTTCGAGCATGCGCTTGGGGTGCATGCCATTGACCATGCCCATGAACGGCGCGTGGATCGAGTAACCGAGCATGCGCTGGATGTGTTCGCTGCATTGCCGGGCGACGTGGCGCGGGGTCGACAGGATGAAGTTCTCCTGCTGGCGCGCCCAGGGTTCGCAGTACTGCGCCGTCAGCGCCAGGCGTGGCGCGCCGCTGCGATTGGCACCGCCGCCGTGCCAGAGGGTGCCGAGAAAAAACACCACCGAGCCCTTGGGCATGACCACCGGCAGCACGGCGGCCTGTTCGGCGGCGGTGGGCAGGCGCCCGTCCCACAGATGGCTGCCGGGAATCACCACGGTGGCGCCGTTGTCGCCGGTGAAGTCGTCCAGGGCCATGATCGTCGCCGCGCCATAGGCCGGCCGCGGGCGGGCCATGGGATAGAAGGCATCGTCGTAATGCAGGTGCTGGGCGCACTCGCCCGGCAGGATATTGATCGCCTGCAGCTGCGACAGCAGGTAATTGGGCGCCAGGAGTCGGTCCAGCAGGCCCAGGATCAGCGGGTGCTCCACCAGCCCATCGCAGACCCGCGTTTTCGCAATCACCGCGTACAACCGCTGGGTGCGTGCGCCCTCGAACGAGTTGCGCCCGGTCTGGCAGAAACGTCCCAGCAGATCCTCGCGCATGCGACTAACCTGCTGCTCATCGAACAGCCGTTCGAGCACCACGAAGCCGTCGCGTTGCAGGCGGGCCATCAGCTCGTCGAGTTGCGCGGCGGGCACGGCGGGCTGGGTACCGGCGGTCGACCTATAGGTCCTGGCGCATCCGTTGCTCATGTAGTCGTGCCGCTCGGGCAAGGTTGTGGTTGTCATCGACTGGCTCCTTGGGAGTGGGTCGTATCAATCTGCAGGACGCCGGAGTGGCCGCCAATGACGCTTTGCCTCAAATGACATGACCCGCCCTTACCCGCACTGGATCGTCGCCCCGACCATTCCCGCGCGTTTTGTGCGCGAGATGCTGGAGCAACTGCGTCTCGACGCCGACGCACGCGCCGCGCTGCTCGAGCGTTGCGACTTGCCCAGGGAAGCCCTGCGCGACGGCTATCGCGTGGCGCCGCTCAACTACCGCGCCTTGAGTCGCCTGGCCGTGGGCGTCGGCGCCGATGAAGCCTTGGGGTTCTTCGCCCGCACCGTGCCGCCGGGTAGCTTCGAGCAATTGCTGCGGCTGCTGGTGCACCTGCCGACCCTGGCCGATGCCTTCGAAGAGGCCGCGCGCTTCTACAAGCTGTTCGACGATTCGCCGCCCTGGCGCCTGGAAAAGCACGCCAGGATTGCCCGCCTGGTGCTGACGCCGCGCCCCGGGGCGCAAACCGACTCGGTGCTCTGGCCGCATATGCTGCTGTTGGCGCTCTGGCACACCGGCAGCTGGCTCACCGGCGAAACCCTGCCGCTGCGGCGGATCGTCCTGCCCGGGCACCTCGGCGCCTTCACCGCGCAAACGCGCTTTCTGTTCGGCCGCCAACCGGCTTTCGCCACGCAGACATGGCTGGAGCTGCCGGCGGTAAACCTGCAGGCGCCGCTGATGCGCCGGCCGTCGGAAGCGGCGCGCTTCGCCCGCAACCTGTTGCCGGCGGTGATCGCCCCCGGCCCGCTGGCCAGCTTCGAAGCCCACCTGCGCGCCTTACTGTGCGCCGCCGAGCCCTTTGCCGGACTGTCGGAACTCGAGGCGGCCAGGGCCCTGGGCATTTCGCGGCAGACCCTGGCCCGCCGCCTGGCGGCGCTCGGCGTGACCTTCCTTGGGGTGCGCGATGAATTGCGCCGGGACCTGGCCTGCACCCTGCTCACCCGCGGCTCAGTGAGCGTCGCCAAATTGGCCGAACGCCTGGGCTACTCGGAACCCAGCGCCTTCCAGCGCGCCTTCAAACAGTGGACCGGGCTGCCACCGGGGGCCTATCGCGGCGGCCGGCGCGGGTGATGCAGGAAAAAGGGGTTTCCACGACTCAAGTTCAGGCGGTGATGGGGCACACTGCGAGGACGATTACTGTTGACATCTACGGCGCTGGAGTGCCCGTTGAAACCGTGGCGAAGGTTCTTGAAGGGCTCTTCAAACCCTAGAGATTCGAGTGGGAGATTGTGTAGGCACACCATTTCGTCGCGCGTTGCCTGCTACTGCTCCGTCATTAGACGATTGAATCAATATCAAGCGTATGTGGCGCGCCAATGGTGTGTCCGTAGATTGAAGCCAACAGACCATCATCAGCGCTTGCAGTAGGGGCCATGGCCAGTTGTTCGGCGACTCTGTTTTCCGGGTGAGCATTCCAGCGCGGCAGGCTCTCGGTCAGCAGGTCAGGCTGTGTTGAAACCGAACCATAAACAAACTTCTGGTCAATCGTCACTCGGCGCAGGGTCTCCAAACGTTCGAGGGTCATTTGCACTTTATCGACCTCGCGATTGAGCGCCTCGATGACTAGTTCATGGGCTCGGGCATAGGGACCGGGGTTAGCGTTGAGTATGCGGCGCCTGAGGCGCAGTTGGTCAGTGATTTTTGTCAGGTCGCCCTTGACCCGTTCGACCTCTCCATCGGTCACTCGCGAACGCTTGAGCTCCAGGGCCTCCTGCCAGCGTCGCAATGTCGCCCAGCAACCAGGGATATAGCCACCGACCATTGAATGATTACCCGCGTCAAGGATCTGCGAAATCAATCCCGGTCTTTCAGGCAATCCCTTGTTCTGTTGAATGGCCAGGGTGCAGGCCGCATGCTGGGTAATGGTGTCGCAACCTGGCTCCCAAAGGATGGCGGATTTCTCCTGGCCACCCAGGTCTACTGGAAAGAAGTGGTACAACGTCCCGTGATGCTCATAGGGTTCTCCGCTCAGGTTGGTAATACCTGCTACGAACACCGAGAGGCCCAAGGGGACGTTGACGAAGGTCAAGGCTGCCCCTGTGCCATAGACAGATGCCTTGGTGTTCATCCAGGTCCCCGGCACGCTGGGCACTGGGTCGTTATGGTTGACCATGCGGTAATGCACTAAATCGGCAGCACCTTTTACGAAGGTCGCGTCAGCAGCCCTTGGGGAGCCGTAGGTGTAGAGCACGATGTCTACTTCATATTCTTTCTGGCGGCGCAGCATTTCAGAGAGCAGCAAGGTAATTGCCCCTCCCAGGCTATGGCCGCAAATGATCAGTTTCTGTCCGGTGTAGAACCTTTCAAGATACTTGAGCGTGAGGCTATAGACCTTCAGTGCGGCCTCATAGAATCCTCGGTGCACCTTGCCCACACCTTGTGTAAATGGAACCTGAAACGCATCAGCATCGCGGAGCCCATCCGCGAACTTCTCATTGGTGCCGCGTACTGCAATCAGGACCAACTCATCGTTATGCGTGATAAACGCTTGGGTGTCGGTGTTATCAATTTGGTTACGATCATCAAGAAAATGAATTTTGGCTGGATGTTCTTGTTCTTCTTCTAAATCCGGGCTATTCGATGGATAAAGGTCAGGGTCAAACGGCACGATTTCCAGGCGCTTGGAGTACGGCACGTCTTCATACAGCGGGTAGTACGCCTTGGCTTGCCCAGGGTCCACCTTCCAGATTTCATCGAACTTGGCCAGGGCGTCGCCAAACCAGTTACCCATACTGGGTTTCTGTAGGAAACCTACAGTCTTCTTCGTGATCGGTGCCTTATCCGGTTCCTGGCCAAACGGGTTGTAGCTCAAGGTGGCCATGATGGCGAGTTGATACAGATTCAGCGCACAGAACTGCGAATCGGTGGAGAGCATCGGGCGCAAGGCCCGTAAAGGGCGAACTTCCAGTACGTTGTGCTTGTTGGGCAGCAGACAGACACCACGCTCGCCATGTTCCCGCATCAGCTTGGCCCATCCCGGACGGAGTGGGTAGTGACAATCGACCTCAGGTGGTAAGTGCGCAACATGTTGGACGAAATGACGAACTTCGACTTGGCAAAAGAAATCCGCACAGGCTTGCGCCGGGTTGCTTTGGGTCCGTGAGCCGTCTTTATGAAAGTAACGAGTTTGCTCGGCGCGAACTTGAAGCTCAGTTATTGGAAGTGGGTAATGTGGTCTTTGCATACGGCGTACATAGGTTAGTTCCTGTCCTTGATATTGCTCTTCGATGATTAACGCTATTGGGCCAGCAAAATGATTGTCTACTTTGCCTTTGCCCGTGCCATCGAGCTTTCCGGCGTATGTGTAGCCTTCCGTGTCGATGACTTTATAGGACAGTCCTGCGTATGGCGCACCCTCGCCGAACTCATCCACTAACTGAAAGCTGGTCCACTTACCTTGAACAGGGCAGGTAAACATACGGTTATTTAGCGGATGCTTCAGTTCTTCATCCAAAGTAGTCATTAAGTGATTTCCTTATTCTGTGCAGCCAGGGTAAATAGTACAAGTACGGCCATCCGGCATTTTGAAAGTGCTGAAGTCTTTATAGTTGCCGAAGCAATATGCGTCTTGATCTTCAAGGCCTTTGCCCAGACAGCGTTTCCAGCCATTAGGCACCTTGACCCAGGTATCACCCCACCCCGGTCTTTCCTCATCAGCCAGTTTGATATTCAGTTTTACGGTTTTACCCGGTAGTTGATCCAAGGTGTAAGCCCCAACGGGACGCCCTTTCGTCACCACTCCCTGAGCATCAACTTTCTTGCAGTCGAGGAGTTTTCTTATGTATCGCTTAGGACCAACTGTACGGAACATCCATTGGCATTGACCATTTATGGTGCTTTCTCCAGCAGTATCAAAAAATCTTTTTTGGTGTTCTTCAAGCTGCTCACGAACAACAATTACTGCCGTATCGCTGCTGAAGTCTCCATAGTCTTCTCCATAAGCAGCGTAAATATCTAATTCGACACGATAGATGGCCAGTCGACAACCTTCGACAGTGCGATATATGGGAATTTCAGAGTCGGGCTTGTATCTTTCATTGTAATCCAAATGCCATCTTTGGTTGTAGCCAACATCCGTTTTTTTAACCGTGCAGGTTTCTCCCTTGATGGGGGTATATTGAGCCAGTGCTTCGTAAGTAAAGTTAGAAGGCATATCGGTGGTAAAGGTAAAGCTTTCCGATTTACCAATAGCGCACCCTGCTACTAGGGCCATACAGGAACCCCAAAACAGGCTTTTAAATATTCGTGTCATTACGAGGCGTCTCCTTGCCAGAATTGTGCTGTCTGATAAACCCGCTGGAAATGAGCTGTCGGAGTTTCCTCAGGGTGCGCCTGCCAGCGCGCGGCAAGTGTACCGTCTGTTTCCTTTAAGCTCTGGACCAACAAGAACTCCAGTTGCTCCGGTGATTGCCAACCCCAGGCGTCAGCCAAGGCCAACTGAGCGCTGAGCCATAGGCCGGGATCTTGTTGCTCGGCCATTTGGGCGTAGGCCTCCATATGCTCTGCCAATAGATAGCGGCGGGCATTGACCTCGCGTAGATGGGCCGATTGGTCGCCCTCGGTGGGCACGTTCCACCATGCAGGGTTCTTGGGGACTGGATGGTTGCCTGGGGCTGGGTTGCTATGGATTTGCCAGTGTTCTCCCTGCCAGTAGCAGACGCTGATTATGGGCCCGAGGTATTCAGGAAGGACCTCGACGGTCAAGTGCCCCAGTGCGCGGCTCAGCACACGGTTGTCGTGAAAGCGGTAGAGAGCCTGATGGGGGCGTATCCCGACAATCAGCCGTTCGCACCAATGTCTGACCAGCTCGTTTAGTCCTGCTTCTGGCGCCACACTGGCCAACCAACCCCAGTTCCTTTCAGGCGCCTTGAGCAACTCGTTCAAGCGTCCATCTTCAGGGTTGTCGATGAGGAATATAAAAGGCCCTGCATCCGCCAGAGCGGAGACGGGCGTCTCGCTGTACACGCTGCAATACTGGCCAGCATCCTGACTGCCTGATAGAAGCCGGCGAGTGTTGAGTTCTCCCTCAGAGTCCAGAATCAGGCATAGCGAATACCCAAGACGGTGTTGTTCGATCATCCATTGCTGAGGCGCCGTTCTGGTCATGCCGTGGCTCCTTCAGTCAGGCAAAGACCATTTTTGCAGGCCTCGCAGATCGGACAGAAGTCAGGGCTTTTCACCTTGGAGATGGCCATCAGGGCATTCTGGGAGGGGGCAATCATCGGCGCGAGTGCTGGAGGGGTCATCAGGGCTGTCAGTGCCCCAGGCAATATGGGGTTGGCCGCAGTGCCTCCTACCGGGGCGCCACCGAGTTGAATATCGGAACTGCTGAGGATCCCACCAGGGCCAATCACAATGTGTTGACCACCGGCCTTCAAGGTAATGCTGGCGCCTGCGTCCAGAATCAGGTTGGCTCCGGCTTTAAGGTGGACTTCCTGCCCCGCTTCGGCGACCAGCGTTTGGCCTACGCGGGTATGGCTGCTGTTACCTACCAACAAGTAGTCGTTGGCCTTGAGTTGGACTTTGCGGTCAGCGGTGACGGTGCGCTGGTCCTCGGCTTCCAGCACGACGATGCTGTTGCCCTTGATGGTTTCCTTACGTTCGTTGCCGACTTCCAAGCGGCTATCGTTTTCGACTTTCTGTTCCATGTCACGTTGGGCGCGCAGGTAGATCAGCTCTTGGCCGCTACGGTCTTCCAGATGCAATTCGTTGAAACCGGTGCTGTCGGGCGAGCTGCGACTGCGGAAAACGCTGCGAGTCTTGTGGGCGGGCAGCTCGTAAGGGACAGGGTTAGCGCTGTTGCTGAGACATCCACTGATCAAGGGGGAATCCGGGTTGCCCTCCAGGAATGAAACCAGTACCTCCATGCCAACCCGAGGGATGGTCACCGCGCCGTGGCTGGTTCCTGCCCAACTGGAAGCGACCCGCAACCAGCAACTGCTTTTGTCATCGATCAGGCCTGCGCGGTCCCAATGGAACTGGACCTTGACCCGCCCATACTGGTCACAATGGATTTCCTCGCCTTGGGGGCCGGTGACCACAGCGGTCTGACTGCCGAATATCCGGGGTTTCTCGTAGGCCTGTTGCGGGCGGTAGAACACGTCCCACGGAGTGGCCGTGAAAGTGTTGCGATAGCCCTGATGGAAGCCGTCCTTGCGCTCGCGGGTATCACTGAGAAGGCTCTCTTCCAGCACCTGGGGTTGCAAGCCTTCGTGGCGAATTGAAGTGAGCAGCCAGAGGTCATTCCACTCTTGGCGTGGATGCTCGCAAAGCTCCAGAAAGTGGCCGCTGACCAGCGAGGGTTGATCGCTTTTACCTTCGGCCTGACGGTAGTCGGCACGATGTCCTTCCAGGGTCCGTTGGCTCAGCAGCTTGCCCCGTTCGCGCTGAAGGAAACCACCAGGGTAGCGGTAATCTTCCAGATCAGGCTGCCCCTCCCGAGGTGCTGGGCAGTAGTCAGCCTCCAGCGTCATGCGGGCTTTCTCGAAGTCGTAATCACGTTGCGAGGTTCGACTGGTGCGGGTCGCAAGGCGCAGGCTAAAGCCTTTGATCACGGGGTCATCGGCAACCAGACCACTGTCCTGCACATAGGCTGTCGGTCTGCTCAGCCTGGGGAATATCGTCTGGTCGTCACCCAATACCAGTACGTGGCCCTGTTGCGAATGTTGAAAGTGGTAATGGATGCCTTCTTCCCAGCACAGGCGCTGAATGAAGTAGAGGTCAGATTCGTTGTACTGGACGCAATAGTCACGGGCTGGGTAGATCGACCCCAACTGAAACTGGTAGGCATTGCTTTGGATACCGTGCTCTTCAAGAACCTGCGCGATGATGTGCGGGACGGTTTGCTGCTGGAATATTCGTTGGTTGGTCCGGTGCGCCAGATAGGTTAACTGCGGGACCAGGGTCAGGCTGTAACGGGTCAGACGCTTACCGGAGTCGCCTTGCGCGATGCGATAAACCTGTCCATGAATACCGGCGCCACTGTTGTTGAAGGCCAGAAAGGCCTGCTTGTGCAATAGACTTTCAATGTCCAGGTCGGGCCGTTCGCTGACCAACTCCAGATCAAATGAATAGGGCGCGCTGATGGATTCTTGGCCAGTGAAGGAAAGGACCTGAAGGTCGTGCTTGAAGTCGTTGAGGGTCAGGCTGAACTGCATCTGTGGACTTGCATTGAACATCCAATGCTCCTTTTCCAATCATGTTGCGTGGCCCCATAGAGGGCAAAGGCTTCTGTGGGTAAGCAGGAAGCAAAACGCCTTCACGCTAACAAGCGAGGAAAAGAAAATATTTGGGAGCTTTCCCAAAATACCGGTTGAATTGTCGGTATTCAGGCTGCACCGGCCCGATCCGCCACGTCCAGGCGCCTCTGGGTGGATTTTTTTCACCGTCACCCCGTTCTCGAACGCCGCGTAAACCGGCATGCTGCGCCACCCTGATCGCCAGGGCAGCGGGCCACCCACCGGGGAATTTATCCCGGGATAGCGCGGTCTATGCTCGTCAGGGCCGGTGAACAGCAAAAGAGGACATGAAAGATGCGGCGAGCCAGACAGAACCGCTGGGGGATGGGGCTGTTGGCCCTGTTGTTGTGTATCGCCTTACCGGCCTTCGCCGGGCCCCAGGCGCCGGGGCCGCAGACCGTCGCCCGCGGTCCGTTGCCGCAGCTGGACGAGGGCGCCGATCTCGAACAGCTCAACGATCGACTTGAGTTTATCCGCCAGAGCGTGTCAGCCAGCGGCAACGATGACTTGCTCTCGGACTTGCGCCAGGCCGCGCTGCAAGTGCAGAAGCAGGCCGACAGCCTGGTCGCCCTGCGCGCCACCGATATCGAGCGCCTGGACGACCAACTCAAGGTCCTGGGCCCGCCGTTGCCCGACGAAGCGCCCAGCCTGACCAGCCAGCGCCAGGTGCTGAGCGCGCAGAAGGACAACCTGCTCGACGAAGAGCGCCAGGCCACTCTGCTCAGCCAGTCCGGCCGCGACCTCGCGGCGCAGATCATCAACCTGCGGCGCAGCCTGTTCAATTCGCAGATCAGCACCCGCTCGGCGAGCCCCCTCAGCCCGGCCTTCTGGTCCACGCTGATCCGCCCGACCGAGGACGACCTCAGGCGCCTGAACCGCCTCTCCGATGAGGTCTGGACCGCGTTCGAGACGGCGCTGGCCCCCGGCAATCGCGGGCTGTTCATTACCACGCTGGTCATCGCGGCGCTGATCTGGGTGGTCGGCCGGCGCCTGCTGGAACGCCTGGCGATCTGGTCGATGATCCGCTGGCTGCCCGAAGGCCGCCTGCGCCGCAGCGCCCTGGCGCTGACCGTGGGGCTGGCGACCATCGTCACCATCAATGCCGCCGCCTCGCTGCTGCGCTGGGGGCTGGTCAACAGCGCGACCCTGAGCGCCGATGTGCTCAACCTGATCGGCCAATGGCTGACCCTGCTGATTTTCTGCTCCTTCATCGTCGGCCTCGGCCGCGCCATGTTGATGTTGTCGCGGCCGTCCTGGCGCCTGCCGCCGATTCCCGATCAGATCGCCACGGCCCTGGGGCCGTTCCCGCTGATCCTCGCGCTGGCGCTGCTGCTCACCGCCGGCGAGGAACGGATCAACAGCGTGATCGCCAGCAGCCTGGCCCTGACCGTGGCGGTCAACGGCCTGACGGCGCTGGTCACCGCGCTGATCTTTTTCTTCGCCCTGCTGCGTCATCGCCGTACCCGCCGGCGCTTCGAGCTGGAGCGCCCCACCGGCATCGCCGGGCTGCTGCCCTTTATCGTGGCGGTCTGGGTGGCGGTGATCCTGCTGTCGTTGCTCAGCGGCTACCTGAGCCTGGCGTACTTCCTCACCGTCAAGCTGCTGTGGATCAGCGTGGTGACCACCAGCGCCTACCTGCTGATCGCCTGCTTCGGCGACCTCTGCGAAACCCTGCTGTCGCCCAAGCAGCCCGGCGGCCTGGCGCTGGCGGCGGCCCTGGGCCTGTCGCCGCGCCACCAGGCCCAGGCCACCACCGTGCTGGCGGGCATCGGCCGGACCCTGCTGCTGTTCACCGCGGCGCTGCTGGCCTTCATGCCGTCCGGGTCGAGCCCGGGGGAACTGCTGGAAGGCTTTACCCAGCTGGATGTCAGCGGCCGGTCCCTGGGCAACCTCAACATCGTGCCCCAGGACCTGCTGCTGGCGGCGGCATTCCTGGTCGGCGGCATGTTCGCCGTGCGTGTGCTCAAGCGCTGGCTGAGCGAGCGGCTGCTGCCGGAAACCAACATGGACGCCGGCATGCGCGCCTCGCTGGTGACCCTGGTCGGCTATATCGGCTTTGTCCTGCTGGCGATCGTGGTGATGTCGACCCTGCGGATCAACCTGACCAACCTGACCTGGGTGGTCAGCGCCCTGTCGGTGGGTATCGGCTTCGGCCTGCAGGCCATCGTGCAGAACTTCATTTCCGGGTTGATCCTGCTCACCGAGCGGCCGGTGAAGGTCGGCGACTGGGTCAGCCTGGCCGGGGTCGAGGGCGATATCCGGCGGATCAACGTGCGCGCCACGGAAATCCAGATGTCCGACCGCTCCACGGTGATCGTGCCGAACTCGCAGTTCATCTCGCAGAACGTGCGCAACGTGACCATGGACAACGCCCTGGGCGTGGTCGGCATCACCCTGACCCTGCCCCTGGAAACCGATGTGCTGCAGGTGCGCGAGCTGTTGCTGCAGGCCTATGCCGAGCACGAGGCGATTCTCAAGGCGCCGGCGACCTCGGTGTCGTTCAAGGACCTGACCAGCAATGGCCTGATCATCAGCGTCAGCGGCTATGTCGGCAGCCCGCGCTCGGTGTCCGGCGCCCGCAGCGACCTGCTGTTCACCATCCTTGGGCGCCTGCGCGAAGTGGGCATCGCCCTGTCGTCGCCGCAGAACCTGATGTTGATCAGCGACAGCCAGGACAAGGCGGCCGAGCCTTCCACCGCAACCTCTTGAGGACAGCGCCGGCGCGAGCGAAACCGGGCCCGCTGGTTTCGCTCGCGGCCTTTGGAACAGGCCGAGGTCGGTTCTTTATCGAGGGTTTTCAGGGCTTCCTGAACCTGTAGAACAGGTTCGGTTCACTGACGACATAGAGGTCGCCATCGTTGTCCATGGTCAAGCCTTCGGCCCCGTAGGTGCTTTTCTTCAGGTCGCTGAAACGCCCGAGCAGGCTACGGAAGCTGACCATCTCGCCGGTGTCGCTCAGTTCGATCAGCAGCGCCGATTCCTGGCTAAGGATCACCAGGTGCCCGGTGTTGGGGTCGTAATAGACATCCGAGATGTCCTTGGCGAAGACACTGCGGTCGACCCACGAGGTGAGATCGAGAATCCTGATCTGCAACTTGCCCTCGAGGCTTTTTTTCACCCCCGATATTTCGTACAGCTGACGCGGGTCCCGCTCCTTGGTGACGAACAGCCGATCGTTGACGGCATCGTAGGTCACGCCCTCGAACCCCTTGTTGTGCTTGCTCAGGTTGATGCCCAGGGCCAGGAACTGGGTGTCCTTGGCATCGATGATGTCGCCCGGGTGTTCGGGCATCCTGAAGAAAGCCAGCTGCTGGAGGTTCTCGTCGGCGATGGCCATCAGCCCATCGCCCATGTAAGTCAGGCCCTCGGGGTCGTCGAAGCCGTGCAGGGGGTAGCGCTCAATGATGTCGCCGTTTTTGCTCAGCACCACGATCATGTAGGGCGCCGCATTGGTCATGGCCAGCAGTCGGTCCTGGTCGTAATCGTAGGTAATGGCCGATAGATCATCATCGATGCCCACCACCGGCTTGGCTTCGATCACCACCTTGTAGTCCGGGAGCCAGATGCTTTTGTCGACCCATTGGGCGGCGTTGAGTTTGCTCACGACATAGAAGTAGAGCCGGTCATGCCAGTGGAACCTGACCACGGCAACGCTCGCGAGCGCCGTGATTATCAATACCACCGACCACAGGGCGCCAATGCGCAACCAACGGCGGGACCGGCGTTTTACCTTGGGCAGCTCGACAGCTGTATTCATCGTACGTTCCTTGTTGGCGGACGGGGCCTATCCTTGCCCCGGTTTCCGGATGAGATAACGGCATCGCTACAGGTTTCAAAGATGGGGCAGTTGCCAGGCGAAACGGAACGGCGCCGACCCGGAGCGCTCATGGCATTGGCCGTTGTCGGCGTCGGCCTGCACCAGGAACCACTCCCCGGCCGAGTCGTCCTCGACTTTTCGCGCCTTGTCGGGTTTGAAGCATTGCGCCAGTTCATCGGCCTGGATCAGCGCGAAGGCACTCGGGTTGCTCCTGAGCCAGTCGGCGGCCTTCTGGGTCTGGTGCACCGCATCCATGCCGAAATGCACGATGGGTTGGCGGGCGAACAGCCATTGGCCCTCACGCCAATGGGTCAGCATCAGTTCGGCGCCCTGGGTCATGCCGGCCACTTCGGCCATGAGCGCCTGGCGCACGTTGAGGTGTTCCTTGATCGGCTCGATGAAGCCCCGGGCGAACCAGGCGGCGAACCAGAAGAGCGCCAGGCCGATGAAGACCTTCCGCGCTCGTGGGCGCTGGCCGAACCAGCGGCGCAACAACCAGGGCCCCAGCGGCGCCATCACCAGCACCAGGCCAGGCAAGGCGGGAAAGATGTAGAGCTTGCGTTTGCCGCTGCTCAGGGTGAAGAACAGCAGCACCAGCACGACCCAGCCCAGCAGCACCAGGACCCGGCCATCGCGCTTGCTCAATTGACGCCGCCAGGCAGGCACCAGCCAGGGCAAGGCCAGCACCAGGGGCAGCCAGTACTTGGGAATGACCTTGAGGAAGAAGTACCAGAACGGTTCCTGGTGGTGCCAGGCATTGGCGTAGCGTTGCGCGGTCTGGCGCAGCAGGATCTCACTCACGTAGGCGCGACTGGCCTCGTCACCGTAAAGGCTCACATACAGCACCAGCGGTAGCAGCCACACCGCGATGGCCGCCAGGGCCACCCCCAGGCCCAGCCACCAGGCACGCCCCTGCCCCGGCATCCGCACCACGCCCGGCCAGCCCTTGCGCACGGCATAAGCGTAAGGGATCAACATCAGCGCCGGCAGGAAGCCCACCCCCTTGCTGATGATGCCGAAGCCCATCGCAGCGCAGGCGACATAGAACCAGCCCCATGCCGGCCCCAGCAGCAGGTGGCGGACCAGGCCGTACAGGCCGAGCATGATCCACAGGCACAGAAAACCGTCGATCTGCCCCGCCCGCAGTACGCTGTAGGTCTGGTAGGTGGCCAGGAACAGCAGCGCGGCAATCACCCCGATGCGCCGGTTCCACAGGCGCTTGCCGAGATCGTAGAGGCAGGCCGTGGTGACCACCCCGGCGATCAGCGCGGGCAGGAACAGGGCCAGGCTCGGCGCGCCGGTGAGGCGAGTGAACAGGGCAATCGTCCACATGAACAGCGGTGGCTTGTCGGGGTAGATCTCGGCCGCGCGGTGCGGGATCAACCAGTTGCCGTTCTGCAGCATTTCCAGGGCGACGCCGAGAAACCTTTCCTCGTCGACGTTACTCGGCTGGCGCAGGCCGATCCCGGCGCCAACCATGAGCGCCGCCAGTAACAGCAGCAACAGCAGCTCGATGCGGGGGGAATGGGTCAGTCGCACGTTTCAGCCCTTCTGGTCCTTGAGTGTGTGTTCTTCTGCTCTTGTTTCTTTACTGCGGGCGATCAGTTGCAGGTTGCGCAGGTACACGATGAAGCCGAAGGACTGGCCGATGATGAAGACCGGGTCCTGGCGGTAGATCGCGTACGCCAGCAGCAAGGCGCTACCCACCAGGCTCAGGTACCAGAAGCCGACGGGTATCAGGCTGCGTTTCTTGTATTCGCTGTACAGCCATTGCAGGGCGAAGCGGCCGGTGAACACCAGTTGCCCGGTGAAACCGACCACCAGCCATAAGGTTTCCTTGCCCATTTCAGTTCCCCAGTTCGCTAGGCGCGGTATCGAAGCGTGTGCGCCGGATCAGCCACCAGACGCCGATGAGATCGAGGATGCCGACCAGCGCGCGATCCAGGTTTCCGTACTTGGAGACCCCCGCGCCCCGTGGACGATGGTTGACCGGGTGCACCAGCATGCGGCCCCGGTGGCGCTGGATCAGCGCCGGAATGAAACGGTGCATGTGATCGAAATAGGGCAAGCGCAGAAAAGCCTCGCGCTCGATCAGCTTCAGGCCGCAGCCGGTATCCGGGGTCTGGTCCTTGAGCAGGTGACCACGCAGTTTATTGGCGAAACGCGAGGCCCAGCGCTTGCTGGCGGTATCGCGCCGGTTCACCCGGTGCCCGGCGATCAACTTGAGGTCGCCGGGGCATTGGCTCCCACGGACGATCGCGAGCATGCCGGGAATGTCCGCCGGGTCGTTCTGCCCGTCGCCATCCAGGGTCGCCAACCACCTGCCCTGTGCGGCCTGGGCGGCGTGGTAGATCGAAGTGCTCTGGCCCAGGGAACGGTCATGGCTGAGGATGCGTAACTGCCAATAACCGGAGTTCTTCAGCGCCAGCAAGATCGCCGCACTGTTATCGGTACTGCCGTCATCGACGACTATCACTTCGAAGGACTCGCCTTGGAGTGCCTGGCGAACCTCCTGCAGCAGGTCGGGGAGGTTCTCTGCTTCGTTCTTGGCCGGAATCAGCACTGAGACGTAGGGTGTATTCGACATGATGGATTCACTGACAGATTGATCTTCTGGTTATGCGGCAATGCGCTGGCGCCTTGCCATGTTCAGGTGCGACAGCACGGGTCATACCCGGTAATAGTCCCGGTACCAATCGACGAAATGCCTGGCACCCACGCTCAGGGGCGTACTGGGCTGGAAGTTCACCCGCCTGGCAAAGTCATCGACGTCCGCCCAGGTCTGCAGCACATCGCCGGGCTGCAAGGGCATGTAGTGCTTGACCGCTTCGACACCGGTCGCCGCCTCGATGCAGCCGACGAAGTCCAGCAGCCGCACCGGCGAGCCCAAACCGATGTTGTAGAGCCTGGAGGGGGCCGCGGGGGCGCCCTGCCCGCTCGCCTGGCGATCGTCGGGGATGGGCAGGCAGTCCTGGATGCGCACGATCCCTTCCACCACATCATCGATATAGGTGAAGTCCCGCGACATATCGCCGTTGTTGTAGATGTCGATCGGCTGGCCGTCGAGGATCGCCTTGGTGAACTTGAACGGCGCCATGTCCGGCCGTCCCCAGGGGCCGTACACGGTGAAGAAGCGCAGCCCGGTGCTCGGCAGCCGGTAAAGGTGGGCGTAGGTGTGGGCCATGAGCTCATTGGCCCGCTTGGTCGCGGCATAGAGCGAGATGGGGTGATCGATGGCATCCGCGGTGGAAAACGGCAGCTTGCTGTTCATGCCGTACACCGAACTGCTGGAGGCATAGACCAGATGGCCCACGGCGCTGTGCCGACAGCCTTCGAGCAGGTTCACAAAGCCTGTCAGGTTGGAGTCCGCGTAGACGTCGGGGCACTCCAGCGAATAGCGGACCCCGGCCTGCGCGGCCAGGTGGATCACCCGCTCGAAGCGCTGCCCCCGGAACAGCGTCCGCATGCCCTGCCGGTCCGCTATATCGAGTTTTTCGAAGGCGAAGTTGGTGTGTTGTTGCAACTGCGCAAGGCGCGCCAGCTTGAGGTCGACACTGTAGTAATCGTTCAGGTTGTCGACCCCGACCACCTCATGCCCGGCCTGACAGAGCCGGGTCGCCGTATGGAAGCCAATGAAACCTGCCGCGCCGGTGATCAGGATCTTCATGCCACTGCCGCCCCCATGACAGGAGGAACAATGGCTGCGCGATTATGCGGAACCTGAGGCTCGAGGCCAGTTCCCAAAAGAGTGAGCATCACAATTCGTTCCTTGAATAGTTTGCGCGTTGTTCTATGTCGCTCTTGCCCAGGTGCGCTTCACTCCTTGCGAAGCGGTACATGGCTGTACCAGTGATCAACGGTAGCAGGTCATGGCGAATCGTCATGTTTTACCTGGAAAATTTTATGAATCCGGGTGCGGGGCCGGTGCGATTGCGCTTGGCGGGAAGCGATGAGATTCAGCTACCGGCGTATTCCCAGTATTAGCCGCTAGAATCATGAAACATTCATGACGGCCCCCTCACCAATGCTTCGGAAGATGCCAACGACCTGCTGGCCTTCCTGGCGGTCCCCAGGCCAGGGGTTTCCCAATCGACGTCGAACCTATCATCAAGGGCCATGACGACAGCCCTGTTTCACTCCAGGCAAGACAAGGAACACCATGGACGGAAAACCCGACATCAGCCTCGAAGACATTGCCCTGGAGTCGAAACGACTTCCCGCACTGGCGGTCACCATCGCCTTCCTGATGGTGGTCGCGGTGTCGATTCTCAGCATCTATGGCATCCAGGTCATCAACAGCAAGGCCCATGAACTGGCGCAAGCCCGGCTGATCTCCGGCAACCTGGCCCTGTCCATCGCGCAACAGGCGACCGACACCTTCGACGAAGCCAACCTGATCCTGGAAGAGCTGATCGAGCGCCTCGACGACCTGTCGCCCCAGGCCCTGGAAAAAACCCAGAAGCTGCTGAAAAAGCGTGTGTTCACCACCGAACAGTTGCACGGCCTGTTCTTCTATGACCGGGAAGGCAACTGGGTGCTCACCTCGTTCGACTACAAGCCGCCAAAGGCGAACAACTCGGACCGCGACTACTTCAAGTTCCACCGCGAGAATGTAACCCTGTCCCCCAGGGTCGGCGCGGCCCTGCGCAGCAAGACCACGGGCGACTGGGTGATCCCGTTCTCGCGTCGGGTCAACGACGCCCAGGGCAACTTCAAGGGCGTGGTGCTGGCGACCATCAAGATGGAGTACTTCGACAAGTTCTTCGATCGTTTCAGCATCGACGACAAGGGCGCGATCTTTCTCGCCCTGCCCCAGGGCACGATCATCGCCAGGCGGCCGTTCGACGAGAAGCTCATCGGTGCGTCCCTGGCCCGGGGCGAAATCTTCTCCGTGCATATACCCCGTGCCCCGGCCGACACGGTCATGGTCAAGTCGATCATCGACGGCGTCGACCGCCTGTTCGGCTATCGGGTGCTGTCCAAGTACCCGCTGGTGGTGGCGGCGGCCAATTCCCGGGAGTCCATTCTCAGCGGCTGGCGCGCCGATACCTACCAACTGACCGCGATGATCGCCGTGGTGCTGCTGATCAACCTGCTGGTCGGCATCCTGCTGTTCAAACAGGTGCGCAAGGGCCTGCGGGTGGAAAGCCATTTGAAGAAAGCCCGCTCGGTGCTGGAGACCCTGGTGTTGCAGGACGGCCTGACGGGCCTGGCCAACCGCCGGCACCTGGAGCGTAACCTGGAACTGGAGTGGCGGCGGGCGGCCCGGCAACGCTCGTCGATCAGCCTGATCATGCTCGATATCGACCACTTCAAGAGCTTCAACGACCGCTATGGCCATGTGGCGGGCGACCATTGCATCTGCGCCGTCAGCCGGGCCATCAGCCAGTGCGTGCGACGCCCCTCGGACCTGGCGGTGCGCTACGGCGGCGAAGAGTTCGCGGTGCTGCTGCCGGACACCGAGCCTGGCGGTGCCTACGTGCTGGCCGAGAGCATCCGCCTGGCGGTACAGGAACTGGCGATCGAGCATGTCGACAACCCCGGCGGCGTCGTGACCATCAGCCTCGGCGTCTACAGCTGCGTGCCCGCCACGCCCGAGTTCAAGACCCTCTTGATGCAGGCCGACTCGGCGCTGTACATGGCCAAGCGCGCGGGGCGCAACCAGACCGTGCCGACCTCCTAGGCGCTGGCCGATACCGCCCCGCGCTCCTCCAGCAAGCGCACGAAGTGGGTCAGGCTGCGCGATACCGTGCCGCGGCGCCAGATCAGCCAGGTCTGCAGGAAACGGAACGGCTGCGCCAGCTGCCAGATGCTCACCGTGCCGCAGCCCGGCATGCTTTCCAGCATGCTGCGCGGCATCAGCGCCAGGCCGGCGCCGGCACTGACGCAGGCCAGCATGCCGTGGTAGGACTCCAGTTCATGGATCTTGCCCGGCACCGCGCCATCCTCGCTGAACCAGCGTTCGAAGTGATGGCGGTAGGAGCAGTTGGCGCGAAAGGCGTAGATGCTCTCGCCGTTGACGTCGCGCCCGCGGGTGATGGGCGCATGCCCCAGCGGCGCGATGATGAGCATTTCCTCGTCGAACACCGGCACGCCTTCCAGGCTCGGGTGCAACACCGGGCCGTCGACGAAGGCCGCGGTCAGGCGCCCGGACAGCACGCCATCGATCATGGTCCCGGAGGGTCCGGTGGACAGGTCCAGCTCGACCTTGACGTGCTTCTGGTTGTAGGCCGCCAGCAAGGCCGGAATCCGCACCGCCGCCGTGCTCTCCAGGGAACCGAGGGAGAACGGGCCCTGGGGTTCTTCGCCGGCGACCGTCAGCCGCGCTTCCTGCACCAGGTCGAGAATCCGCCGGGCGTAGTCGAGGAAACTCCAGCCGGCCGGCGACAGGCGCAGGCGGCTTTTCTCGCGGATAAACAGCTCCACCCCCAAATCCTGCTCCAGCTGCTTGATCCGCGTGGTCAGGTTGGAGGGCACCCGGTGGATGAGTTGCGCCGCGGCGCTGATGCTGCCCTGCTCGGCCACCGCCTTGAAGATTTCCAGCTGCACCAGGTCCATCTCATTCTCCAAACGTGAAAGATATGCTCTTTATTATTCAGTTTTCATAAGCCCTGTACCAGCCTAACCTGCGGCCATTCCCCAGCCCACAGGACGCTGCCATGACCCCGGTTTCCAGCCAGACCCACGCCCTTTCGATCAACCCCGCCACCGGCGAGCAGATCGCTCATTACCGCTATGAATCCGCCGAATCGCTGGACGCTGCCCTCGCCCGCGCCGCCGCGGCCGCCGCCCAGTGGCGGCGCAGCAGCCTGGAGCAGCGCTCGGCCCTGCTGCTGGCCCTGGCCAAGGCCCTGCGCGACAACGGCGACACCCTGGCCCGCAGCATCACCCTGGAAATGGGCAAGCCAATCGCCCAGGCCCGCGGCGAGATCGAGAAGTGCGCCCAGCTCTGCGAGTGGTACGCCGCCGAAGGCCCGGCGATGCTCGCCCCCGAGCCGGCCGCGGTGCCGAGCGGCAAGGCGCGCATCGAGTACCGGCCGCTGGGCCCGATCCTTGCGGTGATGCCGTGGAACTTCCCGATCTGGCAGGTGCTGCGCGGTGCGGTGCCGGCGCTGATTGCCGGCAATACCTACGTGCTCAAGCATGCGCCGAACGTCATGGGCAGCGCCTACCTGCTGCTGGAAGCCTTCCAGCGCGCCGGTTTCCCGCAGGGCGTGTTCGAGGTGATCAACGTCACCGCGGACGGCGTCTCCCGGGCCATCGCCGACCCGCGGATCGCCGCCGTGACCTTGACCGGCAGCGTACGCGCCGGCATCGCCATCGGCGCCCAGGCCGGCGCGGCCCTGAAGAAATGCGTGCTGGAACTCGGCGGTTCCGACCCCTTTATCGTGCTCAACGACGCCGACCTGGACGCCGCCGTGCAGGCCGCGGTCATTGGCCGCTACCAGAACACCGGGCAAGTCTGCGCCGCCGCCAAGCGCCTGATCGTCGAGCAAGGGGTGGTCGAGGCCTTCACCGAGAAGTTCGTCGCCGCCACTCGCCAGCTGGTAGTCGGCGATCCGCTGGCCGACGCCACCTACATCGGCCCCATGGCGCGCTTCGACCTGCGCGACGAACTGGACGCACAAGTGCAGGCCACCTTGAGCGAAGGCGCGACCCTGCTGCTGGGCGGCGCCAAGGCCGAGGGCCCGGGCAACTTCTACCAACCCACGGTGTTGGCTGGCGTCACCGACCGGATGACCTCGTTCAAGCAGGAACTGTTCGGCCCGGTGGCCTCGATCATCAGCGCCCGGGATGCGCGACACGCCCTGGAACTGGCCAACGACAGCGAATTCGGCCTGGCCTCGACTATTTACACCCGGGATGTCGCCCTGGCCGAACGCCTGACCGCCGAGCTGGAAACCGGCGGCGTGTTCATCAACGGCTATTGCGCCAGCGATCCGCGGGTGACCTTCGGCGGCGTGAAGAAAAGCGGCTTCGGCCGTGAGCTGTCGCACTTCGGCGTCCGCGAGTTCTGCAACGCACAGACGGTATGGCTGGACCGCAACTGATCCCCACCCCCGCCCCTGCAGGAGCGAGCGTGCTCGCTCTTGCAGAAGGGTTATCCGGCGCCGAGGCCCTGGTTCAACCGCCTGTCGCGCTGCGGGCCACTGCGTTTCAACTTTCAGCGCCGGCTGTTCTCCCAATAGATGTCCGGCCCGGTGAAACCCGGGCGTGTCCTCACCGACATCGACAGGAGACACACCGATGAAAACCTATCCCCAACCACCCTTCCCGCCCCAGGCCCAGCCAGTCCCTGGCAGCCAGTGGCAAATGCAGCCTTACCCGGACTGCGGCGAACAGAGTTATGTCGGCTCGGGCCGGCTGGCGAACAAGGTCGCGCTGATTACCGGTGCCGACAGCGGTATCGGCCGCGCGGTGGCCATCGCCTTTGCCCGCGAGGGCGCGGATGTGGCCATCGCCTACCTCGACGAACACGAGGATGCCCGCGAGACCGCGCGCTGGGTCGAGCAGGCCGGCCGCCAGTGCCTGCTGCTGCCCGGCGACCTGGCGCAGAAGTCGGTGTGCGACAGCGTGGTCGAGCGCACGGCGGCGCAATTCGGGCGTATCGATGTGCTGGTGAACAACGCGGCCTACCAGATGACCCACGACGAAATCGAAGACATTTCCGACAGCGAATGGTGCAAGACCTTCGATATCAACATCACCGCCATCTTCCGCATCTGCAAGGCGGCCCTGGCGCACATGGGCCAAGGCAGCTCGATCATCAATACCAGCTCGATCAACTCCGACATGCCCAGGCCCACCCTGCTGGCCTACGCCACCACCAAGGGCGCGATCGCCAACTTCAGCGCCGGCCTGGCGCAACTGCTGGGCAAGCGCGGCATCCGGGTCAACAGCGTGGCGCCGGGGCCGATCTGGACCCCGCTGATCGTCTCGACCATGCCCGAGGACCACGTCAGCCACTTCGGCGAACAGACGCCCCTGGGGCGCCCGGGGCAACCGGTGGAAGTGGCGCCGATCTATGTGCTGCTGGCTTCGGATGAGGCCAGCTATCTATCGGGTTGCCGTTATGGGGTGACCGGCGGCAAGCCGATCTTGTAAGCCGCAGCGGCGCTGGCGCGCGCCTCGGGCAAGCCTCGAGGCGTGCCAGCCCGTCTCGAGGGGCCGGGCCCCTCAGTCATAGGCAATGATCGATATTTTCCCGTTGCGCTCGATCACCGCGAACTTGATCTGTTCCAGGCTGGTGAGGCCCTGGCTGGCGCGGGCCGCTTCAAGTATGTCCGCCTCCACCAGCCGGGCATGGCGCATCCGCCCGCGCAGGAGCCGGCCATGTTCGACGATCACGGTCGGCCCGCCGTCGACCAGCCGCGAGAAACCGGCGGAGTGCAGCTTGAGCAGCGACAGGCCGACGTCGATGACGATCAGCGTGACAATTACCAGCAGCGCATTGGTCAGGGAAAAATCCTCGCCGAGCAGGGCCTGCTGGGTCGCCTCGCCGATCACCATCAGCAGCACCAGGTCGAAGGTGGTCAGCTCGGCCAGGGAACGCCGCCCGGCGATCTTGAACAGCACCAGCAGCACCAGATAGATAAACGCCGCGCGCAGGACCGAATCCATGGCATCACCTAGGGATAAATGAACTGGGAAATGGACAATGGCAGGTGGTCGGCCAGGCGGATCCGGCTGTCATAGAACCCCACCCCGGTACCGAGCAGCGTCAGGTACAGACGGGCCTGGCCATCGGCGTCGGCGCGCAGCCACAGGCGGATGCCAGCGCCGGCGGAACTGGCCTTGAGCGGCTCGGGTTGCAGCGCCTGCACGCTGAAGCCCTGCAACAGCTCGCCGGCGATTTCCACCTCGAGCAATTGCCGCGCGCCGCCGCGCAGGTGCAGGGTCAGCGAATCCGTCGCGCCGTTGCGCAGAAAGCGCTGGTACTCCACGCGCAGGCTCCCGTCCGCGCTGCTGATGTCCCGGGTGCTCAGCGGGCCCCTGGAAAACAGACCGGCCAGGGTCAGCAGGACGATCACCACCAGGGCATACCAACCCACTCGCTCGAAACGCCAGACCTTGCGCTGCAGGGCCATGTCCTCCTGGATCGGCTGGCTGCGCGGCAGCAGGTCGTCTTCGGCGGAATCGTCCATGGTCGCCCCTAGCCACGTTCGCCGTTGAGCGCGGCCTGGTGAAAGTGCGGCAGTTGCAGCAGGCCGTGCAGCGACGCCAGTTCCTGGACCTTCTCGCGGGAGCCGAAAAACCGTTCCTTGCGGGTGAACAGGGCCAATTGCCCGGCAATCGCGAAGGCCCAGGCGAAACACACCGTGCCCGCCGGGATGCCGTCGACATCGTCCGGCCCCAGCAGCCCGGTGGTGGCCACCGCCACCGTGGCCGGGCTGTCGCGCAAGGCGCCCAGGGCCATTTCCCCGGCGACTTCGCAGCTGGTGAGGTTGAAGGTCTCGATGGTCTGGCGGCTGACATTCAGCAGGCGCTGCTTGGCCTCGGACGAATACACCACGTAGCCGCTTTCGATCAGCTCGCCGCTGCCCGGCACCTGGGCCAGCAAGGTCACCATGGCGCCAGCGGTGCAGGACTCGGCGGTGGTCAACCGCAGGTGCTGCTGGCGCAGGTACTCGACAATCTGTTCCACGCCGCTCATGTCGATAGGTCCGTGTGGGGTTGTTCTGGGTTGACCGCTGGCGTTCGCCCACGTTCTATCGAGGTGCGCGGTCAATGAAAAGGAGCTGCCCGCGGCACGCGGCCGCCCAGACAGAAACAAGCCCGCCACACCGGCGGGCTTGTTTGCGGGACGCGTCAGCGTCGGTCATCGGAGAGTGGCGTCGGCTCGTCTGGGGCCGGCAGGTCGGGGTCCATCGGCCGCTCCCTATCATCGTCCTGAGGCTTGTTGCGTTCGGCATCGCCGTTGACGTTGGGGTCGGTCACCGGGTCGTTCCGACGGGCCGGTTGCAGAGGGTCGGGTTCGGGAGTGCGGGGCTCGCTGGGGTCATGCATCGACGGGTTCATGGTGCACCTCACGGCAGGCCCGGGGAATCCGGGTCTTATCGGGTTAGGCACTGGGCCGGGCCACGGGGTGCGAGGCAATGGATGAGTGGTCGGCCAGGCTGTCTGGCCCTGGTCACCGATTGAAAAACATGATTTTTCGCTGCGCGGAACCGCGGGCGATCCAACAGTTTTTCCGCTGCTTGTTTTTGCAGTCCCGCCGCCGGTGGCCGGGTCGAATGCTTACCGATACACGACCAGCGCATTGGCGCACGCCCGGGTTCGGGTCCGTCGCCGGACACCCTGCTGAGCGGCGCCCGATTGCACAGAATAAGGAGAATGTCATGAACAGCCCCCACCAGCGTTTCCAGATCCGTGCTTGCCGCAAGTTCGCCCTGGAGCAGAACCAGCGACTGTTCAACCAGGCCCGGGCCCTGAATGCCCAGGCTTATGAACTGCTGGAGAATGGGCGCCTGGATATCGACACGTTCGAGCAGTACCGCCGCCTGCGCAACAAGGCCGAAGCCAAGCAGCGCGAAGCGATCGAACACCTGCGCCTGGTGAACCAGGAGTTCGCCGAACTGGAAAGCCGGCCCAAATCCACGCCCGACAGCGACCCGGCCATCCTGCAGCACACCGGGCGCTGAGCCGTTGCCGCGTTGACAGCCGCCGGTTCGGGCGCCGCGCGCCTCCGCCCGTCGCTCGCCACGGGTCGCGAAGAAACCTTCGCCGCCGCCCGGGCTCAATCGTAGAGCCTGGGCACACGATGTGCCCCACACCGGGAGGCCGTCCGATGACCGAGCACATCGTGCATTTTCACTGCCAGATCGACCAGGGCACCACCGAACGCTTTCGCGACAGTTGCCTGGAAGCCATCGAACAAGGCGCCACCTCGCTGCTGCTGAATCTTTCCACCACCGGCGGCAGCACCAACTTCGGTTTCACCCTCTACACCTTTCTCAAATCCCTGCCGGTGCCGCTGTGCGCGATCAACGCGGGCAACATCGAGTCGATGGGCATCATCATGTTTCTCGCCGCCAACCGACGCATCACCACGCCGCATTCGCGCTTTCTGATCCACCCGATGAACTGGTACTTCAGCCAGAGTTCGGTGGATCACCAGCGCCTGCGCGAATACCTCTCCAGCCTGGACAACGACCTGGCGCGCTACGTGAAAATCTACGAGCTGGAAACCGCCGACGCGGCGACCCAGCTGGACATCTTCAAATGCCTGTCGGCCGAGGAAAAGGTCATCGCCGCCCATGAGTCGCTGGCCTACGGCATCGCCCACGAGGTGCGCCAGGTGGTCTTCGCCGACGACGTCAGGCACTGGAAAGTCTCGGGCGGCTGACCCAGTTGCCCCGGGCGACCAGGCGGCCCCATCGCTGCGCGAGCCACGGTCTCAACCGGACTTTTCGTTGTCCTGTTCCGGGGTTTCGTTGCCAGGTTCCGTGGCGCCCGGTTCGGGCTCGGGGCGATTGGCCGGGCCCTTGGCGGGCTTTTTCTCATCCGCGGCCGCGGCCCGCCCGGGGTAGCCAGGCAACCCGTGGGCGTCCTGCGGTTCCAACGGTTCGGGGGCGCGCGTGCGATCGTTCTGCGGATCGTTGCGCGGATCAACGGGCTGGCGAGTCATAAGCACCTCCGTATCGGTCCGGGCGGCATTGCCTGTTCTTGTTCGATGCCGACCCGCGCCCCGGGTGCGAAGCACTGGACGAATGGCCATGGCGCCTGCCGTACGGCTTCGCGGTGGAACGTCCGGGCCTGGCGGGCGTCTTCAGCTTGAGGGCCCGCTGTTTCGAGCTGGCGAGTGTTGCTGCCTTGTACGTCCGCGCTCATGAGGATCTGTCCATGCCTGTCGTTCCCAGCCCGTTCATGATCGCCGCCGCGCTGGCCGGGCCCGCCAACGCTCAAAGCAGCCTCGCGGCGCGCGACCCGAGGCCGGCATGACCTTCATTGCCTGGGTCGCGGTCCTGGGCGCGGTGCTGCTGATCCTCGCGCTGACCTCCTCCTACCTGCGCTGGATGCCCGTGACCACCTCGGTGGTCTGCCTGGCGCTGGGGATCGCCATCGGCCCCGCCGGCCTGGGCCTGCTGCAACTGGATATCCACCAGGCCTCGGGCTGGATGGAACACCTGACCGAAGTGGCGGTGCTGTTCTCGCTGTTCGTCAGCGGCCTCAAGCTCAGGTTGCCGCTCAACAGCCGCAGCTGGCGCATCGCCTTCGGCCTGGCCGGGCCAGTGATGCTGCTGTCGATCGCCGGGGTCGGCCTGCTGCTGCACTACGCCTTGCACATGCCCTGGGGACCGGCGCTGCTGATCGGCGCGATCCTCGCCCCGACCGACCCGGTGCTGGCGACCCTGGTCCAGGTCAGCGACGCCCAGGACTACGACCGTGTGCGCTTCGGCCTGTCCGGCGAGGCCGGGCTGAACGACGGCGTGGCGTTTCCCTTCGTGATCCTCGGCCTGCTGCTGACCCGCCAGGGCGACGACCCCGGCGCCTGGCTCGGCGACTGGGTTTTGTTCAGCCTGCTCTGGGCAGTGCCCGCGGGGCTGCTCAGCGGCTACTGGATGGGCCGCGGCCTCGGCCACCTGACCCTGCACCTGCGCATCAAGCACGCCGACAGCACGGTCTCGCCGAACGACTACCTGACCTTCGCCCTGATCGCCCTGGCCTACGTGGTGGCGGAACTGATCCACGGCTACGGCTTTCTCGCGGTGTTCGCCGCCGCCCTGGGGTTGCGCCAGGCCGAGGTGCATTCCAGCGACCATGCCCGGGCGCCGGCCGAACACCTGGTGCAACCGGTGGTCGGCCACCAGCATGTCGATCCGGCGCAGGCGGTGCATGGCGACGTCGAGGCCCTGGGCGAAAGCCAGGTCGCGGCGGGCATCATGCTCGGCGACATGCTGGCCTTCGGCGGCCTGGTGGAACGAGCCATGGAAGTGTTCCTGGTGACCCTGCTCGGCGTGGTGCTGGTCGCCCATTGGGAGTGGCATGCGCTGACCGTCGGCGCCCTGCTGTTCCTGCTGATCCGCCCGCTCAGCGTCTTGCTGATCCCCTGGGGCCGCCTGCTCGACGGCCGCCAGCGCCTGCTGCTCGGCTGGTTCGGCATCCGCGGCATCGGTAGCCTCTATTACCTGTTCTATGCCCTCAACCATGACCTTGACCCGGCGCTGGCCGACGCCAGCGCCAACCTCACCCTGTCGGTGGTGGCCTTGAGCATCCTGGCCCACGGCCTGAGCACCCAACCGATGCTCGCCCGCTACGAGAGCAACAAGAAACGCCAACGCCATCCCGACCGACCACCGGGATAAGCCAGCAGAATGCAGGGCGCCAAGGGCCTGCGCCATGCAGCTTGCACGAAGGGGTTGTCGCGACGCTGGGCACAAGCCATTGATTAGCCTGGGGTTTAGTCAATCCGTCAGTCTGGCACGGGCGATGCAATTTTCAGTGCTGACGAGGACGACATGCGAGCGTCCCATTACCCGTGACAGCAGAGGAACCATCATGAACGCCATCGACCTGTTGCTAGCCGACCACGAACGCGTGAAAACCATCCTGACCCAACTGAGCGAATCCACCGAGCGCGGGATCAAGAAACGCACCGACCTGCTGAACAAGCTGGAAATGGAAATCACCGTGCACACCCAGCTCGAAGAACAGATCCTGTACCCGGCGTTCAAGAAAGCCGGGGGCAAGGAACAGCAAGTGATGTATTACGAGGCCAAGGAAGAGCACCGCACTGTCGACTCGCTGGTGCTGCCCGACCTCAAGGCCACCGATCCGGCGGCCCCGGAATTCGCCGGGCGGGTCAAGGTGGTCAAGGAGCTGCTCGAGCATCACATCGACGAGGAAGAGCGTGAGATGTTTCCCCAGGCGCGCAAGCTGCTGGGCAAGGCGACCCTCGAACAACTGGGCGCCGAAATGGAAATGCTCAAGGCCGAATACAAGAAAACCATGGGCACATCGCGCCATGCCGCCTGACCCCTTTCCTCACCCTGGCGAGCTCTTTTGCTCGCGGGCCCGGCCTTGGCGCCGGGCTTTTTTATGCCTGTGCCTTGTCTTCGGGCTCAACCGCGCCGCTTGCGCGTGCCCAGGGCAATCCAGGCGGGCGCGTGGTCGCTGGCGTGGGGTTCGTTGCGCACCCAGGCATCGACCCCGGCGTTCTCCAGGTAAGGAGCCAGGGCCCGGTTGAGCAGCAGGTGGTCGATGCGCAGGCCGGAGTTTCTTGGCCAGTGCTGGCGAAAGTAATCCCAGAAGGTGTAGATCCGCTGATCCGGGTACAGCTTGCGCAAGGCGTCGGTCCAGCCCTGTGCCAGCAGCCGCTGGTAGCACTCGCGGCTTTGCGGTTGCAGCAGCGCGTCCTTGAGCCAGGAGCGCGGGTTGTAGATATCGAAATCCGTCGGCACCACGTTGTAGTCCCCCGCCAGCAGCACCGGGTGCGCGCTGTCCTGCAGGGTCGCGGCATGCGCGATCAGGCGCTCGAACCAGGCCAGCTTGTAGTCGAATTTCGGCCCCGGTTGCGGGTTGCCGTTGGGCAGGTACAGGCACCCCACCAGGACGCCGTGGACCGCCGCCTCCAGGTAGCGGCTTTGTCCGTCGTCCTCGATGCCCGGCAGCGCGCGACGGATTTCCAGGGGCTGGCTGTCGCGGGCGAGGATCGCCACACCGTTCCAGGACGCCTGGCCGTGATGCAGGCTGCCATACCCCGCGGCCTCCAGGGCCGCCTTGGGAAACTCCCGGTCGAGCGCCTTGAGCTCCTGCAGGCAGACGATGTCGGGGCGCTCGCGTTCCAGCCAGGCCAGCAGGTTCGGCAGGCGCGCACGGATGCCATTGAGGTTGAAGGTGGCGATTTTCAGCGCGTTCATCGGCAGTGCCCCCTGGTCGTATCGACGTATCCGCGGCGCCCGGGGAGCTCAACCGGCGGTCAGCGGCACGTCCTGAGGCTGGACGGCGTTTGTCTCACCGCCTGCGCCAGCGCCTCGATCAATTGCAGTTGGGTGTAAGGCTTGGGCACCCGCGGCAAGGCCGCGGCCAGCCCCTCCAGGCGCTGGGCATAACCACTGGCGAGAATGATCGGCAGGTCCGGGCGCAGCTCGCGCACGGCGCTCGCCAGTTGCCCGCCGTCCATCACCGGCATCGCCAGGTCGGTGATCATCAGGTCGATCGCCGGGTATTCGGCGAACCGTTGCAGCGCCTGGGCCCCGGACATCGCGCAGAGCACCTGGTGCCCGAGGTCTTCGAGCAGCAGCGTGGTGCTGGTCAGCACCAGGCTGTCGTCGTCGACCACCAGCACGCACAGAGGCTGCTGCTGCGAGTCCGGAGCCGACAAACGAGCCGGGGCGACGGGGGTCGCCTGGCTCGCCAGGGGCAACCACAACTCGGCGGTGGTGCCCTGCCCCTTGAGGCTCTTGAGGATCAGCCGGCCCCCCAGTTGCTCGGCCAGGCCATGCACCATCGACAAGCCAAGGCCGGTGCCCTTGCCCACGCCCTTGGTGGTGAAAAACGGATCGGCCGCCAGGGCCAGGGTCTGCTCGTCCATGCCTTCGCCGCTGTCGATCACGCACAGGCGCACATAACGCTCATGGGGCAGGTTGACGCCGGCGGCCTGGCCGCTGTCGCACAGATCGGCCTTGAACACGAGGGTGCCGCCGCCCGGCATCGCATCGCGGGCATTGGTCGCCAGGTTGAGCACTGCCAACTCCAGCTGGTTGACGTCGGCGAGCACCGTCGGCAGGGATTCGGGCAGCTCGGTGAAAATGCTCACCTGGGGGCCCAGCGAGCTGCCAAGCAAGCCACTGAGGTTGGTCATCAGCTGCGTCAGGGCCACGGGCTCGGTCTTGAGTTCCTGGCGCCGGGCAAAGGCCAGCATGCGCTGGGTCAGCGACACCCCACGCTCGGCGCCGACCACCGCGTTGTCCAGCAGGCGCGAGAGTTTCGGGTCGTCGCCGATGCGTTTGCGCGCCAGTTCCAGGTTGCCCAGGATCACCGTCAGCAGGTTGTTGAAGTCATGGGCGATGCCGCCGCTGAGCTGACCGATGGCTTGCAGTTTCTGCGCCTGGAACAGCGCCTCGCGGGCACTTTCCAGGGCCTTCTGCGCCTCGACCGTCTCGCTGATATCACGGGTGACCTTGGCGAACCCCAACAGCTCACCGGCATCGCCGCGGATCGGATCGATGATCACATGGGCGAGGAACTGCGTGCCGTCCTTGCGTACCCGCCAGCCCTGCTTCTCGAAACGGCCTTCGCGGGTGGCGATTTCCAGGGCCCGCCGGGGCACGCCGTCGAGGCGATCCTGCTCGGTGTAGAAGCGCGAGAAATGCTCGCCGATGATTTCCTGCGGCAGGTAGCCCTTGATCCGCTGCGCGCCGAGGTTCCAGCTGCTGACCCGGCCGTCGGGGTCGAGCATATAGATGGCGTAGTCGGTGACGCTCTGCACCAGCAGGCGAAACTGCTGCTCGCTCTGCCTGAGGGTTTCTTCGGCGATCTTGCGCTCGGTCAGGTCGCGGGTGATCTTGGCGAAACCCAGCAGCTGCCCGCTGGAATCGCGGATCGGGTCGATCACCACATGGCACCAGAAGCGCGTACCGTCCTTGCGCACCCGCCAGCCCTCGCCCTCGAAACGCCCCTCGGTGAGCGCGGTATTCAACGCGCGTTCCGGCAACCCGGCCTGGCGGTCTTCGGGGGTGTAGAAGCAGGAAAAGTGCGCGCCGAGGATTTCCGATTCCTGGTAACCCTTGAACCGCCTGGCGCCGGCATTCCAACTGGTGACGATGCCCTGGGGATCGATCATGTAGATCGCGTAGTCGACCACCGCTTCGACCAGCAAGCGAAAACGGTCCTCGTCCAGAACTCTGCGCGGCTGATCAGCCATATCGGTCTCCGCCAGGCTATTTTTATGCATTCTTGCGCATGGGCCAGTAGGGTCGGTTGTCTGGCCATCGGCACGCGGCCAACGCAAGTCCGGCCAGCCAGCCGGTAAATGCCGCGCGTCGTTCAGTTAGACCGATAGGCCCCCCGGTCCTCCAATTGAAAATACAACTCGATCCCGCAGGCCCTATAAACCGACTTAATGTTGGACAACTGCCCGCGGGCAATCGATCCCCCGCCACTCGTCGTCCCGCAAGAAACTTTTTCAAACTTTCGTTTGCGGTTGTGTTTCCCAACTTTGCGAGGTGTCAAATCGCTCACTACCGAGGATTGAAAAAAATGGCTACCAGCGGAAAGAACCCACTCATGGACACCCAAAAACCCTCACCGTCCGGCAAGAAACCCGGTGGCCAGGGCTCGGGCGGCAACATCCCCGCCGATCGGCAAAAAGCCCCTGACGCAGGCAAGAAAGGCGGCACCCAAGGCTCCGGCGGCGGTACCCGCAAAGCCTGATCCACAACGCCGGAGTGTCGTCCCGGACGCACTCCGGCTTTTTCTTGCCCGGACAGCCCATGCCACCGGCCTGCCCGCGCCGGTTATCGTCGAGCGCGACTGGCTATGCTTGCACCACGGCGAAACCACGTTGGCCAGCCTTCGATGAAAAGCGGCGCATGAAAATAGGCCTGATCTCCGACACCCATGGTTTGCTTCGCCCCGGCGCGCTGGCGGCGCTGCAGGGCTGCGCGCATATCCTGCATGCCGGTGATATCGGCGACCCGCAGATGCTCGCCACCCTCGGACACCTGGCGCCGGTGACCGCGGTATTCGGCAATGTCGATCAGCCCCATGACTGGGCCCGGGCATTGCCCCATCACGTCACCGTGCAGCTCGATGGCGTCGACCTGCTGCTCTGCCATGTCCTGGCCGAGGTGCCGAAACCCCTGCCGCCGGGCGTGCGGGTGGTGGTCAGCGGCCACTCCCACCGGCCGCTGCAGTTCTGGCAGGACGATGTGCTCTACATCAACCCGGGCAGCGCCGGGCCAAGGCGCTTCAAGCTGCCGGTCAGCCTGGGCTGCCTGACTATCGAGGCCGGCCAGGTCGAAGGCCGGTTGATCGAACTGGCGGTCTAGCGGTCTGGCTGTCTAGCGGCCGGGCCCGGGCATGACCGGCTATCGGAGCGCGCCCATCGGTCGCGCTTTGCAGGGTCCACACTTAATCCAGCGATTGGCGGCGTTCATGACGAAAGCCGTGCGAAGCCACTTGGCCGGGCCGCGTTGCGCCCTCGAGCAGAAGATTCCGTACCCGGCCCCGCGCCCCCGAGAAGGTGGCGCGCAAGGATGGCCGAGGGCGCGCAATACGCAGGAGAAAAGCGATGACCTTTTATGTCGTGGCCCGCCTCGACCAGTTGCCCGAAGACCGCGGCACCCGGGTCCAGGTCGGCGCCGAAGCCGTGCTGCTGGTTCGCACCGGCGATCAGGTCCGGGCCTACCAGGCCGATTGCCCCCACGCCGGGGCGCCGCTGGAACAGGGCGCGGTGTATCAGGGGCGCCTGATCTGCCCCTGGCACAAGGGCGCCTTTGCCTGCGACAGCGGGCGGGTCTGCGAGCCGCCTCCGTTGGCGAGCCTCAAGCGCTACAAAGTCGACATCCGCCATGACAACCGGGTCTGGGTCGCCGACCAGCCCATGGCCGAACCCGCCCCGCCACGGCAGGCCGGCTCGCGTCGGCTGCTGGTGATCGGCGCCGGCGCTGCCGGGGCCGCGGCCGTGGCGACCCTGCGGGCCAAGGGTTACACCCGGAACCTGACCTGGATCGACAAGCAAGCGCGACCCGCCTATGACCGCACCGCCTTGAGCAAATACGTGCTGGCCGGCGAAATGCCGCCGGAAGAGGTTCCGGCCCTGCTCGAGCCGGAGTTCTATCGCAAGGCCGATCTACAGGTGCTCAAGGCCGAGGTCCTGCGCCTGGACCCACGTCGGCGGCAAATCCTGTTGGCCAACGGCCAGCATCTGGACTACGACGCCGCGCTCCTGGCCACCGGCGCCGAGCCACGCCTGCCGGCCATCGCAGGCGCCGACCTGCCAGGGGTGTTCATGCTGCGCTCGCGGGAGGATGCCGCGCGCCTGCTGGAACAGGCCCGGCCCGGTAAGCGCGTGGCGATCGTCGGCGACAGCTTTATCGGCCTGGAAGCCGCCTCGGCCCTGCGCAAACGCGGGCTGATGGTGCACCTGATCGGTCGCCACCCGGTACCGCTGCAACGCCAGTTGGGCGAACGCATCGGTAGCGCCATACGGGCCCTGCATGAACAGCACGGGGTGATCTACCACGCCGGTTGCGAAGCCCGGGCCCTGGTCGGCGAGGGCCAGGTGCAACAGGTGGTCCTCGACAATGACCAGCGCATCGCCGTCGACCTGGTGCTGTTCGGCATCGGCGTCAGCCCTGCCACGGCCTTCGTCGAAGGCCTCGAGCGGGCCGAGGACGGTTCGCTCAAGGCCGATGCCGGCCTGGCCGTGGCCGATGGCCTGTGGGCGGCCGGCGACCTCGTGAGTTTCCCCTGCGACGGCCGCTCGCAGCGCATCGAACACTGGCGCGTGGCCCAGCAGCAAGGCCGGCTCGCCGCCTGCAATATGCTTGGCGAGCAGCTGAGTTTCAGCGTGGTGCCCTTCTTCTGGACCTATTTCTACGACCAGACCTTCGAGGTGCTCGGCCATGCTCGCCGGTGGAACCAGATCGTCTTCGAGGGCGAGCCGGAGCAGTACCGCTTTATCGCCCTGCTGTGTTTCGACGAACAGGTGGAGTCGGTAGTCGCCTGCGAGTACCCGCGGGCCATGGCCCTGCTGTCGCAGCGCATGCAACAGCCGCTGTCGCGCAGCGAGGCCCTGGAGCTGATCCATGGCACGCCGGAATGAAGTGGCTGGCGACAACCGCTCGGCAGCCCCACGGAACCCCAGGCAAGGGCCGATTTTCCAAATTCAGGCAGGGTTTGACTGTCTCGGCCGCCCGCTACAGCGCAGGTCGCCGAGGCCCCCAGAGCCAGGAAGAGGGATCGCCATGAATAGCCGTACGCTGACTTGTCTTGCCGTGGTTGCCCTGTGCAGCGGCGGCGCCTTCGCCCAGAGCTGCGACGTGGTCACCCGCTCGCAAAGCGCCGATGTCGCCAATGTCGACACCCACACCTGTTACCTCTTCGAAGGCATGCCGGCCGAAGCCATCGGCTGGTCGTGCAGCAATGAGAGCACGGGCACCC
Organism: Pseudomonas sp. LAMO17WK12:I10; assembly: GCF_900215185.1. Taxonomy (NCBI): domain Bacteria; kingdom Pseudomonadati; phylum Pseudomonadota; class Gammaproteobacteria; order Pseudomonadales; family Pseudomonadaceae; genus Pseudomonas; species Pseudomonas sp. LAMO17WK12:I10. Next base: position 56,762 of record NZ_OBDX01000011.1, on the reverse strand, counting down.
TGGCCCAGGAGAAACAAAAGGTCGCCAATTGCGACGAGTCCTACCTCGCCGTGTGCCGGGCGCGCCTGACCCAGGAAGCGCTGGCCAACCCGCGGGCGACCGCCAAGGACCCACAGGGTTCGTCCCTGAACATCCCCGACAAGGCCCGGGTGGTGACCTTTTATTACCAGGCGGAACACCTCCAGCAGGCCAGGACCGACTGTGAAATGGCCGGCGGCAAATGGCAGTGGAAATGACCCTGGCCGGCCATAGGCAGGATTCAGACGAGGACGATGCATCCATGAGCAGGACAGAACGAATCAACCGGGAGCTGGCGCACAACGCCCGACTGTTTGCCGAAGCCGACCGCCTGGATGTCCAGGCCTATGAGCTGCTTAACACCGACCATGTCGACGACGACCGCCTGGCCCTGTTCAGCCAAGCCAAGCAGTTGGCGAACGAAAAATACCTGGAAGCGCGCAACGACTGGCTGCGCATCAAGCAATTGATGGACGGCACCGACTGAAGCCCCCCGCGCCGGCGGGAAGATCCGAGATGCTGGATTTGCGGTCGCTGCGTCGGAATGCCGCCCAAACCGAGCGCAGCCTCGCGGGCTCGGCAGCGGCTACATCGCCCCCTGTCGTCAGGTCGCTAGCGGGCGTTTGCGCAGTTGTTCCAGCAGAGCCTGGAGCGGATGCTGCAGGCCCTGCCCCTCCTGGCGCTTGACCTGGCTGCGGCAGGAATAACCGTCGGCCAGCAGTCGGCCGCCCTGGCCGTGACGCGCCACCAGCGGCTGCCAGGACTGCTGGTAGATCACCTGCGAAGTGGCCAGGTTGCGGCTCTCGTGGCCGTAGGTCCCGGACATGCCGCAGCAACCGCTGGCCAGCACTTGCAGCTTCAACCCCATGCGCGCGAACACCTGTTGCCACAGGCCGATGCTGCCCGGCTCGTTGGTCTTCTCGGTGCAGTGCGCGAGGAACTGATAGGGCTCGGCCTCGGCGGTCGGGTTCGCTTCGGCCGATGCCTCACTAGGTACTGCAGGCAGCACCCGGGCCAGCCATTCCTGCGGCAGCAGCACTTCGGGCGCCTGCGCCGCCCCCAGGGTCTTGCGGTATTCCTGGCGGTAGACCAGGGTCATCGCCGGATCGAGCCCGACCAGGGGCACGCCGCTGGCTTGCAGCCTCAGCAGCGATTGCGCGTTGTAGCGCGCGGCCCGGGCAAAGGCGCCGAGGAAGCCCTGGACCTGCAAAGGCTTGCCGTTAGGCGCGAACGGCGCGAGGTAGATCTGGAAACCCAGGCGCTCGATCAGCTCCAGCCACTCGGCCGCCAGCGGCGTTTCGAAGAACCGGGTAAAGGCGTCCTGCACCAGGATCACGCTACGTTCGCGCTGCTCGGCGGACAGCGCCGCCAGTTGCGCGGCGTTGGCCATGCGCACGTTGCGCCGGCGGCACACCGCCTGGAAATCCAGGGTGCTGAGCAACGGGCTGTCGACCATCCCCGCCAGGTGCTGGAGCGCCCGGCTCACCGGTGCCGCGCCGATCAGCGCGTTGTACAGCCGCGGCAAGCGCGCCAGATAGGGAACGCTGAACTCCAGGGAACCGATCAGGTAGTCCTTCAGCGGGCGCAGGTAGCGGCCGTGGTACAGCTCGAGGAAGCGCGAGCGGAACTCCGGCACATTGACCTTGACCGGGCACTGCCCCGCGCAGGACTTGCACGCCAGGCAGCCGGCCATGGCGTCGTACACCTCATGGGAGAAGTCCTCGCGCCCGGCCAGCCGCGCCGCGCTGTTGTAGACGCGCCGGGCCAGGTTGGAAAGCCGCGCGCCACCGCCGTTCAGCACGTCCACCCCCTGCTCGCCCTGCAGGCGCAGCCACTCGCGGATCAGCGAGGCGCGGCCCTTGGGCGAATGAATGCGGTTGCGGGTGGCCTTCCACGACGGGCACATGGCGTCGTCCGGGTCGAAGTTGTAGCAGGCGCCGTTGCCGTTGCAATGCAGGGCGCTGTCATAGCTCTGCCACACGCGCTCGTCGATGGTGCGGTCGAGCTCGCCGCGCAGCACCACTTCGTCGACCCGGGTCAGGCGCGCCTCTGGCACCGAGGCCGGGGTGGCGATCTTGCCGGGGTTGAGCTGGTTGAACGGGTCGAACGCGGCCTTCAGGGCCTGCAGCGACGGGTAGAGTTCGCCGAAATAGTCCGGCACGTACTGCGAGCGCAGACCCTTGCCGTGCTCGCCCCACAACAGGCCGCCGTGCTTGTGGGTCAGCGCCGCCACCGCATCGGAGATCGGCCGGATCAAGGCCGCCTGCTTGGGGTCCTTCATGTCGAGGATCGGCCGCACGTGCAATACGCCGGCGTCGACATGACCGAACATCCCGTATTGCAGGCCGTAGCCATCGAGCAGCGCACGGAACTCGAGGATGTAGTCCGCCAGGTTCTCCGGCGGCACCGCGGTGTCTTCGACAAAGGGCTGCGGCCGCGCCTCGCCCTGGACGTTGCCCAGCAGGCCCACCGCGCGCTTGCGCATGGCGTACACCTGGTTCACCGCCTGGGCGCCGATGGCCAGGGTGTGGCCCAGGCGCAGCACCGAGCTGTCCTGCTGCAGGTGGCGGACAAAGGCGTCGACCCGCTGCTCCAGTTCTTCCTGGTCGTCGCCGCTGAACTCGATCAGGTTGATGCCCAGGGTCGGGGTGTCGGCCTGCTCGGGGAAATACCGCGCCACGCCATGCCAGACGATGTCCTGCATGGCCAGCATCAGCACCTTGGAATCCACCGTCTCGATCGACAGCGGTTTGAGCGCCATCAGCGCCTTGGCATCGCGCAGCGCATCCATGAAGCCGGCGTAGCGCACGTTGACCAGGATCGAGTGCCGGGGAATCGGCAGCACATTCAGCCGCGCCTCGACAATAAAGCCCAGGGAACCCTCGGAACCGCAGAGCACGCTGTTGAGGTTGAAGCGCTCCGGCGTCTCGCGCAGGTGCGCCAGGTCATAGCCGGTCAGGCAGCGATTGAGTTTGGGAAAGATCGCCTCGATCAGCTCGGCCTGGTGGTCGGCGATGTCCTGGGCGCAGCGGTAGACCTCGCCGATCCGCCCGGGCTGCGCGGCCTCCTCGGTCAATTGGCGGTTGTCGATGGGCGCGCTGTCCAGGCGGCTGCCGCCCAGCAGCACGGTGCTCAGCGCCAGTACGTGGTCGCGGGTCTTGCCGTAGGTGCAGCTGCCCTGGCCGCTGGCGTCGGTGTTGATCATGCCGCCGACGGTGGCGCGGTTGGAGGTCGACAGCTCCGGGGCAAAGAACAGGCCGTGGGGCTTGAGGGCGGCGTTGAGCTGGTCCTTGACCACCCCGCTCTGCACCCGCACCCAGCGTTCCTCGACATTGATCTCGAGGATCCGGTTCATGTGCCGCGACAGGTCGACCACGATGCCGTCGGTCAGCGACTGGCCGTTGGTGCCGGTGCCGCCGCCACGGGGGGTGAGCACCACCGCGCGATGTTCCGGGCTCGCCGCCAGCCGGGCCAGGCGTTCCACGTCCGCGACATCCCGGGGGAAGACCGCGGCCTGCGGCAGCCGCTGGTAGATCGAGTTGTCGGTGGCCAGCACCGTGCGCAGGCCCAGGTCACGGGCGATCTCGCCGCGAAAACCGTCCGCGGCCAGGGCGTCGAGGAAGCTTTGGTAGTGGGCCAACGGGTCGCGTTCGGGGGCAAGCAGAGCAATCATCAAAAAGGCTTCCAGGCAGAGAAAAGGCGCAGCGGTGCATGCAAAACACGTATGCTTGCACGCAGCCCGAGGGGCGGCGGCCAGCCGAAAAAGCCTATTTTCCTAGAGCCTTGCACCTTGGGCAAATGTATTTCATGTGCTTTTTTCATGAGTTTTATGAATGAACCCGAGACGACTCACTCCGTCGATGTCGGTGCTGGTGGCCTTCGAGGCCGCGGCGCGGCATGGCAGTTTCACCAAGGCCGCCGAAGAACTGGCGCTGACCCAGAGCGCCGTCAGCCGCCAGGTCCAGGCCCTGGAGTCGCTGCTGGAAGTGCCGCTGTTCAACCGTGACGGCCGGCATATCGAGCTGACCGCCGCCGGCGCCCTGTATCACCACGAACTGGCGGCGGCCCTGGCGCGAATCCGCAACGCCACCTTGCAGACCATCGCCCACAAGGCTGGCGGCGGCCCGCTGCACCTGGCGGTGCTGCCGACCTTCGGCTCGAAATGGCTGCTGCCGCGCATGCATGACTTTTACGCCAGCCACCCGGGCACCCTGGTGCATATCCATTCGCGGATCGTCACCAGCGACCTGTCGAAGGACACCGCCGACATGCACGCCATCATCTGCGCCGGCACCGGCCACTGGCCTGGCTACGAGGCCCATCGGCTGCTCTCGGAAAAGCTCACGGTGGTGGCCAGCCCCAAGGCCCTGCCCGAGCACGGCTCGATGTCCGTCGGCGACGTGGCGCAACAGTTGCTGCTGAACGTGGTATCGCGTCCCGACGCCTGGCCCGAGTGGTTCGAGCAGAACGGCCTGCATCCGCGGGCGATGCGCATGGGCCCGGGGTTCGAGTTGACCGCGCACCTGATCCAGGCGGTGGTCGCCGGCATCGGCATCGGCCTGGTGCCGCGCATCCTGGTGCAGGACGAGATTCACAGCGGCGAACTGGTGGCGCTGTTCGAGCCGGTGGACAGCGGCCGCGGCTATTACCTGGCCTACCCCAGCCGTTATCAGCACCTGCCATCGCTGCAGGCGTTCAGCCGCTGGCTGCTGTCGATCCCCTTTCCCGACAGCTGACGGCGCCGCCGCCCGGTTCAGTCGTATTCCGCTTCCTCATGCTCGCCCAGCAACCGCCGCTGGCGCGCCGAGGCCGCCGCCAGCACCTCGGGGTTGAAACGCCAGTGCAGGTACGGCGAAAACTTCTGCGCCACCATGCGCCGGCCATAGTGCACCTGCAGCAGGTAGCGGATGCGTTCGGCGCTGCTGTTCTCGCTGCCGGCATGCCACAGCTCGCTACGAAACATCAGCGCGTCGCCGGCCTGGCACAGCACGGCCCGGGCAGTTTGACCATGCCAATGTTCCTCGCCGGCCCGTGGCGGCCGCCCGGCTCGATGACTGCCCGGCACCACGCGGGTCGGGCACAGGTCCTGGTCGATATCGTCGAGGTACAGGTGGCAAGTGCAGATCTGCATCGGCAGCTCGAAGGCCGGATCGCTGAGCAGGCTGCGGGGCAGTCGCATCGCCAGGTAATCCAGGTGCAGGCCCATCCCCTGGAAACCCGGATGACAGCGCCAGGCGGTCTGGCCGATGACATGGCAATCCTCACCCAGCGCCGCTTCAGCCAGCTCAATCACCCCCGGCAGGTCGAGAAACGGTAGCCACAGCGGGTCGCGGTTGAACACGCATTTGTAGTGTTCGAGCACGCCGCTGTAGTCCCAATGCTGGGGCTTGAGGCCGTCGATGGCCCGGCGCAGCAACTTGATCCGGTCCGCGTCGAGCACCCCGGGCAACAGCACGAAGCCTTCGCGGTGCAAGGCCCGCAGGCGTTCGGCGGTCAGTGCTGGTGGGGGCGACACGGAGGTCATGGCGGCTAGTCGATGGGGCCGATATTGATCAGCCGGTCGCTGCCCAGCCCCGGCACCCTGGCCAGGACATCGACCGGCGTGGCGGCGGAAAACTCGATGACATAGCCCATGCCACTGCCGTCCTCTTCCATGGCCACCACCCAGCGCGCCACTTCGTCGGGGTTCAGGCTCAGCGCCCGCGCCACCCGGCGCTGGCGACGTTCCTCGAGCGTTTCGTCCAGGGAGTCGTCGTTCATCTGGCTCAACCTCCGGCGGCTAACAGCCTCTGCGGGCCTGGCGCGGCCCTTACAACAGCTGTGAAAAACATTGTGGGCAAAAGTTGAATCCCGCTCCGTGCGCCGTGACGAACGGCAGCTTTTAGCGCCAGAAGCGGATCGCCGGTTTTATCGCCGGCCCACAAGCGAGTTTTCTTTCGAGCGTTTCAGAAAGGGCCTAAAGCGCCACGCCAGGATGGCCCCCTAGCATGCGTGGTTTATCCAGAAGCCGGGGCCGCTCATGCATTTACTGATTTGCGCTTACTGACATGCGCTTGTTGAAAGCCTCCGACCGGCAGGCACGCAACGCGCACGATCCGTATTTCGCCGAAACCCAGGTGCGCATGGCGCTGCAACGCAACCGGTCAAGCCTTGCGGGGTTGGACGAGCTGTTGCGCGAGCACTACAGCATCAACAGCGACCGGGAAATTCTGGCCGCCGTCAGAAACGGCGACTGGGTGCTGGTCACCGACAGTTCCGCCGCAACAGCAAGCGGCAACCTGCTCTGCCCCGCGCCCGAACCGCAGCCGGTCTGCCTTCGGCCAGACCCCTGGCCCGATCCCACGCCCCGCACCGACCTGGTCTTCGCCAAGTCCATCAGCAGCGCACCCTGGGGCACCACCCAGGCCGGCAGCGCCAGCGAGCCCGCGGGCAATTTCGGCAAGACCATGCTCATGGCCTCCTCGGCGACCGAGGTCGGGCTCGGCAGGGTCGCCGGCGAACGGCTCCTCAGGAGCTTCGCCTGGTCAGTGCAGATGGCCGGCACCGCGGCCAGGACCCTCGGCGGCCCGGCGGGACAGGTGCTGCTCCTGGCCATGACCCCGACCCGGCTTGGCGACGACACCTTCTACAGCGAAGAGCAACTGCGCGAGCTGCGCGCCGCCACCACCCGCGTGCGCTTCCAGTTCCGCCGCGACCGCCAGGGTGTGCTGCACATCCACGGCATCCACACCAGCGCCCAGTCGGGCCAGGACAGCGTCCCGGTGATCAAGGCCCACTGGAACGCCGACAAAAACGCCATGCAGGCCCACCTCGGCACACTCACCATCACCTGGACACCGCACAGCGGCCCGGTGGTCACCGCCCCGACCCCCTACCCGGGGGTGACCGATGAACTGGCCAACCTCATGGTCCACCCCATCGCCGAAGGCGGCGACAGCCAACTCCAGGGCGCGCCCATCGACGAGCTCAAGGTCGAAGACTGCATCATCACCTTCCCGATCGGCAGCGGCCTGCGCTCGTTGTACCTGGTCTTCGCCAAGCCCCTGGTCAACCCGCTGGAAGTCGGCCCGGCGAATGATCTTTCCAGTAGAAGCGCCAAGGATGGGTTGGATATTGATCACATACCGTCGCAGAAGGCGTTGGAAGCGTTTTTGAAGGCGAACGTCCCGGGCATTGCCCAACGCGACATCAAAGAACATCTACGCAAAGCACCAAGTATCGCAATTCCTCGTAAGGTGCATCAGAAGTACAGTGAGACGTATGGTGGTAGGAACACTAAGAACCAGCAGGCCAAGGATGCAGCTGACCTACGGGCTGCTGTAGACACTAATCTCGATGCCATCAAGCCGTACCTACTGGAAGAAGGCTTTACCGAAGAGCAGATTGAAACGGCACGCACAAACTTGCACGACCTCCATCAGGAACAAAACTGGTATTGATATGAACGCCGCAATGATTGATGACTTTGTTAAAAGTCTCGGGTGTACTTACCCCGAGTTGATCGCCTCTGGAATGTATCTTCCTGGAGGTCCGCCAACAGGTATTTTCGAGGACAGCGACACCCTATCAATGTCGCCTGAGCCTGGTATAGAGCTGGAATTTTGGGCCAGCAACCAGCGGTTTGAAGATCTATTTATTACCTTCCTCGAAACGTTTCCCGGAAGGCCAACCTACAAAGGAGGGCTTCCCTATCAGCTCAAAACCAAGATGAACCAGAGCTGGGTCAGATCACAGTTCGGTGAGCCTCTGGAGTCAAAGGGTCCATATAAAATCCCGGTGCGAGGACTGGTAGGCGGTTGGGAAACCTATCGTTTTCCGGGCATGTCCAAAAACATCAATGTGCTGTTCAAATACAACATTGAAATGGAAGTGGAAGGAATCGTCTTCCGACTAAACGAAAAATCCCACGCTTAGTTCTGCGAGGGCGCAGGGAGCAATGAAATGAGCGCAGCAATGATCGATGACCTGGTTCAACGCCTCGGCCGCACCTACCCCGAAATGATTGCCTCAGGGATGTATCTCCCGGATGGACCACCAAAAGGCGTCTTTGAGGACAGCGATACCATAGCCATGTCACCGGAGGCAGGTATCGAACTTGAGTTTTGGGCCAGTACCCAACGCTTTGAAGCCTTATATATTTCCTTGCTAAAGCGCTTCCCAGAACAGTCAACCTACAAAGGAAAACTGCCCTACCACCTCGAAACCAAGATGAATCAGAAATGGGTCAGATCCCATCACGGCGAACCTCTGGAGTCAGGAGCCCCCTATAGAATCCCGGTGCTGGGCATGACTGGCGGCTGGGATACTTATCGTTTTGCAGGTTTCCCCAAACATATCCATGTGCGGTTCAAGTACACCGTCGACATGGAAGTGGAAGGCATCGTCTTCAGGCTGAACGAAAAATCCCAAGCACAGCATCTATAGGAAGACAGCCCGTGCTCCCCCAAGCGGAATGAAGCAGCACAAGGTGCTGCTCCCCTCAATGCCCGCGAATATAGTGCTCCAACTGCCGAATCAGGTCCGCCTGCTCGACAATCGCTTCCTTCACCAGATCGCCGATCGACAGCAGCCCGATCAGTTGCTCGCCTTCCAGCACCGGCAGGTGGCGTAGGTGGCTGTCGGTCATCACGGCCATGCAGCGTTCGATGCTGTGCTGGCTGTCGGCGGTGACCACGGGGGCGCTCATGATGGCGCGGACCGGGGTGCCTACCGATGAGCGGCCTTGCAGCACCACCTTGCGTGCATAGTCGCGTTCGCTGATAACGCCGACCACCTGCCCGGCCTCCATCACCGGCAGCGCACCGACGTTTTTCTGCGCCATCATCTGCAGCGCTTCGAGCACCATCTGGTCCAGGCCGATGCAGTGCACCTGGCGGTTTTCCACGGCCTTCAACTTCAGCAACTGAGCAGCGGTTTTCATGGGCGTCTCCGATACCTTGAGCAACAGGGGTTCCGGCCCCGCGCCACGGGGCGCGAAGTCAGGCATGGATCTGGATCGAGTAAGGCGCGCGCGGCTTAGCGCACGCCGATTTCCACCACGTCGCCACGCAGCCGCGCCGGCCAGGTGCGCAGGCGTTGCTCCGGGTATTCCAGGCAGGTGCCGTCGGCCAGGCGGAAGTGCTGCTTGTACAGGGGCGAGGCGATCACCAGCTCATCCTTGATGCAGCCCACCAGGCCGCGGCCGATCACGTTGGCGCCGGACTGCGGGTCGTGGTTGTCGATGGCGTAGAGGGTCTGCTGCGCGGCATCCGGCAGGTAGATCAGCGCCACCTGGGCGCCGTCGTGCCAGACCACCACGCCGCTGTGGCTGACCAGGTCCTGGCGGCTGCACACCGCCTGCCACTGCACGCCGGGCTGCTCGGCGAATGCACTTTCGATAGGTTGCGGGCTTGGCGACAGGCTCATCAGAGCACCTCCTCGGTGACAGGGATCAGGTTGAGTTCGGCGGCCATGATCGGCCGGCGCTGGCCGCGTTCCTCGACAAAATGAATGTCCGGGTCGGGGCGCTGGTCGTTGACGAAGGTGCGGAAGCGCTTGAGTTTTTCCGGGTCCTTGAGGGCGTTGGCCCATTCGCATTCGTAGCGGTCCACCACCAGCTGCATCTGCGCTTCCAGCTCGGCGCCCAGGCCCAGGCTGTCGTCGATCACCACCGCCTTGAGGTAATCCAGGCCGCCCTCCAGGCTCTCGCGCCACACCGAGGTGCGTTGCAGGCGGTCGGCGGTGCGGATGTAGAACATTAGGAAGCGGTCGATGTAGCGGATCAGCGTCTGGTCGTCGAGGTCGGTGGCGAACAGTTCGGCGTGGCGCGGGCGCATGCCGCCGTTGCCGCAGACGTACAGGTTCCAGCCGTTCTCGGTGGCGATCACACCGACGTCCTTGCTCTGCGCCTCGGCGCATTCGCGGGTGCAGCCGGACACCGCGAACTTCAGTTTGTGCGGCGAGCGCAGGCCCTTGTAGCGGTCCTCGATCTCCAGGGCCATGCGCACGCTGTCCTGCACGCCGTAGCGGCACCAGGTACTGCCCACGCAGGACTTCACGGTGCGGGTCGACTTGCCGTAGGCATGCCCGGTCTCGAAACCGGCGGCGATCAGCTCGGCCCAGATATCCGGCAACTGGTGCAGCTGGGCGCCGAACAGGTCGATGCGCTGGCCGCCGGTGATCTTGGTGTAGAGCTCGTATTTCTTCGCCACCTGGCCGATCACGATCAGCTTGTCGGCGGTGATCTCGCCACCGGCGATCCGCGGCACCACCGAGTAGGTGCCGTTCTTCTGCATATTGGCCATGAAGGTGTCGTTGGTGTCCTGCAACAGCACCAGGGTGCGGTCCATGATCGGCTGGTTCCAGCACGAGGCGAGGATCGAGCCGATTGCCGGCTTGCAGATATCGCAGCCGACGTGGCCACGGCCGTGCTTGGCGAGCATCTCGTCGAAACTGAGGATGCCCTCGACCCGCACCAGCGCGTACAGCTCCTGGCGGGTATAGGCGAAGTGTTCGCACAGGCTCTTGTCGACGCTGACGCCACGGGCGATCAGTTCGTGCTCGAACACCTGCTTGAGCAGGCCGGCGCAACCGCCGCAACCGGTGCAGGCCTTGGTCCGGGCCTTGAGCTGGCCGAGCTCGGAACAGCCGCCGTCGATGGCCGAGCAGATCGCGCCCTTGGTCACGTTGTGGCAGGAACAGACCGTGGCCGACTCGGGCAAGGCGCCCGGGCCGAGGGTCGGCGCGCCGGCGCTGGACGGCAGGATCAGGCCGGCCGGTTCGGCGGGCAAGGCGATGCCGTTCTGCATGTATTGCAGCAAGGTGTCGTAGTAGCTGTTGTCGCCCACCAGCACCGCGCCGAGCACCTGCTTGCCGCTGGCATCCACCACCAGGCGCCGGTAGCTGGCCGTGGCTTCGTCGATGAACTGGTAGCTGCGCGCGCCCGGGGTCAGGCCCTGGGCGTCGCCGATGGAGCCGACATCGACCCCCAGCAGCTTGAGCTTGGTCGACATGTCCGCGCCCATGAAGGGTTCGCCCGGCTCGCCGCACAGCTGCGCGGCGACGCTGCGGGCCATCTGGTAACCCGGGGCCACCAGGCCGAAGAGGCTGCCGTTCCAGCTGGCGCATTCGCCGATCGCGTAGATATGCGGGTCGCCACTCAGGCACTGGTTGTCCACCACCACGCCGCCGCGCGGGCCGATCTCCAGGGCGCAATCGCGGGCCAGGGCATCCTGGGCGCGAATACCCGCAGAGAACACAATCAGGTCGGTTTCGAGGAAGTCGTCGCCGGCGAAGTTCATCCGGTAGCGGTACTGCTCGCCGGCGCTGATCGACTGGGTGCCCTTGCCCAGGTGCACCCCGACGCCCAGGGCTTCGATCCGCGCCTTCAACGCGCGACCGCCCTGCTCGTCCAGCTGCACCGGCATCAGCCGCGGGGCGAACTCCACCACATGGGCTTCCAGGCCCAGGCTCTTCAAGGCGTTGGCCGCCTCCAGGCCGAGCAGCCCGCCGCCCACCACCACGCCGCGCCGGGCATTGGCGGCCGCGGCGCGGATGGCGTCGAGGTCTTGCAGGGTGCGATAGACCAGGCGCGAATCGCCTGCGGCGCCCTCGATCGGCGGCACGAAGGGATAGGAGCCGGTGGCCAGCACCAGCTTGTCGTAATGCACCGGGCCGGCGGCGGTGATGACCTGGCGGTGCTCGCGGTCGATGCGCAACACCGCCACCCCCAGGTGCAGGGTCAGGCCCGGGGCCTGGTACAGCGCGGCATCGCCCAGGGCCAGGGACTCGGCGTCGCGACCGCTGAAATACTCGGACAGGTGCACCCGGTCGTAGGCGCGCATCGGCTCTTCGCTGAAGACGTGCAGGCGGTACTGCTCGAGGGCGCCGTGCGCCACCAGCTGTTCGACGCAATGATGTCCGACCATGCCGTTGCCGATCACGATCAGGGTTTTGTGTGTGTTCAAAGGGGCAACAATGGCATTCATAAATAGCACCCGACCCAAGCCAATCACGGTTTTTTTAAAGCAAAAAAAAGCGCCTGAAACCTCACGGTTCCAGGCGCCTTTGCCTGTTATTTGCGGTGTGCGATCGGGCTGCTGTGCCTGACTCACCGAGTGCCCATGGCCGGTTGGCCGATCGATCCGCGTTGACCGAGTGGGCGGCCCGCCCGCGACATGCGCGGTGGGGCGTTAGCGGCTGTCTTGCAGCCTTTGTGCCAGGCGGCGCCGCACGCCTTGAAAGGCCGTGCTGGCGGGGTTGCGCGGTCATTCCGTACGGCTCGCGGATACACGACCCAGGGCCATGAATCGCCTTAGCCTGGTGCGCCGCGCCTTATAAAAGTGCAAATCCGGCTGGTTCGGCGGCACCTTCCCAAGCGCGAAGCATGCCGGCGCAAGCGTGCAACCCGGGCGCCGGCCTCTGCTCGAATGGTCCGCTTAGAAACCCACGGTTGCCGAGAGCAACAGGGTGCGGGGAGTCGCCAGGGTCAAGCCCGGCTCGCTGTCGTCCGAGGCCCCGGCCGAGCTCCAGTAACGCTTGTCCAGCACGTTCTCGACATTGGCGCGCAAGGTGATGTCCTTGTCATCGAGCTTGAATGCGTAGCGCGCGCCCAGGTCGAAACGCTCCCAGGAGTCGATTTCCTTGCTGTTGGCCTGGTCCAGGTACTGCGAGCTGGAATAGATGCCGCGTGCGGTCAGGGTCAGGCCCTGGACCTTCGGCACGTCCCATTCGGCCCCCAGGTTGACGTTGTACTTCGGTGTGGCCGGCGCGCGGTTGCCGTCGAAGGTGCCGCTGGTGGTGTCCTTCAGTTCGCTGTCGATGTACATCACCCCGCCCAGCAGGCGGAAGCCCTTGAGCGGTTCACCGAACACGCTGAGCTCGACACCGTCGTTCTGGCGCTTGCCATTCGGGCCGAAGACCCGGGTGGTGGCGTTGGTCTCGTAGGCCGGCTGCTTGATGCGGAACACCGCGGCGGTCAGGGCGAAGGCCCCGGCGTCGTACTTGGCGCCGGCCTCGACCTGGCGGCTGATGAACGGCGGGAAGATTTCGTCTTCGTTGATCGAGGTCGACGGCGCGATCTTGCCCTGGCTCAGGCCTTCCATGTAGTTGACGTACAGCGACAACTGGTCGGTGGCCTTGAACAGCAGGCCGCCCGAAGGCGAGACCTTTTCCTCGTCGTAGGCGGTGTCGCCCTTGATACCGTCGCTCCAGTCGTCGACCTTGACCCGCTGCCAGCGCGCGCCGAGGGTCAGCAGCAGGCGGTCATCGAAGAAACCCAGGGTGTCGGACAGCGCCACGCCGCTGAAGCGGTTCTCGGTGTAGACCTTGGGGTCGAAACGCGTCGGCCGCGACGGGGTCGGCGTCGGCCGTGGGTTATAGAGGTTGCTGGGGGACGCGGCATAGCGCGCGCCGCCGTTTTCGAAATCCATGTAGAAGTAGCTGGCCGCCAGGTTGACCTCATGGCTCACCGGGCCGGTGTGGAACCAGCTGCGCACGCCCGCCGTGGTGGTGCGCACGTTTTCGTCGCGGGTGAAGTCGCGCGGCTGCACGCTGAAGTCGCCGGCGTCGTTGGTGATCGACACGGCATGCCGGAGGAAGTCGTGGTTGCTTTTGCGCGCGCCGACGCCGCCGTACAGCATGATCGAGTCATTGACGTCGTATTCGGCGTTGACCGTGCCGAAGGTGTCCTTGGTCCGTGCCTTGCTCCAGGACTGCGCATAGTTGTGCCGCACATCGTCGGCGTCCGGCACCTTGGCGTTGGCGCCTATCTGCACCCGCTCCTGGGGCGCGTCGGTGTCGCGCTCGGTGTGGCCGATGTCGGTCGACAGGCGCAGGCGTTCGCCACGGAAGTCCAGGCCCAGCACCGCCATCTCGCGGTCGACACTCTGGTGATCCCACTTGGTATCGCCGGACTGCTTGACCGCGTTCAGGCGCACGCCGAACTTGTTGTCCTCGCCGAAGCGCCGGCCGATGTCCACCGCGCCGCCCACTTGGCTGTCCGAGGCGTAGCTGCCGGTGAGTTCGGTGATGGGCTTGTCGGTGGCGCGCTTGGGCACCACGTTGATCCCGCCGCCGACGCTGCCCCGCGGCGAGATGCCGTTGATCAACTGGGTCGGGCCCTTGAGGATGTCCACCCGGTCGGCCATTTCCATGTCGATGGTGTAGGTCGGCAGCACGCCGTACAGGCCGTTGTAGGCGACATCGCTGTTGAACAGGCTGAAGCCGCGGATGGTGAACTGCTCATAACGGCCGCCCGCCGGGTTGGTGGCGCGCACCGAGGGGTCGCTGGCGATCAGGTCGCCGAGGGTCCGCGCCTGCTGGTTCTTCACCACTTCGCTGGTGTAGGTGGTCATGCTGAACGGCGTTTCCATGAAGTCCTTCGAGCCCAGCAGGCCTTGCGAGCCACGGCGCGCCACCTGGCCACCGGCGAAGACGTCGCTGTCGGTCGCGCCGCTGGCGCCGAGAATCGAGGTCGGCGCCAGTTGCAGGCTGCCGCCTTGCGGCGCCAGGGTCAGGATATATGCCTGGTCGCCCACCGGTTGCAGTTGCAGGCCGGAGCCTTGCAGCAAGCGGGCAAAGCCCTCCTCCACCCCGTACTCGCCGGACAGGCCGCCGCTGTTGCGGCCGCTGACCAGCTGCGGGTCCACCGACAGGTTGACGCCGGCGAGGCCGGCGAAACGGGTCAGCGCGGCGCTCAGCGGGCCGGCCGGCACCTGGTAGCTGCGCCGCGCGGCGTCGTCGGCCAGGCTGGCCTGGATGAATAACGGGCTGGAACTGAGTGTCAGGATGAGGCCCAACTGCAACAGTCCGGGGGAAACCGGACGCAAACGGTATGGCAATACTACGGGCATGGGAGGAAGCTCTCGTTTTTTGTTCACTTACCTGGAATGACCGGCGAGGCGAAAAAAAGGGACAGGCTTCAGCCAATATTTTTTTGCGGGGTTTCTTTTGCCGAAGTCAGGGTGACCCAATAACGGGTGCGCGAATGCACCTCCAGCGGCAGGCTGGCGGCCAGCAGCGACAGCACGCGGTCGGTGTTGTCGAGACGGAAGCTGCCGGTGACGCGCAGGGCTTCCAGTTCCGGATCCCAGCGCAGCAGGCCCGGACGATAACGACCGAGCTCGCGCAGAAAATCCCCCAGCGGCTGGTTCTGCGCCATCAGTACGCCGTCGCGCCAGCCCGGCAGCTGCGCGTCGAAGGCATCGATCTGCCCGGCGCCGTCCACCCGCAGGCGGACCCGCTGGCCTTCGCGCAACTCCAGTTGCGGCCCGAACAAGGGTTGCAGCTGCACCGAGCCGCTGACCACCGACACCCGGCAATCGTGTTCGTTGAGGCGCACGCAGACTTCGCTGCGGCTGACGACGATGCGGCCATAAGGCGCCTGGATGGTCAGCGGCGCGCTGCCGGTGACCTTGAGCGCCATCTCGCCGCGCACCAGGGTCACCTGCCGGGCGCCCAGGTCGACGTTGACCGCGCTGGCGGTGTTCAACTGCAAGGCGCTGCCATCGGCCAGGGATAATTTGCGATGTTCGCCAGTGCCGGTCTGCAGGTCGGCGCGCCATACGTCCAGGGGCAGCTGGCGCCCCAGCAGCCAGGCGGTCGGCACCAGCGCGGCGACGCCGAGGGCGCGCTTGAGGACCGCGCGCCGCGACGGCTCGGGACGATCCAGGGTGGCCAGCGCCAGGGCCGAAGGCAGCGCGGAGAAACGCTGGCGCAGCAGCTGCGCCTTCTGCCAGGCGCTTTCGTGACGGCTGTTGCTGTTGCGCCAGTGCTGCAGGCGCGCGTGATCGTCGGCGTTGGCCGCGCCGGACTCCAGCAGCGCCAGCCACTGGGCGGCCGCGCGGGCCACCTCACGGGTTTCGCTGGACGGCGCCGAGCGCATCACAGCTCCACCAGCAGGCAGTGTTCGTAGGCCTGGGCCATGTAGCGCTTGACAGTGCGTTCCGAGACGTCGAGACGTTCGGCGATCTCGCGGTAGCCCAGCCCTTCCAGCTGGCTCCAGAGAAACGCCCGGCGCACCAGGGGCGGCAGGCCGTCGAGCAATTCGTCGAGGGCTTGCAGGGTTTCCAGCAGCACCCAGCGCTGTTCCAGGGACGGCACGCTGTCTTCGGGCAGGCTGGCCAGCGCGTCCAGGTAAGCCTGTTCCAGTTTGCGCCGGGTATAGAAGTTGCTCAGCAGGCGCTTGCCCACGGTCACCAGGTAGGCCCGTGGTTCGCGCAGGTCGACCAGCTGTTGGGAGCTGGTGAGCACGCGCAGGAAGGTGTCCTGGCTCAGGTCCGCCGCATCCCAGGCGTTGCCCATGCGCTGGCGCAACCAGCTCTCGAGCCAGCTGCGATGATCGCGGTACAGGGCATGTAGGCTTTGCTCCGGTGGCGTCGCTGCTTCAATCATGTCAAGAGCCCTGCGCGAAGGATTATTCAAATGAGACTGATTCTAATTAATATTCATGAGGCAAACCAAGTCCTTTCGTGTGATGGGGTTCTGGTTTTCGTCTGCTGGGGAACATCGGCGGGTGCCCTGGAACCAGGGTCCCAGGGGCTGAAGTGATCCAGGTGAAGCACCCGGCCCCTTGCGGGCCGGGCACGATTGCGCGGTTTACACGCCCATCAACGGGTCGCTGATGCTGTGCGCACCGGTTTCCAGGCGTCCGGCCAGGCGCCGCAGCCAGCCGCCCTCGCCGCGCAGGGTCAGGTCGTACCAGCCGCCGCTGGCCTGGCAGGCGAACATCTGGTGGACCTCGCTGCGCCCGGGCACGTCGAAACGCCATGGCCCCTGGTGGGTGTAGGGGCAACGCTCGATGGTGATCGACACCGGCTCCTTGCCCGGGTTGCTCAGGGTCAGTTGCAGGTTGTTGCCGCGGCTGAACATCGACACCTCGGGCTGACGCTCCAGCAGATTGCCGTGGAAGCTGCGGTGAAAGCCGTTAGGCCCCAGCAGCCACAGCTTGTAGCGGCCCGCGGTCTGCCAGCTGTCCTTGAGCTGCTTGCCCGCCTCCACCGTATAGCGACGGGGAATGTCCAGCAGGTGCAGGCGATCGTAGACATGGAACACCGCGCCCTGCTCGCCGCTGTTCTGCAGGCTCAGGGTCAGGCTCAACGCCTTGCGCCTGGCCTTGGCCTCGACATTCAGCCGATACGGCAAGGCCCGCGATGGCCGGGCCACGCGCTGCTGCTGCGGCAGTTGCTGGCGGCTGGGGTCCGGCAGCGGCACCTGGGCCAGTTGTTCCTGGCGCTGGCGCAACAGGTCCGCGGCCTGGCGGGTGGTGGTGTGCAGCGGCGGGAGGATTTCGCTGTTGGGATTGACGAAGTTGAAGGCCGAAGTCAGGTCGCCGCACACGGCACGGCGCCAGGCGCTGATGTTCGGCTCGCGCACGCCGAAGCGCTTCTCGAGAAATTGCAGGACCGAGGTGTGGTCGAACGCCTGGGAGTTGACCCAGCCGCCACGGCTCCAGGGCGACAGCACCAGCATCGGCACCCGTGGGCCGGGGCCGTAGATGCCGCCGTCCGGACGCGGTTGCTGGGTGGTCCCCGGTGGCGCCGGGTGGGTGAATACCTCACTGTCGAAATCCACCGTGGACTTGCCGGCAAAGCTGCCGTCCAGGCGCCGTGAAGGTGCCGAGGGCGACGGCAGATGGTCGAAGAAACCGTCGTTCTCGTCGTAGTTGACCAGCAGCACGGTCTTGCTCCAGACCTCGGGGTTGTCGGTCAGCGCCTTGAGGATTTCCTGGGTGAACCAGCCGCCCTGTACCGGGCTGGACGGCCCCGGGTGCTCGGAATAAGTGGCCGGGGCGACGATCCAGCTGACCTTGGGCAACTTGCCCTGCTGCACATCGTTGCGAAACCCGGCGATCATGCCTTCCAGGTCGCTGCCGCTGCGCGCCGGCAAGGTGTTGCCATTGCCCTTGTACAGCGGCACCCGGGCATTCAGCGCATCGCTGTACGGCACGAAGGCAGTGAAGTCTTCCGGCGGCTGCGCCGGGTTGCCGGCCGCCACGCTGGCGCGCCGGTACTGGCGGAAACCGGCCAGCGGGTTGTCGCCGAAGTTGTCCGGCAGGTACTGGTAGATCTTCCAGCTGACGCCCCGCTCTTCCAGGCGCTCGGGGTAGGTTTTCCAGGTGTAGCCGACGTCCACCGCGCCCGGGCCGTCCCATTCGTTGACCACCGCCGCCACATTGGCCCCGGTCGGGCCGTTGGTGCCGGTCCAGTGGAACAGGCGGTTGGGGTTGGTCCCGGCGTGCACCGAGCAGTGGTAGGCATCGCACAGGGTGAAGGTGTTGGCCAGGGCGAACTGGAACGGCAGCTCCTGCTCGCGGTAGTAGCCCATCGATGTGTTGGTCTTGAAGGTCGGCCAGGCGCTCATGCGCCCGCTGCCCCAGGCCGCGTGCTCGTCGATCCACGAATGCGGCGTGCCGTTGACCCGCTGCGCGTTGCCCCGCGAGCTGTCCAGGTGATACGGCAACACCACTCGCCCGATGCCCTGCTGCTCCCACACCGAACGCTTGCCGGGCAGCGGGATGGTGAAGCGGTCGCTGAAACCGCGGACCCCGGGCAAGGTGCCGAAGTAATGGTCGAAGGAGCGGTTTTCCTGCATCAGGATCACCACATGCTCGACGTCGCGGATGGTGCCGGTGCGGTTGTTGGCGGGGATCGCCAGGGCCTGGCGGATGGAGTCTGGCAGTAAGGTAAAGGCCGAGCCGATAGCGGCGGCCTGCATGAGCTTCCTGCGAGTGAGAGTAGGCATACGCGGTTGAATTCCTTGAAGTTACAGGGCGGGAAACAGCGACCCACGCAAAGTAGTGACCTCAAGTAACAAGCAAGTTACACGGCGGTTGCAGACCGCGGTCAAGGCATTCATTGATCTTGATACAGCCGCATTAACTCTCTAAGCCGATGATTTTTAATTACATTTCTAAATAAAGAATATTTCGTGAACTTCATCCCGAGTTACTCCTTGTATTCGGAAAAATGTGACGGCGTTCTGCTTTAATCCTATTTACACAATGCCACTACTTCAGTTTGCAAGGAGCAATCATGGACTCGACCCAGCACTACGAGGGGGAAAGGAAGCGCATCGAGAACCGCCGTACTGCATTGGGTCTCAAATACCTTCCCGCGCCGGCCGGCCAGCCTCCCAGGATCTGGGGGCTGGCGCTGTCCGGGGGTGGCATCCGCAGCGCCACCTTTTGCCTGGGGGTGCTGCAGGCAATGGCCCGGGCCGATGCGCCGGAACAGGCCAACCCACGACCGTCGAAGACACCGCAAGACAACCTCACCACCACCCTGCTGCCGCGCTTCGACTACCTCTGCACGGTCAGCGGCGGCGGTTATATCGGCAGTTTCTTCTCCAGTCTGTTCATCCCCAATCGCCTGCGCCGGGAGCAGGCCCAGGAGCGCGCCGAAGCCTCGCACCTGTCGCCCGCCCAGCAAGCGGCCAGGACCGCGGCGGTCAACGCCTATGAGGTCCTGCACTACGAGCCGCCGGGACGTATCAGTACCCACATCGACTACGCCAACGCCAGCGACAAAGACATCGGCAAGGGCCCCACGGCCTGGCTCCGGGAGAACGGCCGCTACCTGACCCCGACCGGCTCGGGGGACGCGCTCTACGCCCTGGCGATCACCTGGCGCAACTGGCTGTCGCTGCACTTCGTCATCGGCATGCCGATTGTCCTGGTCCTGTCGTTGCTGATGCTGTTGCAAGTGAAGTACGTGCCCAATCTGTTCCTGCTGCCCGGCGCGGTGTTCCTCCTCGGCTTACTGCCCTGCTGCCTGGCCTACTGGCTGGTGCTGCCGAAAAACAGCCTGAGCAATCCTCCGGCCCTGAGCAATCTGGCGGCCGTGGCTTGCACGGTGATGGTGCTGGTCTTCGTCGGCATCTGGGCGCTGCTGCAACAGCCGGACGACAGGCCGAACGTACGCTACCTGTTCCTCGGGTTCGCCGCCATCGCACTGCTGGGCATCGTCTACGCCTGGCTGCTGATCTGGCGCCTGAAATACCGCACCCGCAAGGCCAACGACGAAGACGGGATCTTTACCGTGCGCAACTACCGGGTCGAGGTCACCCGGGTGCTGTCGCAGATCATCATGACCCTCGGTGCGCTGCTGTTCGCCGCGTTCCTGGTGTCGCTGTCCGAAGCGATCTACCTGCACCTGCAGAGCCTGACCCAGGGCACCGTCGGCATTCTCCCGGTGCTGATCTGGCTGGTGCGCCGCGTGGCGCTGTTGCGGGACGAGAAGAGCCTGCCGGACTGGCTGCGCCTGCTGCCCCTGGAGGTCATGAGCCTGATCGGCGGCGTGCTGTTGCTGGCGGCGGTCTGCCTGGCGTGGATGCTGTTCGTGATATGGGTCACCGCCGATGGCAGCATCCGCCTGCAGGAAGACGGCTATGTGCTGCGGCTGGCCCTGCTGGCCGGGGTGGCGGCGGCCCTGACCTGGGTCAGCAGCCGCTTCGTCGGTTTCCTCAATACCTCGTCGTTGCAGTCCTACTACAGCGCGCGCCTGGTCCGCGCCTACATGGGCGCCACCAACGGCAAGCGCTTCGACGGCACGCCCGAGCAACGGCGCAAGCACATGAGCGTGGCCGAGCCACTGAGCAACGACGACATCAGCGTCGAGCACTACTACGGCACGCCGAACGCCGGCCCGCTGCACCTGATCAACGTGACCATGAACCTCACGGTCGACCCCGCCGAGCAACTGGTGCAGCGCGACCGCAAGGGCAAGCCGCTGTGCCTGGCGCCGGGCAGCGTCAAGGGCGAAGGGGCCTTCATCCTCGACGGCAAGCTCTATCAGCGCGACCTGGAGAATATCCCCGCTTCGGAAATCGCCTACCCGCTGACCATCGGCCAGTGGATCGGTGTTTCCGGCGCGGCCTTCACCACCGGCCTGGGGCGCGCCACCAGCCTGGGCATGTCGCTGCTGCTGGGCCTGGCCAACGTGCGCCTGGGCAACTGGTGGCCCAGCCGCTTTATCGACGCTAAACCGGAAAAGCCCAGGCAATCCCTGGGCCTGAAGCTGTCGCGCTGGCTGCCAACCCAGACCTACCTGTTCTACGAATTGACCGCGCACTTCCATGGCCATCGGCGCGCCTATCAATACCTCTCGGACGGCGGCCACTTCGAGAACACGGCGGCCTATGAACTGCTGCGCCAGGAACGCCAGGTCGAGCTGATCGTGATGTGCGACTGTGGCTGCGATCCCGACTACCGGTTCGACGACCTGAGCAATCTCATCCGCCTGGCGCGCATCGACCACGGCCTGGAGATCAGGGAAGACGCAGCGATCACCCGGGACGATGTACTGGGCAAAGTGTTCGGGCGCATGGAGGACTTCAAGATCGCGCCGTCGCCGGCGGACCCGCATTGCGCGCTGCTGCTCAACGTCTACGCCTGCACCGAGCCGGACACCCTGGTCAGTCGCATCCTGGTGCTCAAGCCCCGGCTGATCCCATCGGTATCGCCGGACGTGCAGAACTACGCGTTGATCAACACGTCCTTCCCCAACCAGCCCACCGTCGACCAGTTCTTCGACGAGGCGCAGTTCGAAAGCTACCGCCAGCTCGGCTTGAGCATCGGCCAGCAGGTCTTCGGCAAAGGGGTCAACGGCGATGCCATCGCCCAGGCACTGTGGCGCTACCTGCGCGAACATCCTGCGGGAAGCGCGCACGAGGATGACCAGCCCAAGCCGCCGCGGCCGAGCCGCAATGGCCAGCGCCGCCCTTCGGCAGACAGGCCTCCCCGTGCATGACACTGGAAATGGCACCGACCCTGCGGGCCCGCGGTCAGGAACAGCTCAACGCTGGCCGCGGCGCAGGGTCTCGCTCGGCAGTTCCTTGAACAGCGCGCGGTAGCTGCTGGAAAACCGCCCGAGGTGCCAGAACGACCAGCGCATGGCCACCTCGGCCACGGTGGTTTCGTCCGGGCCGCGGCGCAGCAGTTCGCGGTGCGCACTGTTCAGCCGGCGCAGGCGCAGCCACTGGGTCGGCGCCATGCCGGCGAAGGCCTTGAACGCGCCTTGCAACTGGCGCAGGGAAACCCCGGCCACCTGCGCCAACTCCAGCAGGTTGAGGCTGTCTTCCGGGCCGTCCGCCGCCCACTGCGCCACCCGCTGCATGATCGCCCGCTCCTCGGCGCGCCGGCGCAGGCCGCCACCGTCCAGGCGCACGCAGGCGTTGTCGAGGATAAACAGGCAGTCCTCCAGCAACTGCTGGGTCAGGGCTTCGCGACTCGGTGGGTCGAGGGTCTGCGACAGGCGCGTCAGGGTCGTGCTGAGCCAGCGGCTGAACAAGGCGTTCTGCCCGCAGTTGAGCGGCGCCAGGAACAGGCCATCGAGGCGCTGCGCGTCGAGGCCATGGCCACGGACGAATTCCGGACCGAACACCACGGCGATTTCCTGGTAGTTCTCCGGGGTGATCCAGATGTTGCGGCTCTCGCCGTTGAGCAGGTACAGGGCGTTGTCGCTGCGATCGAAACAGAACGCCAGGGAATCCTCGGGCGCGCTGAAATTCTGCTCGACCCGGGTGTTCATGCATTCCTCGTAGATCTGCACCCCTTGCAGGTCCAGATAACGCACTTGCCCGGCGAAATGCCCGGGCGACATCTGCTGGTAATGCTGCACCCAACCCGGGGTGGCACGGATCTGATCGGCCACATCGAAGGTGTTGAAGGCCTGGACCTGGAGAGCTGTCGACGCTGTCATGAAGGAACCTTGCGCACTCTTTTGGTGCGCTTTGGTGCTGCTTAAAGTGGATAGATGGAACCGCGAGGCTTGCCCAAGATAGTCGCCAACGCGCCACAGGGGAAGCCTTGCCGGACCACCCCAAGCACTGACGCGTCACCGACAATCATTGACGAGGTCCTTATGAATGCCCCTTTCGATCAGCTGTCTGCCTGGCTGAAAGAACACAAGATTACCGAAGTGGAATGCGTGGTCAGCGACCTGACCGGCATCGCCCGCGGCAAGATAGCGCCCACCAACAAGTTCCTGCATGAGCGAGGCATGCGCCTGCCGGAAAGTGTGCTGTTGCAAACGGTAACCGGGGACTTCGTCGACGACGACATCTACTACGACCTGCTGGACCCGGCGGACATCGACATGGTCTGCCGCCCCGACGCCTCGGGCATTTACCTGGTGCCCTGGGCCATCGAGCCGACCGCCATTGTCATCCACGACACCTTCGACAAGTTCGGCAACCCCATCGAGCTGTCGCCGCGCAACGTGCTGAAGAAAGTCCTGCAGCTGTACGCCGACAAGGGCTGGCAGCCGATCGTCGCGCCGGAGATGGAGTTCTACCTGACCCAGCGCTGCGAAGACCCGGACCTGCCGCTGAAGGCGCCGCTGGGCCGCTCCGGCCGGGCCGAAAGCGGACGCCAGTCGTTCTCCATCGACGCCGCCAACGAATTCGATCCGCTGTTCGAGGATGTCTACGACTGGTGCGAAGCCCAGGGCCTGGACCTCGACACGCTGATCCACGAAGACGGCCCGGCGCAGATGGAAATCAACTTCCGCCACGGCGACGCCCTCGACCTGGCCGACCAGATCACTGTGTTCAAGCGCACCCTGCGCGAGGCCGCGCTCAAGCACAACGTCACCGCCACCTTCATGGCCAAGCCGGTGGCCGACGAGCCCGGCAGCGCCATGCACCTGCACCAGAGCGTGGTCGACAGCGCCACCGGCAAGCCGATCTTCGCCGACGCCGAGGGCCGCATGAGCGAGCTGTTCCGCCACCATATCGGCGGCCTGCAGAAGTACATCCCCAAGGTGCTGCCGATGTTCGCGCCCAACGTCAATTCGTTCCGCCGCTTCCTGCCGGACACCTCGGCGCCGGTCAACGTCGAATGGGGCGAAGAGAACCGCACCGTCGGCCTGCGCGTGCCGACCTCCGGCCCGGAAGCCATGCGCGTGGAAAACCGCCTGCCCGGCGCCGACGCCAACCCTTACCTGGCCATCGCCGCCAGCCTGCTGTGCGGCTACCTGGGCATGGTCGAGGGCATCGAGCCGAGCGCCGCGGTGGAAGGCCGGGCCTATGAGCGGCGCAACCTGCGCCTGCCGATCACCATCGAAGACGCCCTGACCCGCATGGAAGAGTGCCCGACCATCGAGCGTTACCTGGGCAGCAAGTTCGTGCGCGGCTACGTCGCGGTAAAACGCGCCGAGCACGAGAACTTCAAGCGCGTGATCAGCTCCTGGGAACGCGAGTTCCTGTTGCTCAGCGTCTGAGACCTGCACACCGCGCACACCGTTGTAGCCGCTGCCGAGCCTGCGAGGCTGCGATCGATGGCGCAGCCATCGCCAGACCGTCGCACGCGGTGTACCTGATACAAGGCGGTTGCCGGGTTTACGACGGCTGCGCCGCCGATCGCAGCCTCGCGTTGCTCGGCAGCGGCTACAGGGCCACAGGGCCACAGGGCCACAGGCGGCTTCATGAATTTGGCAAACACCATAACAACCGCAAAAAGGGGTATCGCTATGCGTCTATGGAAATCGGTGGCTCCGCTGGCCCTCACGGTGCTGTTCGGCGCCACGGCCCAGGCCGAATCGACAGTCAGCGTGTACAACTGGACCGACTATATCGGCGAGACCACCCTCGCCGACTTCCAGGCAAAAACCGGGACCCGGGTCATCTACGACGTCTTCGACTCCAACGAAACCCTGGAGGGCAAGCTGCTGGCCGGGCGCACCGGCTATGACCTGGTGGTGCCGTCCAACCACTTCCTGGCGCGGCAGGTCAAGGCCGGGGCCTTTCTCAAGCTGGACCGCGCGCAGTTGCCGAACTGGCAGAACCTCGACCCGAAACTGCTGGCCCTGCTGGAGCAGAACGACCCCGGCAACCAGTACTCGGTGCCTTACCTGTGGGGCACCAACGGCATCGGCTACAACGTCGACAAGGTCAAGCAGGTGCTGGGGGTCGACAGGATCGATTCCTGGGCGGTGTTCTTCGAGCCGGAGAACCTGAAGAAGCTCAGCCAGTGTGGCGTGTCGATGATGGACTCGCCGGACGAAGTGTTCCCGGCGGTGCTCAACTATATGGGCCTGGACCCGCGCAGCGAAAACCCCGCGGACTACAAGAAAGCCGAAGCCAAGCTGCTGGCGATCCGTCCCTACATCACCTACTTCCACTCCTCCAAGTACGTCTCGGACCTGGCCAACGGCAACATCTGCTTGGCCTTCGGTTATTCCGGCGACGTGTTCCAGGCCGCCAACCGCGCCAAGGAAGCCAAGAACGGGGTGAAGATCGCCTATTCGATTCCCAAGGAAGGCAGCAACCTGTGGTTCGACCTGCTGGCGATCCCGGCGGACGCCAGCAATCCCAAGGAAGCCCATGCCTTCATCAACAACCTGCTGGATCCGCAAGTGATCGCCAAGGTCAGCGCCTATGTCGGCTACGCCAACCCCAACCCGGCGTCGCAGCAATACATGGACCCCGAGCTGGTGAACAACCCCGAGGTCTACCCACCCCAGGCGGTGCTCGACAAGCTGTACATCTCCAGCCCCCAGAGCCCGCAGACCATGCGCCTGATGACCCGCGCCTGGAGCAAAGTGAAGTCCAACCAATGAACCGGCACAGCCATGCACAACACACCCGCTCCTACTACGCCGCCTCGGCCAACGCGCTGCCGGACTACCCGCCGCTGAATGCCGACCTCAGCGCCGACGTCTGCGTGATCGGCGGTGGTTTCACCGGGGTCAACACCGCCATCGAACTGGCGCAGCGCGGCCTCTCGGTGATTCTCCTGGAAGCCCGGCGCATCGGCTGGGGCGCCAGCGGGCGCAACGGCGGGCAACTGATCCGCGGCATTGGCCACGACGTCAGCGGCTTTTCCCGCTACGTCGGCGCCGAGGGCGTGCGTTACCTGGAACAGGCCGGCATCGACTCGGTGGCGCTGGTCGGCCAGCGCGTGCGCGAGCACGGCATCGACTGCGACCTGCGCTGGGGCTTCTGCGAGCTGGCCAACACCCCGGCCCAGTTCGCCGCGTTCCAGGCCGAGCAGGAACACCTCGCGGCCCTGGGCTACGTGCATGAAACCCGCCTGGTCGCCCCGCAGGACATGGCCCAGGTGGTGGCGTCCTCGGCCTATGCCGGGGGCCTGGTGGACATGGGTTCCGGGCACCTGCACCCGCTCAACCTGGTGCTTGGCGAGGCCGCCCTGGCCCGGACGCTGGGGGTGCGGATCTTCGAGCAGAGCCCGGTGCTGGAGCTGATCCACGGCGACAGCGTGCGGGTGCGTTGCGCCAGCGGCACCGTGCGCGCCGGCAGCCTGGTGCTGGCCTGCAACGCCCACCTGGATGACCTGGAGCCGCGCCTCGCCGGGAAGGTGCTGCCGGCGGGCAGCTACATCATCGCCACCGAGCCCCTGGCGCCGGCCCTGGCCGCCGAACTGATCCCGCAGAACCTGGCGCTGTGCGACCAGAAGGTCGGCCTCGACTATTACCGGCTCTCGGCGGACCGGCGCCTGCTGTTCGGCGGCGCCTGCCACTACTCCGGGCGCGACCCGGCGGACATCGGCGCCTATATGCGGCCGAAGCTGCTCAAGGTGTTCCCGCAGCTGGCGAATGTACGCATCGACTACCAATGGGGCGGCAAGATCGGCATCACCGCCAACCGCTTCCCCCAGGTCGGGCGCCTGCGCCAGTACCCCAATGTGTATTACGCCCAGGGCTACTCCGGGCACGGGCTCAACGTCAGCCACTGGACCGCGCGCCTGCTGGCCGAGGCCATCCACGCCGGGCACAGCCAGGGCCTGGACATCTTCAGCGCAGTGCCGCACATGACGTTCCCCGGCGGCCCCGCCCTGCGCGCGCCGCTGCTGGCGCTGGGCATGCTGTGGCATCGGTTGCGTGAGGCGCTGGGCTAACGATTACCTGGGTGATAGGCGCCAGGCTTGCCGGCGATGGCGATTGCAAAGGCGCCGCCGTCATCGTCGGCAGCTCGCTGCGAGCCTTGCCATTCAGGCTGGCCTGAAGCCTCGAGCGATGCGAAGATGCGCGCCGCAAATCGGCTTGCTAAGGAATGGCATCATCAAAGCGCTCACTGCTCTCGTCCTGCTCGGCACACTCGCCCTCTCGGGCTGCGGCACCCTGATGGCCCGTGCCAGCAATCAGTACATTTCCTACGACCTCTACAAAGGCACCCAGCAGAATATCCAGCTGCTGACCATGCGTGACGCCCGCGGCTACGACGGCTACGCCACGATCTACTGCTGGATGAGCATCGTCTGCCCGCTGGTGGCGGTGGTAAGCCTGCCGGTGGATGCGGCGGTCGATACCGTGCTGCTGCCCTACGACGCCAAGGGCGTTTATTACTGAAGCCGCGGCCGGTCGATGCGGCCTGGGTAAATGGACCAGCGCTATCGCTGGCAAGCCGTCACGACTCAATCCGTCACCACAGGCTCGGCCACCACGCCACGCAACCGGCATGGCGCGCCCAGGCGGTCGAGCCGTGGCCGGCCGAACAGGTAGCCCTGGCCCCATTCACCACCGCAGGCCGTGGCCAGGGTGCGGTCGGCTTCGCTCTCGATGCCTTCGATGATCACGCAGGGCGCCAGGGTCTTGCACAGCTGCACCAGGTGTTTCAGGGTCTGCACGCTGTTGGGTTCGCTGCGGGCGCGTTGTAGGTAACCCTGGTCGATCTTGACCATGTCGGGGCAGGTCTGGCGGATGAATTCCAGGGTGCCGAGGCCGGCGCCGAAGTCGTCCACCGCCACCCGGCAGCCCAGCTCGCGCAGGCACAGGACAAACTCGATGGCCGCTTCGGTGCTCGGCGGCATGGCGCTTTCGGTGATTTCGATCACCAGCCGCGCGGCCACCGCAGGCGCGTCGCGCAATTGCGCGAGGGTGGCGGACCAGAACGGATCGACGATCGCGCTCTGCGCCGAGATGTTGCAGCCCAGGCGCAGGTGCTCGTCGTCCAACAGGCGCTCGATCACGCCCCCCACCACGCTGCGGTCCAGCTCGCGCATCAGCTGATGGCGTTCGAGCATGGCGAACGGATAGGCGCCATTGCCGGGCTGTTCGACATGGCGCAGCAAACCTTCCAGGTACAGCACCCGGCTGGTGTCGGGCAGCCGCACCACCGGCTGGAAGGCCAGCGCCAGTCGCCCCTGCGCCAGTTCCCGATAGAAGTCTTTGACGCTTTGCATGACAGATCCGTAGTCGAAGCGGCGACAGCGCGCCGGGTGGGCTTGGCCAGGATGCGTCGGCGCGCCCGACGTGATAATGGCTCATTGCTATTTATGATCCCCCCTGCCCGGACGGCTCGAAAGTGTTCCCGGATACCTTTCGTTTGTCCTTGGAAACACCGCACCGCCCTTTCTCGACTGTGGCCCGAGGTTTATTGCGATCATGCGCCAGCGCCAATGACATCAATTAGCCACTAGCCCAGGAAGTACTATGCACAGAATGACCGGCACCAGTTTCCGGGTGCTTGCCGATGTCCTGAGCGACGCCGGAGTCAAGGTCGAGGCCTTGCTCAAGCGCCATGGCAGCAGCCACCAGGAGACCTGTGAAAACCCCATGGGCGTCAGGCTGGAGCTGGTCTACGCGGTGCTGCAAGACGCCGTGCAGCTGTGCGGCAACCCGGACCTCGGCCTGCTGGCGTACACCAAGGCCCACCCGGCCAACCTGGAAGTGCTCGGCTACGCGCTGATGTCCGGCGCCACCCTGGGCACCGCGCTGCAACGCCTGGTGGACTATCACTCGCTGGTCAGCAACGGCTTCTATCTGTGCCTGGAGCGCAGCCCCCAGGCCGTCACCCTGATCGGCTTCGACATCGCCCTCGAACCGGGCCTGGTGCCGCGGGCCTTCATCGATGCCGGCGCGGCGCAGACCCTGGGCCTGGTGCACTGGCTGCTACCCGGCCACAAGCCCCGACCGCTGGCGGCGAGCTTCACCTACCCGCGCCCGCCCGACACCCGCGCCCTGGAGCGCCTGCTGGGCGCCAACCTGCAGTTCGACGCGCCCTACAACAGCCTGAGTTTCAGCCCGCGCGATTGCGCCATGGCCCTGCCCAGCGCCGACCCGGCCCTGGACGTGCTGCACATGGAATACGCGCGAACCCGCCTCAAGCTGCTGCTCGACGGCTCGATGACCGCGCGGGTAAGGCGGGTGTTGTCCGAGCGCCTGGCCCAGGGCGGGCCCAGCGACCTGCGGCATATCGCGCAGCTGGTGGGGGTCAGCAGCCGCAGCCTGCAGCGACGCCTGGGCAACGAAGACACGCACTTCTCGGCGCTGCTCGACGAGGCGCGGTTGATGCTGGCCCACAGTTTCCTGCGCAACTCGGCGCGCAGCGTCAAGTACATCGGCGCCCTGCTCGGCTTTCGCGACCAGAGCAGCTTTCACAAGGCCTGCCGCCGCTGGTTCGGCATGACCCCGGGGCGTTATCGCCAGGAAGGCTGAAGACAGCAAAACGCCGGGCACAAGTCCCGGCGTTTTTTCAAGGTGCGGCAGCGCTTGCTCAGCGATGGCTGGCCTGCAATGGCGGCTGCGCTTGGGGCATGGCCGAGGAATGGTGGTTGAGGATCTTCCACTGACCGTCGATGCGCTCGTAGAGGAAGGTGTAGCGCGCCTGCACCTGGCGGGTCGCGCCACCGGCCTCGTGCAGGGTGAAGGTGTAGACGCCGCTGTCCATGGCCGCGTCCGGGCCCAGGCGGCGGATTTCCCGGTAGTTGATCTTGCCCACCGGCTTGCCCGCGAGGAAGTGCTCGAAGTAGTCCTCGATCTGCGCCGGGGTGGTGCGCACCTGGTTCGACACGGTCGGCTGGAGGATCGCGTCGGCGGCGTAAAGACTGGTTACGTTTTTTGCGCTGCCGGTTTGCAGGGCCGCGTTCCAGCGATCGAACAGGCCGGCGATCTCCCGGTCGCCCTGGTTCTGCGGCTGCGCGGCGACGGTGCGGTACACATAAGGCGTGGCGTCCAGGGCCTGGGCCAGGGGTGCGGTCAGCGCCAGTAACAGGGCGATGGCGGTGGTTGGCAGTTTCATCGGAAGGCTCCAGTGGGTTTCAATGCGCCCACTTTGCCCACCTGCTGCTGCCTCGCCATCGGCCAACCGGTGCCGGCGGCCTATGCCATTCGGCAGATAGGCCCACAGCCGGCAACCGGGTCTAATGCCTGCTCGCGAGCGCACGCCCTTCACGCTGGAGCCTGTTTTTCATGCAAAGCCCGACCCACGACCCCGGCAGCGCCCTGGCCATTCGCAGCCAGTATCGCCAGGCGCAAAGCCGCGCGGCGCGCCTGCGCCTGCTGGTGGACACCGGCCAGGAACTGACCCAGCTGCCACCCGCGGCCATGCGCCAGCGCGCCCTGCAACGGGCCTGTGCCTTTATGGCGATGGACCACGGCCTGCTGCTGGAATGGCACGCCGCCCAGCCGCCCCAGGCCACCGCCCAGCACGGCGGCAGCGAACGCCTGGCCGCCCTGCACGAGCTGGCCAAGTCTGCGATCCTGCACCCCGAATGGCTGCCGCAGACCGATGCCGCCCTGCCCCAGGTGCTGCGCATTCCCCTGCCCGGCGCCGACGGCCAGGCCTTCGGCGCGCTGCTGCTGGCCAACAGCGTGGCCCTGGCCGCGCCCGACAGCGAGGACCTGGAATCCCTGCAACTGCTCGCCACCCTGCTGGCGGCGCACCTGGAAAACCAGCGCTTGCTCCAGGCCCTGCAAGCCCGGGAACGCACCATGTCGGAACTGGTGCACCGGCTGTTCAGCGCCCAGGAAGACGAACGCAAGCGCGTGGCCTACGACCTGCACGACGGCCTGGCGCAAACCCTGGCCGGGCTGCACCAACGCCTGCAGGGGTTTGCCGGGCGCTGCCCGACATTGCCGCAGGAGCTGCACAACGAGCTGCAAAGCATCCTGACCCTGGCCCAGGGTTGCGTCGGCGAGGGCCGGCAGTTGATCGGCGGCCTGCGCCCCAACGTGCTGGACGACTTTGGCCTGTACAAGGCCATCGACAAGGAAGCCGACCGCCTGCGCGACGCCGGTCTCGAGGTGCACTGGCGGCAACAGTCCAGCGCGCGCCTGCCGGGCGCCGGCGAGATCGCCCTGTTCCGCATCGCCCAGGAAGGCATCAACAACATCCTCAAGCATGCCCGGGCCAGCCGCGTCGAACTGAGCCTGCACCTGGCCGACGGCCAGGCCGCGCTGGCGCTGGCAGACAACGGCGTCGGCTTCGCCCTGGACAGCCCGCTGTCCAGCTGCGGCGGCCAGCACCTGGGCCTGGCGGCGATGCAGGAACGCGCCAGCCTGCTGGGCGGCGAGCTGTCCTGGCACAGCGCCCGCGGCCACGGCACCCGCCTGCTGGCCCGGGTGCCGCTGCCCGCTGCTGGAGAACAGCCATGAACCCTGCCCTGCGCCTGGTGCTGGCGGACGATCATGAAGTCACCCGCACCGGTTTTGTCGCCCTGCTCGCCGGCCACCCGGAGTTCGAGGTGGTCGGCCAGGCCCGCGATGGTCAGGAAGCCCTCGACCTGTGCGAGCGCCTGCAACCGGACATCGCCATCCTCGACATCCGCATGCCGCTGCTCAACGGCCTGGGCGCCGCGCGCCTGCTGCACCAGCGGCAACCGGCGATCAAGGTGGTGATCTTCACCATGGACGACAGCCCCGACCACCTGGAAGCGGCGATTGCCGCCGGCGCGGTCGGCTACCTGCTCAAGGACGCCAGCCGCAGCGAAGTGCTCGGCGCCCTGCAGCGGGTGGCCCAGGGCGAGGAAGCCCTCAACAGCAGCGTCAGCGCCCGGCTGCTGCGGCGCATGGCCGAACGCAACGCTGGCGGCAGCGGCGCTGCCCAGGTTGTCGCCCTGACCGCCCGTGAACGCCAGGTACTGGGGCTGGTGGCCGGGGGGTTCAGCAACCGCGAGATCGGCGAAAAGCTCGGCATCACCACCGGCACCGCCAAGGCCCATGTGGAACGGGTGATCGGCAAGCTCGGCGCGGCGGACCGCACCCAGGCCGCGGTGCGCGGCATCGCCCTGGGGCTGGTGGCGCAGCCCGCGGGAGACTGGCCATGAGGCTCCTGGCCAGCCGGCACTGGCTCGACCTGCCCCTGCGCGGCAAGGCGCTGGTGGTGATCTCCCTGCCGCTGGTGATCCTGCTGCTGTCGCTGGTGCTGATCTACATCACCGAACGCCAGACCGCCCGCGCCGAGGAAGACGTGCGCCGGGTGCTGCTGGTGCAGGGCGACATCCAGACCGTGCACACCCTGCTCGCCGAAGCGGCGGCCAGCGTGCGCGGCTACCTGCTGACCCGCCGCGAAGACTTCCTGCCCAGCTACGAACGTGCCCAGCCGCTGATCCAGGCCGCCCTGCAACGGCTGGACAGCAACATTCGCGATGCGCGCATGCGCGACCACCTCAAGGCCATCGCCCCGCTGATCGGCCACAAGCTCGACGGTCTGGTGGCCCTGCGCAACGGCCGGCCCGACGACAGCGCCAGCATCACCGCGATCCTGATCGAGAACAAACAGGTGCTGGACGTGCTGCGCGAGCAGATCAGCGCCATGCGCATCCGCGAAGACGGCCTGCTCGCCGAACGCAGCGCCGCGGCCTCGGCGACCCGCATGCGCCTGCTGCTGGCCACGCTGCTGGCAGCGCTCTGCGGCTTGTTTGGGGCGATTGTCGCGGTGCTGTTCTTGTCCAAGGGCATAGTCGCGCGGGTGCAGCAGGTGCAAGGCAACGCCCAGCGCCTGGCCCTCGGCCAACCGTTGCGCCCGCAAGCCCCGGAACAGGACGAAATCGGCCAGCTCGGCACCCGCCTGGTGGAGGCCGGGCAGCTGCTGGCCGAGCGCGAGCGCGCCCTGCGCGACAACGAAGAACGCCTGCGGCTGATCATCGATGGGGTCAAGGACTACGGGATCTTCGCCCTCGACACCCAGGGCCGGGTCACCACCTGGAACGCCGGCGCCGAGCGGATCAAGGGCTACAGCGAACAGGAAATCCTCGGCCGGCACTTCTCGCTGTTCTACCTGGCGGAAGAATGCCCGGCGCACCCGGACATGGCCCTGCGCGAAGCCACCCGCGACGGCCATTACATGGAAGAGGCCTGGCGCTGCCGCAAGGACGGCAGCCGCTTCTGGGCCAGCGTGGTGATCACCGCGCAGTACGACGCTAGCGGCGCGTTGCGCGGTTTCTCGAAGATCACTCGCGATATCACCGACCGCCGCGCCGCGGAAATCGCCCTGCGCACCGCCCGCGAGGAAGCCGAAAGCGCCAGCCGCGCCAAGAGCGAATTCCTCTCGCGCATGAGCCACGAACTGCGCACCCCGCTCAACGCCATCCTCGGTTTCGCGCAACTGCTGGACATGGATTCGCCCAGCGGCCAACGGCCCCAGGTCGGCCATATCCTGCGCGCCGGCCAGCACCTGCTGACTTTGATCAACGAGGTGCTGGACATTGCCCGCATCGAGGCCGGGCACCTGGCGCTGAATGTCGAGCCGATCGCCCTGGCCGCGGTGCTGCACGAGGCCCTGACCCTGGTCTCGCCGATGGCCACCGACGCCAGCATCCAGCTGGCCGCCCTGCCCGCGCTGAGCGAGCACAGCGGGGTGATCGCCGACCGCCAGCGGCTGATCCAGGTGCTGCTCAACCTGCTGTCCAACGCCATCAAGTACAACCGGCCCCGGGGCCAGGTGCGGATCGCGGTCAAGGTGCTCGACACCCGGGTCGAGGTGACGGTCAGCGACACCGGCGCCGGCATTCCCCTGGAGCGCCTGGACCAGTTGTTCCGCCCCTTCGAACGCCTGGGCGCCGACCCGCGGGTGGAAGGCACCGGCCTGGGCCTGGCCCTGAGCAAGAGCCTGCTGGAAATGATGGACGGCAGCCTGCGGGTGCACAGCACGCCGGGCCAGGGCTGCTGCTTTACCTTGCAACTGCCCTTTGTCCAGGTGGCCGCGGCCGGCACGCGCCCGGCCCTGGAGCAACAGCTAGTGGAACAACCGACGGCGGTGCTGCCGGCCCGGGTCGAGGCCGTGGCATACCGCGGCCAGGTGCTGTGCATCGAAGACAACCTGTCGAGCCTGGCGCTGATCGAAACCCTGCTGCAACGCCGCCCGGGCATTCGCCTGCTGTCGAGCATGCAGGGCCAGATGGGCCTGGACCTGGCGCGCCAGCATGCACCGCAACTGATCCTGCTGGACGTCAGCCTGCCGGACCTTACAGGCCTGGAAGTGCTGCGCCGGCTGCGGGAGTCGTCGAGCACCGCCAGCACCCCGGTCGTGATGATCACCGCCGACGCCAGCGCCCTGACCCACCGCGCCCTGTTGCAGGCCGGGGCCACGGCGATCCTGACCAAGCCCATTCATATCCCGGCGTTTCTCGCCCACCTTGAGCAACATTTACCGGAGCCCGCATGAACCACGATTTGCGCATCCTGATCATCGACGACCAGCGCCCCAACCTCGAGCTGATGGAGCAACTGCTGGCCCGCGAAGGCCTGCACAACGTGCTGAGCAGCACCCAGCCGCTGCGCACCCTGGAGCTGTTCAACAGCTTCGAGCCGGACCTGGTGATCCTCGACCTGCACATGCCCGAATTCGACGGCTTCGCCGTGCTCGAACAGCTCAACCGACGGATCCCGGCCCACGATTACCTGCCGATCCTGGTGCTGACCGCCGACGCCACCCGCGACACCCGCCTGCGCGCCCTGGCCCTGGGCGCCCGCGACTTCATCAGCAAGCCGCTGGACGCCCTGGAAACCCTGCTGCGGATCTGGAACCTGCTGGAAACCCGCGCCCTGTACAAAGCCCTGCGCCAGCAGATGCCGGCGCAGCAGATCGAGCTGCTGCGCCGGCATCGGCAGTGAATGGGCGAGCGACCCTAGAGGTTGTACTCATCCAGCCTCGGCGAGTCACCCACCTGCTCGATCAGCGCGGCATCGATGCGCAGCAGGTTTTCCGGCTGGTAGGTCAGCTGGCTGCCCCAGGGCTGGTCGTCGGCCAGGGAGCCTTTCAGGCGGACGGCCACGGAGTCATGCACCCGGACTTTCTGCCCGGCCCCAGGCACGGGAATCTCCCGCGACCTGGGTTTGCCGAACGGCGGCATCGAACCGTACTCACGGACTCGCTTGTGGGTCTTCGGGCTCCAGACCAGGCGTGGCACCCACTCGGCGATCAGCCAGTTGCGGGTCAGGGAATCGTGGGCCTGGGCCAGCGGATCCTGTAGCACCGAGGAGGCGGGATAGAGTTGCGCGCGACAGGCTTCGACATCGATGCTCAACCCGGCCTCCAGGCACTCGCCGACCATCCAGCGCAAGGCAATCAACGCCAGCTGCGACTCGCCGACCGGGTAACCGCCGCCCACATCCGAATGCACACCGGCGAACCAGACCTGTTTCAGATTCACGCCCTGGCCTTCTGTCCAGAGGTTCTGGCGGAAAAAGCTGCGGCGTTCGTCCAGGGACACCGCATGGCGGATGATCTTCACGTCATCGTTCCTGCGGGTGTAGGGAACGATCAGCGGGTCGTACACCCAGCCCACCGAACTCACGGTGTCGAACAGCCCGAGAAAGTGAATGCTCACCGGCCGGGCAAAGCTGGCCTTGAACGCTTTCATCAAATCGAAGTCCGGCTTTTTGTCCGCGCTCATGCGCCACCAGGTGTAACTCATCGCCCGTTGGCGATTCGGCTTGGAATTATCAGCGGATTTCAAGCGAGTGGTCAGCAGCGACCAGGCAAAGTCCATCAGCTGGACCTGATGGGCCGGCAACAGGCCGATGGTGTGCAGCAGCGCCGCCAGGACCCGCACCGCGTAGGAGCCGCGGGAGAAACCGAAGAGGAAGATCTGGTCACCGTCCCTGTAATTCTCCATCAGGAAGCGGTAGGCATTGAGCACGTTGCGCTTGATGCCCCAGCCGAACATCAGCCCGGCGATGCGCGACGGCACCTTCTGCCATTCGAACAGGGTTTCGCTGAGCCCGAAGGTGCCCACACCCTGGTCGTAATAGGCCAGCAGCGTTTCGCTGTCCTTGGGTAGCGAGCGAAACAGCCGGACCACGTTGGTCGGTTCGTCACTGAAACGGTTGTTGGTGCCATCGATGCAGACAATCAGCTGGCGCGCCTTGATCCTTGTGTTCTCCACGACCTGGTTCCCTCGAGAGTCGTCAAGTGAGGTTCCCGCGCGGCCAGTCGGCCAGGCAAGGACCGGTGTCACCCTACGTCCGTGTCATGACAACTGCTGCGGTAAAGCGTGAAGGGCTCTCCAAGGCATAGCAGCATTAATGGTGCCCGGCCATAAAGCCCCGGGCAATAAATGTCCGGACCATGAACCCCCCTCCGCAAGGAGGGGCCGGGCGCCGACGAGCCGTGCCTGGGCGCTAGAACCTGCCGCCCAACGGATACTCGATCGCCAGCCGCAACTGGTCGGCATCCAGTTCGGCCTGGGCCTTGTTGCCGCGGTGCACGGCGTGGCGCAGGGTGACGGCGAGGTTTTTCGCCGGGCCGGACTGCACCACGTACTTGGCCTGCAGGTCGCGTTCCCAGTGCTTGCCGCCTTCGCCGTAGCCCAGCCAGGCGTAGCCGCCGCGCGGGTCCATATGGCTGCCGTCGATGCCACTGCCGCGCACGTACAGGGCGCTGAAGGTCAGGCCGGGCACGCTGTAGCCGGCCATGTTGAGGTCGTAGCGGGCTTGCCAGGAGGCTTCCTCAGGGGCGTTGAAGTCCGACAGGGCCACGGCGTTACTGAGCAGGATCGCGCCACGGGTGACGTAGTCGTAAGGCGTGTCGCCGTCGACCTTCTGGTAGCCCAGGCCAACACTGTGGGCGCCGCGCTTGTAGGTCGACATCAGGCTCCAGGTGGTGTTGTCGATGCGCCCCGACAAGGCCTTGCCGGTGTCCTGGGTGCGGTACAGGTTGAAGTCGAACGTCAGGTCCTGGCCCGGGCTCAACGGCAGGTTATAGAGCGCGCCGAGGTACTGCTGGCGCCAGGTGTCTTCGTACAGGGCGCTGAACAGGCTGGCGTTGAGGCC
Source organism: Pseudomonas sp. LAMO17WK12:I10 (assembly GCF_900215185.1). Taxonomy (NCBI): domain Bacteria; kingdom Pseudomonadati; phylum Pseudomonadota; class Gammaproteobacteria; order Pseudomonadales; family Pseudomonadaceae; genus Pseudomonas; species Pseudomonas sp. LAMO17WK12:I10. Next base: position 19,815 of record NZ_OBDX01000011.1, on the reverse strand, counting down.
CTTGATTGCAGTATTGCGCACACCGATCAGGTCGAAGCTGTCGCCCTGCTGGCCATTGGAGTAATTGACCACGAACCCCTGGTCGTGGCTGGTGGCGTTGCGGTCGGTGCTTTCGTTGAAGTGGCCGCCGTACAGGGTGGTGTCGCTCAGCTCGCGACTGGTGAGGAACCAGCCGGTGGCGGTCTCGGGCAGCAGGCGGCTGTCGGAGGAACCGAACACCGGGGTCTTGACCCGCTGCTCGCCGTAGCGCAGTTCGGTGGAGGAAAAACGCAGCTTGGCCACCGCGCCGCCGCGGCTGAATTCGTCCTTGGGGTGGCCGTCGTTGTCCACCCCCAGCAACCGCGCCTTGCCGGCCCGGCCACCGCCGCTGTCGAGCTTCCAACCGGAATACACATGGGCGTCCAGGCCGAAGCCGAGCGTGCCCTGGGTGAAACCGGAGCTGTAGTCGGCCATCAGGCCGTAGGCCCACTCCTCGGCCAGGTCGCTGCGTTCGGCGCGGGGTTTGTAGGCGTTGCGCGCGCCGTTGCTCAAGGAGCCGTGCCGATAGTCGCGACGGTCGTAGAGGCTGCGGTTGAACAGGCTCCACTGGCTGTCTTCGATAAAGCCCTTGGCATTGTCCTGCTCCGCGGCCAGCGCGAGCAGGCTCTGGCCTCCCCAAGGCCAAAAAAATGCCAACAACAGGGTGTGTCGGGTCAAGGTCTTCACTGTGGAACTCCCGAAAATCGATAAATGACAGGCGATAGGAAGCAGTGCGCCGCTATACGGGCGCACCACCGGGATCCCACTCAGAGGTATTTGAGGATCGCGATATCGCGGCGACGCTGCTTGAGGCCGGCGAACCAGCGCGTCGGGAAGAACAACAGCACGCCGAGGATCAGGCTCCACAGCCAGACGCCGGACAGGTTGTCGAAGCCGTAGTAAGTGCCCTGGTTGGCGCCCCAGATGGCCACGGCCACCAGGTACATGGCCTTGAGCACGTACAGGTGCAGCAGGTAGAAGAACATCGGCGCGCCGCCGTAGATCGCCAGTTGCGCGGTCGACCAACGCTCCTGGACCTTCTCGAAGTACGCCAGGAGGATCAGTCCCAGGCCCAGGGTCGGCATCAGGAACATCAGCGACGGCGGGTACTTCTTGGCGCTCATGAAGCTCATGAAGGTGCGCAGCGCATCGCCGGTCTGCACCCAGGGTTTCTCGCCGTAGACGTTCAGGTAGCGGATGAACACGAAGGCCACCAGCAGGCCGACGCCGACCTTGAGCAGCCGCGAAATGCGCACCGCCGGCTGCACGTCCTTGCCGAACCACGGGCCGATGGCCCAGCCCAGCAGGATCACGCCGATCCACGGCAGCACCGGGTAGGTGGTGCGGGCCCGGGTGAACTCGGTGATGTCGATGAACACCCGCTGGTGCAGGATCGACCAGGGCACGAAGAACGGCGACTCGGGGCCCACCACCACGTCATCCAGCAGGTTGTGCCCGGCGACGATGGCCACCCCCAGCACGATCAGCCAGCTGCGCTTGAAGTGCAGCAGGCCGGCCAGCACGATCATGCAGATGCCGATGCACCAGATCACCTGCAGCCACAGGGTCTTGGGCGGGAACTCGGCGTTCCAGGCAAAACAGACGAAGGTCAGTTCGAGGAACACCAGGAACAGGCCACGCTTGAGCAGGAACACCGAGGTTTCCCCGAGGCTGTGTTTCTGGCTGTAGAGCCAGGCCGACAGGCCGGTGAGGAAAATGAACACCGGCGCGCAGATCTCGCTGAGCAGGCGGGTGAAGTACAGGTCCGGGGTCACGCTCAGGGCATCGATCGGGTCGGTGACCTGGCGATGCAGGAGGAAGGTCTCGCGCACGTGGTCCACCAGCATGCACAGCATGACGAAACCACGCAGGGCGTCGATCGCCAGCATCCGCGTATTGGCCTTGGCCACGCTGCCCGCCAGCGCAGGGGACGCAACGCCCGCCTGCCCTGCCAATCCAGTAGAAAGAGTCATATCGCTCACTTGTGTGGAAGGTCGTTGAACCAGGACAGGACGGTCGCGACGGGACGCGGGATGGTTCGCCGGGATACAGGGGCTGGCCCTGTGGGGGTGTTTGCCATGCAAATTGGCATTGTCGTGTGCTCCTTGGGGCTCTCATTCAACGAATCGCGCGCGGGGGTGAACGATCAAAACGAAGAAATGTTATCAGATAACATTTCGTATTGAGAGTGTGGACGAGTGAGGGGCGTGACAATTTACGTCGGGGGATGCGGTCTTTGGGGATCAACGAGCGGATTGCGCCCTTTCCGAAACAACAACGGCGCCCTCGGGCGCCGTTGTCAGGTCGGGCGAAAAGCGCCCGGCGACTCAATCATCGTCGTCGTCATCGTCACGATCGCGACGATAGCGCCCGTCCTTGTCCCGCCGGTCGTAGCGGCGGTCGTAGCGGCGGTCGTAACGGTCGTCGTCACGATCGCGGTCGCGGTAGTAATCGCGGTCATAACGGCTGTGGTCGCGCCAACCGTCATGGTCGCGATCGTAGCGTCGGCCGTCGTCCCAGTGGGGGTAGCAGCCACCCAGTAGCAGCGTGGAGCAAAGGGTCAGGGTGAGTGTCGCGAGTCGCTTCATGAAAGTGTCCTAGAACCTGGGGCAGAACGATGGGTTGGCAAAGCTGCCCGGCAACGCAACGGGCCCTGTGCGAACCGGCGGCGCCGGCCCCTGCAACCACCCATGTGACTGTAAAACCAGCGTTTTATTCGATCCTGGCGAGGCACTGGCGGACCGACGGTTATGTCTTGTCCAATGTGAACGGTCACGCCTGCTCAATGGGAATTCCTGTCCCACAGCCAGTTCCACAGCCCCGGCAAGCGCACCGGCTGTTCGCTGTTGCTGACAGTACGGGCCATGACCGCCCGTTGCAGCGCCGCGGTATCGTCGTAGAACGGCTTGGGCGCGGTCGCAAGGCCAGTGGCCTGAGCGCTGTCGAGCAGGATCTGCAGGTATTCCCGGGTGTGGCGGGCGGTGTAGCGATTGAGGTCGTGGAAGGTCACCACCACCGGGATCGCTCCGTCCACCGTCGGCAACTGGCCCAGGGCAATGCGTTCGCGCACTTCCGACAGCTGGCGCAGCATGTTGGCCCGGCGCCGTGGGCTGGCGTTGAAGCCCCAGACCTTGCCGTCGTTGGCGCTGAGGTCGGTCAGCAACACATGCAGGCCATGCCGTTGGTAGGCGGCGAAAGTGCGCTTGTCGTAGTTCCAGAATGGCGGGCGCACCAGGTTCGGCGGCACACCGGTGATCAGCGCGATATCGGCGCTGCCGTCGTTCAGGGACGCCTCCAGTTCCGGTGGGTCGAGCGAGCGATGGTTGGTGTGCCTCGGCGTGGCGGTATGAAAGCCCAGCACATGGCCCTCGGCATGTTCGCGGGCCATCAGCCGCCGGCCGATGTCGCTGCCGCCGGCCCGCGAGGCCCGGGTCTGGACGAAGAACACCGCTTTGATCGCCGGTTGCAGTGGATTGTCGAGCAGGTCGTCGAGCACCCGTTCGGTCGGGTTGTAGAAACTGGAAGCGCTGGGGCCATCGTCGAAGGTCAACAGAAAGCGGATCGGCGCCTGGGCGCGCAGGCGTTGCTCGGTCTGCGCGGTCATTTCGATGGGAGCAGCAATGCAACCGCCCAGACCAGCGGCGAGCAACACTGCGCAGAGAAGCTTGAAGCCTTGTTTCATGTTTTGCCCTGTGCCGGACCGTTGCGGTCGTCACCTCAATGGCAAAAATCCCTCGCCCATGGATCCCTCGCCCAGCCTGCACGCAGCGCCGGGCACAGCTTGGAGGGGCAACGGCGGTTTGGGTTCCGGAGCGCCCGCGTTCAGGCAGCCCGGGCCTTCATGCCGAACCGCCTTCGCAGGGTCGCTGCCAGGCGCGCTGCAACAGGTCGATCACCTCCTCGTCCGAGGTCTGGGCAAAGTCCGCGTAACCATTGCCGATCGACACGAACCACAGGGGCGTGATCGGGCAGATCAGCTCGTCGACCTCGAAACTCAGGGTGTCGACGGTTTCCTGCGGCGCCAGGGGCACGGCCACCACGATCCGCGCCGGGTGCTGCAGGCGCGTCGCCTGTACCGCGGCGTGCATCGAGGCGCCGGTGGCCAGCCCGTCGTCCACCAGGATCACCACCTGGCCACGCAGGTCGGGCGCGGGCCGGTCGCCACGGTAGACCCGTTCGCGGCGCTGCAACTCCTGGGTTTCCCGTATGGTCACCGCTTGCAGCGCGGCATCACCGAGGTGATGGCTGCTCAGGACGTCCTGATTGAGGATGCGGATACCACCGCTGGCGATGGCGCCCATCGCCAGTTCTTCATGGCCGGGCACGCCAAGCTTGCGCACCAGCATCAGGTCCAGCCGCACCTCCAGGGCCCGGGCGATTTCCCAGGCCACCGGCACCCCGCCCCGGGGCAACGCCAGCACGATCACCTCGGGCCGGCGGCTGTATTTCTGCAACGGCGCGACCAGCCCTTGCCCGGCGGCCTGGCGGTTGCGCAGGGTCATCTGCAATGACGGATATTCGCTCATGTCTCACCTCCCAAGGCGCCCGGCTACAGCGCCAGCAGGCTGCAGGGCAGCTGATACAGCGCGTGCTCGGTGGTGCTGCCCACCAGTTTCTCCAGGCCCTGGCGATGCACGCGGCCCATGACCAGCACGTCGGCCTGGCTCTCGGTGACGAAGTTGGCCAGCACGGTGACCGGTTGTCCGAGGATGAAATGCCGGCGTTCCTCGGGCACGCCATAACGCTCGGCCAGTTCCAGGAAGGCTTTTTCCAGGGTCACCCGCAGTTCCCGGGTCAGGTCCGCCAGCACCAGGCCACCGCCCCCGGCATCGCCCAGGTAGACCGACGACACGTCATAGGCGTGCAGCAGGTGCAGCTCGGCATCGCATTGCAGGGCCAGGCTGTTGGCTTCGTGGATGATCCGGTCGTTGAGCCCGTTGTGCTGGTACTCCGGCCGTGACGGGTCGACCGCCGCGACCACCATTTGCGGCAACGTATGGCCGTGGCGGCCCATGAGATACAGCGGCACCGGGCACTGGCGCAGCAGGTGCCAGTCCATCGGCGTGAGAAAGGCGCGTTTGAGCGCCGGTTCGTGCTGCACGTCCTTGATCAGCAGGTCGGGCTGGATTTCCGCGACGTGCTGCAGGATTTCCTCCAGCAGGTCGTCGGCCCAGGCCACCTCGCCGTTGACCTTGACACCATGGCCGCGCAGGCGATGCACCTCCTCCTGCAACCATTCCTGATGCCCCAGGCGGTAACGTTCGCGCGCCTCATTGCGCACGTTGTGCTCGAACAGGGAAAGAATCGACGCCGGTTTCAGCAAGGCCGCGATATGCAGGCTCGCCCCGCTGGCCTTGGCCAGGGCAGCGGCACGCGGGATCGCCGGGGACTGGCGCATTGCCGGGTCGATGACCAGCAGCAAGCGTTGATACTGGCTCATGGCGCACCTCCAGATAGGCTGGACGCCCACGCCGGCCACCGGCGCCCGCTTCGCTATACGCCAGTGCGTCAACGCCGGATCGAACGCCAGCATGACTTCAGACTTCCCACTGACAATGCGCCCGTCGCGGCGTTACGGCAAGTGCGTCCAGCGCCGGTGCAGACCACGGGCCAGGCTGTCCAGGGCAAAGCCCAGGGCACCGATCAGCAACACCATGGCCATCAGTTCCGAATAGGCCAGGCGGTCGCGGGTATCGAGGATGAAATAGCCCAGGCCGGCGCTGACGCCGAGCATTTCGCAAGGCACCAGGACGATCCACAGTATGCCGATGGCCAGGCGCACGCCGGTCAGCACATGGCCCAGCACCCCGGGCAGGATCACCTTGCGCAGGGTTTCCCAGCGGGTGGCGCTGAGGCTGCGGCTCAGTTGCAACCAGCGCGGGTCGAGCTGGCGCACCCCGGCCGCGGTGTTGAGCAGGATCGGCCAGACCGCGGCGAAGGCCAGCAGGAAGTAGATCGGCTGGTCCCCTACCCCCATCAGCATCACCACCACCGGCATCCACGACAGCGGCGAGATCATCCGCAGGAACTGGAACGCCGGGGTGGTGGCCGCCTCCAGGTGGCGGTAGCTGCCGATCAACAGGCCCAGGGGCACGCCGACCAGCAAGGCCAGGGCCAGGCCGACCAGGATGCGCTTGAGGCTGACCAGCACATGCTCGTACAGCTCGGCGCGGCCCAGCAGTTCCAGCAGGCTGGCCAGGGTCGCCGTCGGCGAAAAACGCGCCGCGAGCCCGTCGGCGCCGCCAAACAGGCGCCCCCCCAGCCACCACAACAGCAGCAGGCACAGCAGCCCCGCCACGCCCAGCAGCCCATGCAGGCTCGATGCGGATCGCTTGGCCATCAGAGGCTGAACTCCTCGCTGCGTTCGAAGCTGTCGGGCAAGCCGAATGCCTTGAGCCCGCCGACCGACGCGATGGCGTTGCGTACGAAGCGCTCGTCCACCAGATCGCGGGCGGTGTGCTGCGGGTCGAGGCTGGCCAAGAAGCCCTTGTCGCCTTCGATCAGGGTGTCCTTGAGGCGCTTGACCAGTTCCTCGGTGTAGCTGGGGAACGGGTACGGCTGGAAATCGATGCGCTGCTCGTCCCATTGCGCGTGCTGGATCGCGCCGTCGGCCAGGTACTGCTGGCGTTCGCTGGCACTCGGCGCCAAGACCCGGCTCAACACCTGGGGCGCATGCGGGGTGTAGCGGTTGGCGCCGTCGCGGGACAGCAGACTGGCGGCCTCGGCGCGGTGGTCGCGGGTCCACAGCTGGGCCTTGACGATGGCGTTGACCACCTTCTGCGACCATTCGGGGCGATTGTTCAGGTCCTGCTCGTGCATGAACACCACGCAGCAGGCGTGGTTGCGCCAGATATCCCCGGTAAAGCGCTGCACCCGGCCGACCTTGAGTTCCTCGGCCAGGGCGTTGAAGGGTTCGGCGACTATGTAGCCGGCGATGCGCTTGCTGGCCAGGGCCGGCGGCATGTCCGACGGCGGCAGCACCAGCAGGTTGACCTCGTTGGCCGCCAGTGCACTGCTGGCCGGCCGACTCACCGGGGTCAGGCCGTTGTCGCGCAGCAGTTGCTGCACCACCACGTTGTGGATCGAGTACCAGAACGGAATCGCCAGCGCCTGCCCGCCCAGCTGCCGCACCTCAGTGATGCCCGGCGCCACGGTCAGGCCGGAGCCGCCAACGTGGTTCCAGGCCACCACCTTGGCCGGCACCTTACTGCCATAGCGAGCCCAGACGGTCATCGGCGACAGCAGGTGGATCACATTGACCTGCCCGGAAATAAAGGCCTCGATCACCTGCGCCCAACTGCGCAGCAGCACCGGGCGCTCGGAGCGGATGCCCTCGGCCTCGAACAGGCCGTTGTTATGGGCCACCAGCAAGGGCGTGGCGTCGGTGATCGGCAGGTAGCCGATACGCACCGGCGCATCCGGCTCCGCGGCGGCGCGAGCCTGCAGGCTATTGAGCAACGGCAAGGCGCCGCCGGCGGTGAGCAAGGCGCTGAGCTTTAGGAAGTCGCGACGGCTGTGGGTGAAGTCATCCAGGCACATGGTGTATCTCCGATCATTCGGGCAAGGGGTTGAACCCGGCCATTTACCGCCTCTTGCGGCTCATCCGGCTCTCTTCTGTAGGAGCGAAGCTTGTTCGCGATAAAAACCTCAGTGCGGCGCAGGGTTCCAGATATCCCGTCAGCGTTGAGGTCATTTGCGAGCAAGCTTCGCTCCTACAGAGACAGAGGTTCAGGCTGAGGCAGGGCTTGGGGTTGTGCAGCGCGGCTCGCCCGCCGAAGGGTTTTGAGAATCTCGATACGCAGGGCGCCCAGTTCTTCCACCAGCTCGGCGCGCGGCTGAAGCAGGTCGATGCGCCACTCGCCGAGGGTCCGCGCCGGGCTGTTACCCAGTAGCAGAATTCGGTCGGAAAGCAGCAGGGCTTCGTCGATGTCGTGGGTGATCAGCAGCGCCGCGGTGCGGTGCTCGGCAATCACCTTGAGCAGCAGTTGCTGCATGTCGGCGCGGGTCACTTCGTCCAGCGCGCCGAAGGGTTCGTCGAGCAACAGCACCTGCGGCTGGCGCGCCAGGCAGCGGGCCAGCGCGGTGCGCTGGGCCATGCCGCCGGACAGCTGCGCCGGGTAATGCCCGCGGGCATGCTGCAGGCCGACCTCGGCGATCGCCTGGTCGATCCGCGCCTGGCGCTGCCGGGCGTCCAGCGCCGGCTGGCGGGCGAAATCGAGGCCGAAGGCGACGTTGTGTTCCAGGTTCAGCCAGGGCAGCAGGCTGGGGTCCTGGAACGCCACGGCCACCCGTGGATGCGGCCCGTCCAGCGTCTGGCCCAGCAGGCTGACGCTGCCACTGTGGGGCGCCTGCAAGCCGGCCAGGACCCGCAACAGGCTGGACTTGCCGACACCGCTGGGACCGAGGATCGACACCACCTCCCCCGGCTGCAAGCGCAGGTCGAAGCCTTCCAGCACCGCTTGCCAGCCTGCTTCACCGGGGTAGCCGAGGCTGATCTGCCGGGCTTCGAGCAAGGCCGCGCTCATGCCGCCGCGTCCCGGGCCTGGCGCTGCAACTCGGCGCGCAACTGCACCAGGCTCGGCGTGACGATTGGCACGAAGGCCGACTCGCGCCAGCGCCGGGCAAAACCGCCGCCATGCTCGCTCAGGTAGGCCTTGCCGCCGCTGGCCTGCAACTCCAGTTGCACGGCGTTGGCGGCGGCTTCGGCCAGGGCGATGCGCAGCCGGAACAGCGCCGCTGGCTGGGTCAGGAAACGCCTCTCCAGCAAGCCGCGCTTGAGCTGGTCGACGCTCTCTTCCAATTGCTGGCGTTGCTCCTGCAACGGCTCGCTCAGGATCGAACGCCCGCTGTGCAGATGCGTCTGCACTTCATCCAGCGCGCGCCGCGCCAGGCCGATGGCCATGCCGCATTGCAAGCCGAGAAACGCCGGGCGCACCGCCGGCAGAAAGGCCTTGGCATCCTCGTGCAGCAACCAGTCGTGGCCGACCTCGACCTGTTGCAGCTCCAGCGCCGCGGTGTTGCTCGACTGCAAGCCCATCAGTTGCAAATCCTCGGAACGTTGCAAGCCGGCCAGGCCCGCGGGGATCGCCAGGATAAAGGGCGCGCCGCCCTGCTCGTGCTCGATGGCCGCGGCCACTACAAAACCGCTTTTGCGCAGATTGGTCACCCAGTGCAGGCGCCCGTTCAGGCACCAGCCGCCGGCCTGTGGCTGCGCGCGGACTTGCAGGGCCTCGATGCCGGAGAGGAACTTCATGGCGTTCGACAGCCCGGTGGCCCCCGCCAGTTCGCCGCTGAGCAGGTCCGGCAACAGACGCTCGCGCAAGGCCGCGTTGGGGCTGTGCAGCAGGTATTCGATAAAGGCCCGCTGGCCCCAGAACACAAAGGCCGCCGCCAGGGAACGGCTGGCCACCGCGGCCAGCGCCTCCACGGCGTCGCCCAGGTCGCCGTCGCTACCGCCCTGCCCGGGCGGAATGCCGATGCGCAGCACCTGCGCCTCGGCCAGCCGCGCCAGCACCTGCTGCGGGTCACAGTGGCCCAGGTCCAAAGCCTGGGCCTCGGCGTCCAGCCATTGACTGAATGCGGGGTTGAGCATGTGGTTTTCTCCTTTTTTACGCGGCACCGGCCAAACGGCCGTGCCTTGAATCAAGCCGCTGCATCATTGCTGCGGCGCTTGCCAGCGGTACTTGGCCAGTTCCGGGTTCAGCGGCGTGCGGGCGAACACGTTGGCGAAATTGCACAGGGTCGCCAGGCTCACCCCGAGTATCACTTCCAGGGCATTGCCCTCGCTGTAGCCGGCGGCCTTGAACGCCGCGAACGTCGGCTCGCTGACGTTGCCACGGGTGGCGATCACCTCGGCGGCGAAGGCAGCCAATGCCTGCAGTTTTTCCTCCGGCAAGGGGCTGCGCTCACGCAACGCGCTGATCACTTCGTCCGGCAGTTTGGCCTTGTTCTGCGCCACCGCAGTGTGCCCGGCCACACAGAAATCGCAACCGTGGGTGGTGGCGGCCACCAGTTGCACCACCTCCCGTTCGGCCAGGCTCAGCTCGGCCTTGCCATTGAGCGCCGATACCGTAACGTAGGTCTCCAGCGCCGCCGGGGCATTGGCCAGGATGCCCAGCAGGTTGGGGATGAACCCCGAGTTGTTCTGGGCGTTCTGCAAAAACGGCCGGGCCGCTTCGGGAGCGCTTTGCAGGCTGTGTAGAGTGATGCGCGACATGCGGTGGACTCCTGCTGTGTAGGTGTCCGGCCAGTCTGTTGGTTATAAGAATTTCGATCCATATTCTAAAGTAGCGATTACTTGCTCCTGAGTGTTTCCATTAGATGATTTCGTCCAGCCCATTGGTTGATTGGTTATTAGAAAGCCTCGAACTCGACGCCAGCCTGTTCCATGTCGGCCGCTACTGCGGCGGCTGGCACGCCAGCACCCACGGCCTGGCCCGGGCCAGCTTCCACCTGATCGTGCAGGGCCATTGCTGGCTGCATATCGAGGGCGATGAGCCGGCCCAGCGCCTGAATGCCGGGGATGCGCTGTTCCTGCTGCGCGACCTGGACTATCGCCTGTCCAGCGCCCAAGCGCATGACGCCGCCCTTGAACTGCCACGCAGGGCCATGCAGGCGCTCGACGCTCACGCACAAGATCAGGCCGAGGATGGCGTGGGGTTGGTCTGCGGCTTCTTTCATTTCAAGTCCGGGCTGTCGTCGCTGATCATCGACGGCCTGCCGGACTGGATCGTGCTGCGCGCCGGCGACCCGTCCCTGAGCGCGGCCCGGGCCCTGTTCGAGTTGATCCTGCAAGAGTGCCAGCGCACGCCCGCGCCCTCCTCGGCGCTGCTGGAGCGCCTGAGCCATCTGCTGTTCCTCTATGTGCTGCGCCAGCAAGTGGCCGATAACCAGGGCCTTGGCGGGCTGGTGGCGCTGGCCCGGCACCCGGCCTTCGCCGCGCTGCTGGAACAGCTGATCGAACACCCCGAACAACCCTGGCCCCTGGAAAGCATGGCGGCCTGCACCGGGCTGTCGCGCTCGGCCTTCTTCAAGCGCTTCAACGAACTGGCCGGGCAATCCCCGGGCCAGGTCCTGCTGGCGCTGCGCATGCGCCATGCCTGCCAGTTGCTCAAGGCCAACCACACCGTGGAACAGGTCGGCGCGGCAGTGGGTTATCAATCGGTCGCGGCCTTTACCCGCGCCTTCGCCAAGGCCGTGGGCGTACAGCCGGGGGCTTATCGGCGCCAGCACGAAGGGCGTTGAATGCGCCGGGGCCTGTGACCTGGCCCCGGCAAGGCGTCACTGGCTCAGGGCCTGGGTAAAGGAAGTGTCGACAACAGTCGCGGTGGCCAAGGGCGCCGACAGCGCCTTGACCTTGAACAGGAAGTCCGCGGTGCTTTGCAGGTCGGCGGCGGCCTGCGGGTCCACCGGGCCGACGCTCATGTGCGCCTGACGCAGCCAATGGCGCGAGACGTTCGGATCGAGGTTGGCCTTTTTCGCCCACAGGTCGGCGTACTGGTCGGTGTGGCTGTCGACCCAGGCGCGAGCCAGCTTCAGGCGGCCGAGAAAGTCGGCGATGGCTTCACGCTTGCTGTCGATGGCTGGGGTCGTGGCGGCGATGGCGCTGAGGCCGGGCATCAGGTTCTTCGCGGTGAGGATCGGCCGCGCGCCGGAGAACAGGATCTGCTGCGAGATATAGGGTTCCCACACCGGGAAGGCGTCGATGCTGCCCTGGGGCAAGGCCGCGGCGGCATCGATCGGCATCAGTTTGATGAACTCGACATGGTCCTCCGGCAGGCCGGCCTGCTCCAGGGCGCGCAGGGTCAGTTGCTGGCTCCAGGCACCGGGCCAGTAGGCGACTTTCTTGCCCTTGAGGTCGGCGATGGTCTGCACCGGCGAATCCTTGGGCACCAGCAAGGCGATAGTGTCCGGGTTCTGCCGCGAGACGCCGATCAGCTTCACCGGCGCCTGTTTCGCGGCGAGGAACAGAAAGCCCGAATCCCCGAGAAAGCCCAGGTCCAGGGCGCCGGTATTCAGCGCTTCGGCCAGCGGTGCGGCGGCCTGGAAGTGTTTCCAGTCGACCTTGTAGGGCGCACCTTCGAGCACACCCGAGGCCTCCACCGAGGCGCGCACGTTGTAGTAGTTCTGGTCGCCGACCTGCAGCACCAGCGGCTCGGCGGCCTGGGCCAGGGGCGCCGCGAACAGGGTGCTGAGGAGCAGACGGCGCAGGCGTCGGGAGAGCGTCATGGGAAATTCCTGGATGATTGGAAAAGCGGATTCTCTAGAACATAACGCTCTTAGAATCCGGTTATGAAATTCTGTTAATGCATAAGCTCATAGCCGCTTTGGCATCCGCAACCGGGGACTGTTGGCGGAGAAACAGCGCGGCAACAGACTGTCGGCCAGGCAACATCGCCAGAGGCTTTTTCCTGTTGGCAACACCTCGAAAACGCCCTTCCCCGGCTATGGCACAGAGCCTGCAATATTCCTTTCCAGCAGGATTTATTCCTGCCGTCCGCGACTTTTGAAATAAGCAGCGGAAATAACCACATTGCCCTCTCGCCGCCTTGTCCGGAGCCGCTCCATGAAACCCGTTTTGCGTTTCTCCCTGGCTCGCGCCAGATACCTGCTCAGCGCCTGCGTCCTGGCGCTAGGCCTGCAACCCCTGGCCCAGGCCGCGGAAAATCCGCCGGCCGAAGTGCACCTGGACTATGCCTATTACTCGCCGGTCAGCCTGGTGCTCAAGCACTTCGGCTTTCTCGAAAAGGCCCTGCCCCAGACCAAGGTCGGCTGGGTTCTCAGCCAGGGCAGCAACCGCTCCCTGGAATACCTCAACAGCGGCGGCGTCGACTTTGCCTCGTCCGCCAGCCTGGCGGCGGTGCTGAGCCGGGCCAACGGCAGCCCGATCAAGTCGGTGTATGTCTACAGCCGCGCCGAATGGACCGCCCTGGTGGTGCGCAAGGACTCGCCGTACCAGACCATCGCCGACCTCAAGGGCAAGAAGATCGCCGCCACCAAGGGCACCGATCCCTACCTGTTCACCCTGCGCAGCCTGCAACAGGCCGGGCTGAAAAAAGACGATGTGGAACTGGTGCACCTGCAGCACCCGGACGGCCGTACCGCCCTGGAGAAAGGCGACGTCGACGCCTGGGCCGGCCTCGACCCGCATATGGCCGCCAGCGAAGTGCAGGCCGGCTCGCGCCTGCTGTACCGCAACACTGCCTTCAACAGCTATGGCGTGCTCAGCGTCACCGAGCAGTACGCCAAGGAGCATCCGCAGACCATCGCCAGCGTGCTTGCCGCCTATGAGCAGGCCCGCGAATGGTCGGTCAAGCACCCGGACGAACTGGCCAAACTATTGGCCGACGAATCCGGCCTGCCACTGGAAGTGGCCCGGCTGCAACTGTCGCGCACCGACCTCGGCAACCCGCGGTTGAGCGCCGAGGATGTGTTGGCCTCCAAGGCCGCCGCGCCGATCCTGGTGTCCGAGGAACTGGTGCGCCGCGGGGTGAACGTGGACCAGGTGATCGACCAACTGCTCGACACCGGCGTCAAGCAGGCCGTGGCCCGTCAATAACCCACCGCCCAGGCGACGACCGAGCCCGCGCCTGGCGCGGATTCGGCGTTGCCGGAGGATCGCCATGAGCAGCGACAGCAACAACCTCTCGACCCGCCTGGCCCTGTCCGCGCCGGGCAAGCTCCCGCGCTTCAACCCCGCCCGCTGGCGCCTGCGCCTCAAGGGCCTGGCCCGGCCGGTAGCGATCATCCTGCTGCTGGAGTTCGTGGTGCGCATCGGCTGGCTGCCGTCGTACCAGATGCCGGCCCCCAGCGAGATCGCCCTGACCCTCGGCGACCTGGCCGAAGGCGCGCTGTGGAAACACATCGGCGCCAGCCTGCTGCGGGTGCTGCTGGGCTTTGCCATCGGCGCCGGCCTGGCGCTGGTCTTCGCCGCCTGGGTCGGCCTGAGCCGGGAGGCCGAAGCCTACCTGGAGCCGACCTTCGCCGGCCTGCGCTCGATCCCCAGCCTGGCCTGGGTGCCGTTGCTCCTGCTGTGGCTGGGCATCGACAAAACTTCGAAGGTGGTGCTGATCGCCATCGGCGCCTTCTTCCCGGTGTACCTCAATGGCGTGGCGGCGATTCGCGATATCGACCGCAAGCTGGTGGAGGTCGGTCACATGTACGGTTTCGGCCGGCGCCGGCTGGTGCGGCGGATTCTCCTGCCGGCCGCCCTGCCCGGGCTGTTCACCGGCTTGCGCAGCGGCATGAGCCTGGCCTGGATGTTCCTGGTGGCCGCCGAACTGATCGCCGCCACCAAGGGCCTGGGTTATCTGCTCAGCGACGGCCGGGAAACCTCGCGGCCGGACATCATGCTGGCGGCGATCATCGTCCTCGCGGTGCTGGGCAAACTCAGCGACGGCATGCTCGCCGGCCTGGAAAAACGCTTCCTGGCCTGGCGCGACACCTTCAATGGCCAAGGCGGCAATGACTGAAACACAGAGGATCGAGCCATGACCCAAGCCCTGCTGGACATCCACGTGGAACGCAAGACCTTCGCCGCCACCACCGTCCTCCACGATATCCACCTGCAACTGCAACCGCGGGAAACCGTGAGCCTGCTGGGCCCCAGCGGCTGCGGCAAAAGCACCCTGCTGCGCATCGTCGCCGGCCTGGAGAAGGACTTTCAGGGGCAACTGCGCAGCCATACCGAGCGCCTGGCCTTCGTCTTCCAGGAACCGCGGCTGATGCCCTGGCTGACGGTGGAACAGAACATCGGCTTTGGCGACGACGCGCATTACGACCGCGCCTGGGTCGCGCAACTGATCGAGGAAGTCGGCCTTGCGGGTTTTGCCCAGGCCCTGCCCAAGGCGCTGTCCGGAGGCATGGCGCAGCGGGTGGCGATCGCCCGCGGCCTGTACGCGCGGCCACAGGTGCTGTTGCTGGACGAACCCTTCAGCGCGGTGGACGCCTTTACCCGGATGAAACTGCAGGACCTGCTGCTGCAACTGGCCGAGCGTCACGCCATCGCCCTGCTGCTGGTGACCCACGATGTCGACGAGGCGCTGTACCTGAGCGACCGGGTGCTGGTGATGGACAACCGCCCCAGCCGTATTCGCCAGGAACTGGCGGTGCAACTGAGCCACCCGAGGGACCGCCGCGACCCGCTGCTGGCCCGGCTCAAGGCGTTGTCCCTGACCGAATTGCACAAGGCCCATGTGATTTGAGCGGGCTTTGCCACGGCCCGGCGTCTAAGAACACAAAGGAATTAATAAATAAATAATCAGTATTTATGGTTATAAATATAACCACGTACTCTCAGCTCATCCCGCCCATTGGTCACGACAGTGAAGTGCCTTATGAAACCGACCGACAACGTTATCGACTTCGCCCAGTTCCGTAAACGCAAGCAGGCCCAGCAACTGGCCCGGGCCATGTGGGAGATGTACGCGCGCAATGCCGGTTACCAGGCGTTCCAGTGGGTTCAGGCGGCCCGGCCGACCAGGACCTACCACGCGTGAGCGCCCAGGAACCCTCGCGCTTTCTGGCGAGCGCCGACGAACCCGGCCTTGATTTGACCCCTCTGGAAACTCAGGAAGAGGACCCCATCAGCGAACGGGTCGCGCAGAACCTGCAACGCCTGCGCAGCAAGCGTCATCTGTCCCTGGATGCCCTGGCCCGCCAGTGTTGGGTCAGCCGGGCGATGCTGGCGCAGATCGAGTCCGGGCGCAGCGTGCCGTCGATCAAGGTGCTGTGCAAGATCGCCAAGGGCTTGAAAGTGTCGGTCGCGGCCTTTCTCGAACACCGCGCCTTCGAAGGCGTGGCGGTGCTGCCGTCGAGCCAGAGCAAACGCCTGGTCAGCGCCAACGGCGCCTTTGTCAGCCGCGCCCTGTTCCCCTTCGACGTGGCGCGCCAGTCGGAATTCTACGAACTGCGCCTGAGCCCGCTCGGCGAAGACCAGTCCGAAGGACACGGACCGGGGGGTCCAGGAAAACCTGGTGGTGTCCCAGGGCGTACTGGAAATCAGCGTCAACCAAGAACGCTACCTGCTCTCCACCGGCGACTCGATCCTGTTCTACGCCGACCAGCCGCACCGCTACCGCAACCCCGCCGACAGCGAAGCGGTGGCCTACCTGGTGGTGACCTACCCGGAACGCCTGGACTGAAGGTGGAGTTGCGCCACGCAAATCTCTGCCGCGAAAAACACACCACGGCTCATGAGAAGGCATCCACCCGGGTCAGTTCGGCCGACAGGCGCCAAAGACGTTCGGCCTGTTCCGGATCGACTGCATGGGGCCTTACGCCAACGAACGAAGCCGGCTCGCTCTCGTCGAGCCTGGCCACCTCGCAGTCTTCGCAATACAACCCACCCAGGCCATCCAGCTTCGGCGATGTCGCGGCCCAGACCTGGGTAGCGGCGCCTTGCCGAGTGTTCTTGAAGGCCGGGTTCGCCGGATTGCCCTCGGCGTCTATCCAGCCCAGGGCGACCATTTCTTCCTTGGGCAGGTAACGCTGCAGAGGTGTGGCGATCATGCCGGGGTGCAGAGAGAACGCCCGCACGCCCTGCTCGCGCCCCAACCGGTCCAGGTGCACGGCGAACAGCGCGTTGGCGGTCTTCGACTGGCCGTAGGCAAGCCACTTGTCGTAGCCCCGATCGAACTGCGGGTCGTCCCAGCGAATGGCGGATGAGTGATGGCCCGCGGAGGACACCATCACCACCCTGGCGCCGCCTTGCAACGCCGGCCAGAGCCGGTTGACCAGCGCATGGTGGCCCAGGTGATTGGCCGCGAACTGCGCCTCCCAACCGGGTCCCACTCGGGTTTCAGGGCAAGCCATGATGCCGGCGTTGCCCATCAATATGTCCAGGTGCGTGCCGCTCGCCAGAAACGCCTCCGAGAAACGTTTGATGCTCGCCAGGTCGGCCAGGTCCAGCCCATGCACCTCGACATTGGCGAGACCGGCAACCTGGGCCTGGGCCGCCTGGCGATCGCGGGCCGCCACTATGACCCGTGCCCCGGCGCCGGCCAGCGCCCGAGTGGTTTCCAGGCCCAGGCCGGAATGCCCTCCCGTTACCAGAGCCGTGGTTCGGGAAAGATCGAGGCCTTCGAGTACCTCGGATGCCGTCGAAGCTGCGCTGAAACCGGAATGAACAGGCGTCTGTCTATGGGTCATTGCAATATCCTTTACGAATGGAAACCAAGCTGCCAACTTGAAGCGCTTTCATTCTGCGAGCCCGAACCTGGAGCGTGAATGCAATGGCGTCCTACTTTCTATCGAGAGCGTCCGGTTTGACACATGGATCCCCTATCAGAAGTCCTCACCCAGCTCAGTAGCCAGCATTCCTTTTTCGGTGGTTTGAAAGCCGGCGGCGACTGGGCCGTGCGCTTCCCGGCACCGGAAGGCGTCAAGTTCAACGTGCTTGTGCGGGGGGCTTGCTGGCTGGCCGTGGAAGGAGAAGCAGAGCCGATATGGCTGCAAGCAGGCGACTGTTTCCTGCTATCCCGTGGGCGCCCCCTGTTGATTGGCAGCGATCTTTCGCTGCCAGCGATCGCTGCCGAGGAGATCTATCCTCACGCCGTTAACGGCGTGGCGCACTGCGGCAGTGATGAAGATTGCTTTCTGGTCGGCGGGCGTTTCGCCTTTGGCGACGAAGCCGAGCTTCTGTTCGACAGCCTGCCACCGGTCGCGGTGATCAAGAGCGAGTCGGATCAGGCATCCGTATTGCGCTGGGCCTTGCAGCGGCTGGCGCACGAACTCTCCACCCCATCCCCGGGCGGCGCCCTGATGGTCCAGCACCTGGGTCACATCATGCTGGTGCAGGTACTGCGCATTTACCTGGAGCAGGAAGGAGGCAATACACCGGGTTGGCTCTCGGCGCTGTCCGAGCCGCGTATCGGTGCCGCCGTTCAGGCCATTCACACCCGCCCTGCTCAGCGCTGGACGGTCGAGGCCCTGGCCAAAGTGGCCGGTGTCTCGCGCTCGACACTGGCGCTGCGTTTCAAACAGGCCGCCGGCTTTTCGCCCCTGGAATACGTGTTGCGTTGGCGCATGCAACTGGCGACCCGTTCCTTGCGCAACACCCACCTGACGATTTCCTCGATCGCCCAGGCCCTGGGCTACGAGTCCGACAGCGCGTTCAGCAATGCCTTCAATCGCATCATCAAATGCTCGCCACGGCAGTACCGGGAACGAGCAAGGGCCGTCGCCCAACCCCAGGGGGAATCCGAAGTTCGAGTGGGTGCCTGAAATAAAAAAGCCCGGCGGGATCATCCCGGCCGGGCTTTTTCTGTGCCGCTGCGAGGAATCAGCAGGTGCAGCACATCATCGGCATGCCGTTGCAGCTCATCATCATCGGCATGCCGCAGTCGTTCATCATCTTCATCATCAGGGCGCAGCAGCTTTTCATCATGTCCATGTTCATGCCGGCCATTGGCATGATCTTGCACATCATGCAGTCGGCCTCGACGGTGCACTCCATCACGCACTTCATCGATGGCATCGGCATGCCCATCATCGGCATTGGCATCATGGCGCCCATCATCGGCATGGCCATGCTCGCCTGGGACATGCACATCATGCTCATGTTGGCGCAGTGCATCATCATCGGCATGCCGCAGTTCATCATCATCTGCATCATTTGCGCGCTGTTCTTGAACATGGCCATGTCCATGCCCGCGGCCGGCATCATCTTGCACAGCATGCCGTCGTCCATCATTTCGCAGCTCATGGTCGCCATCATCATCGGCATGCCCATCATCGGCATCATCGGCATGTTGGCGTTCATCGGCATTTGCATCTGCATGGCATTCATCATGGTGAAACTCCCTAAGCGATTCGATAGTTGGACGAAGCTGATGGGGCGGATTCTAGGGAGTGGCGAACGCCGCACAAGATGCCGATCGAACAGCAATCGCGGCTGCCGGGACAGCTTCAGCGCAGCCGCTCGCGCGGGATTTTCCGCTTCAGCAGCCGGATGGATTTCATGGCGGATAGGAGCAGGACAACAGCGTGTTTTCCGCTGCGATGGATATGCGCGAATCAGCGCATCCCATAACCCAAAGAAATAATCATTCTAAAGAGGCCCGACTTTTCTCGGGAAAAGGCGGCTTGCCAGCCTCGCCGGTGCCCTGTGGCAGGGTTCGGCGAGGGTCGCGAGCGCGGGTGCGGGGCATGACGCGGGGTCGGGATCGCGGGGCTCAGAGCTTGGCGATCGACACCTCGGTGGATTTGACGAAGGCGATGACCTCGCTGCCGACCTTCAATTCCAGGTCGCGCACCGAACGCGTGGTGATCACCGAGGTGACGATGCCCGAGGCGGTCTGCACATCGATCTCCGAGACCACCTGGCCTTCATGGATCTCCTTGATGATGCCCTTGAACTGGTTGCGAACATTGATTGCCTTGATGATCATGATGGGCCTTCCTGTCTGGGGTGGGCACTGGCGCAGCGCCGTGCAGGCCTCTAAGGTGCCCTGTGTCTCTTCATGTTAAAAGGAATAAATAGTAGTTATTTTATTCCTTAAATGAATATGAAAGTTTCTCCCGCCTCTTCGTTACCTTGACCGGCCACCGCGCCTTTGCTTCTCTGGGTCCCTAGAGGGTGTAGACAAAATAAACTAAAGTTACCATTTCTTCTGCCTGGACAGCCTCGAAGTCATGCCTAGAATCGGACGCCCGCCCGCGATTACCGCGGAGCAGTACCCAATGCTAGTCAAGCTTGCACAAGCCCATCCCTTCTCCAGCCAAGCTGAATTAGCGGATGCATTCCACGCTGAAACGGGTATCACCGCTCATCCCGACACCTTTGCCAAAGCCTTGAAG